>JAEVZA010000421.1 GCA_023392475.1 Actinomycetes bacterium | reverse complement strand
CTGCATGGCGGTCGCCGCCCACGCGGTCCTCGCCCCGTGGGCGCGGCACCTCGTGGGCGTCACGTTCGGCACGGGCATCGGCGGCGGGCTGGTGGTCGACGGCCGCCTCGTGCACGGCGCCACGGGGTTCGCGGGGGAGCCGGGCCACATGGTCGTCGACCCCGACGGGCCGCCGTGCCCGTGCGGCCAGCGCGGCTGCTGGGAGCGGTACGCCTCGGGCGCCGGTCTGGCCCGCCTCGCCCGGCTCGCCGTCGAGTCGGGCGACGCACCGGGGCTGGCCGCCGCGGTCAAGGACCCGGCCGAGCTCCGGGGCGAGCACGTCACCGCCCTCGTCGCGGCCGGCGACCCCGGCGCCCGGGCCGTGTTCGACACGTACGCCGGCTGGGTCGCGCTCGGTGTCGCCAACCTGATCGTCCTGCTCGACCCCGAGGTCGTGGTCCTCGGCGGCGGCCTCATCGCCGCCGGCGACGAGCTGCTCGGCCGGGTGCGGGCCGCGCTGGCCCAGCGGTTCCCGGTGGCGGTCGCCCACCGCGAGGTCCACGTGCTCGGCTCGCCCGGCGGGCCCGAGGCGGGCGCGCTCGGCGCCGGCCTGCTCGCCGCGGACCACCTCCGGGCGTGACCCACGCCACCTGAGGCGGGCGGATCCGGGGCCGGAACCTGTTCGGGGGCGCCGGGGGCCGGGCGGTAGCGTGGCGCGACATGGAGTTCCGCCGGATCACCTCGCTGCCGCCGTACGTCTTCACGATCATCGACTCGCTGAAGGTGGCCGCCCGGCGCGAGGGGGCCGACATCATCGACCTCGGCTTCGGCAACCCCGACCTGCCCTCCCCGCAGATCGCGGTGGACAAGCTGGCCGAGGCCGCGCACAACGAGCGGAACCACCGCTACTCCGCCTCCCGGGGCATCCCCAAGCTCCGCGAGGCCGCGGCCGGCTACTACCGCCACCGCTTCGGCGTGGAGCTCGACCCCGACACCGAGGTCATCGCCACGATCGGCGCCAAGGAGGGGTTCTCCCACCTGATGTGGGTGCTGCTCGAGAAGGGCGACGTCGCGCTCGTGCCGTCGCCGAGCTACCCGATCCACATCTTCGGCCCGCTCTTCGCCGGCGCGAACGTCCGCGAGATCCCGCTCGGCACCGGCGACGAGTTCTTCGCCAACATGGTCGAGCAGTGGGAGTACTCGCACCCGAAGCCGCGGGTGATCGTGCTGTCGTTCCCGCACAACCCGACCACCACGTGCGTGGACCTCGAGTTCATGCAGCGGGTGGTCGACTTCGCCCGGGAGCACGAGGTCCTGCTCGTGCACGACAACGCGTACGCCGACCTCGGCTTCGACGGCTACCGCCCGCCCTCCATCCTCCAGGCCGAGGGCGCGAAGGAGGTGGCGGTCGAGCTCTACTCGATGACGAAGTCGTTCTCGATGGCCGGTTGGCGCATGGCGTTCATGCTCGGCAACCCCGAGGTCATCGCCGCGCTCGCCAAGCTGAAGTCGTACCTCGACTACGGCACCTTCCAGCCCATCCAGATCGCGGCCACGGTCACGATGAACGAGCTGCAGGACTACCCGGTCGAGGTGAACGCGATCTACCAGGCCCGGCGCGACGCGCTGTGCGCCGGCCTCGCCCGCATCGGCTGGGACATCGACCCGCCGATGGGCACGATGTTCGCCTGGGCGCCGATCCCGGAGCCGTACCTCGAGATGGGCTCGGTCGAGTTCTGCTCGTACCTCGTGCGGGAGGCGCAGGTCGCGCTGTCGCCCGGCGTCGGGTTCGGTCCCGGCGGCGAGGGCCACGTCCGGTTCGCGCTCATCGAGAACGAGCAGCGCACCAACCAGGCCACCCGGAACCTGAAGCGGGCGCTCACCAAGCTGGGTTGACCCGCACCAGCCGCCTCAGCGGTGGCCGCCGATGCCCTCCATGCAGAACGCGACGACGAGGTCGGCCGCGAGCTCCGGCGCCGCACCCCGCTCGTCGATGTAGACGGTGGTCATCACGTTCGTGACCCCGAGGATGCCGAGGGCGAGCGCCTCCGGGTCCCGATCGGGGATGCGCCCCTCGACGATCGCCGCCTTGAGGTGCTCGACGGCGTCGCTGACGAGCACGGACTGCCCGGTCCGCATCGCCTTGGCGAAGGTCTGCTCCGTGCGGGCGAACTCGAACAGACGGCGCAGGTCGGGGTGCTCGGCCATCCAGAGCACGCCGGCGTGGATGCCCAGCTCGAGGCGGCGCACCGGGTCGTCGACGCCCTCGATCGCCCGCTGCTGGCGGCGCCGGAGGTCCTTCTGCGCGGTGCGCAGGATCTCGACGAACAGCTCCTCCTTGGAGGAGAAGTACCAGTAGAAGACGCCCTTGCCCACGCCCAGGCCGTCGACGATGTCGGCGACGGACGTGGGGTGGTAGCCGTCGGCCGCGAACCGCTCGGTGGCGTACGCGATGAGCTGGGCCCGGCGCTCCTTGCCCCTCGGGGTCAGCCGACGTGACATCCGTCGAACGCTAGCAGCAGGACTTGACCGGTCGGTCAAGGGGATCGGTCCCGGGCGCCGGGCCCCGGTTCACGCCGCCGTCACGCTCCTGACACACGCCTCGGTTACCTTGCCCGGCGTGGCCACCCTCGTCGTCCGCGTCTGGTTGCCCGACCGGCCCGGCGTCCTCGGATCCGTGGCGTCGAGGATCGGTGCGGTCCGCGGCGACGTCATCGGGATCGACATCATCGAGCGCGGCGCCGGCCGCGCGGTCGACGAGCTGGTCGTGGACCTGCCCGAGGACGACCTCGTGGACCTGCTCCTGGCCGAGATCGGCCAGGTGGACGGCGTGGACGTCGAGGACGTGCGTCGGCTCGACGGGCCGCCGCCGGATCCGACGGTGCTCGCGCTCGACGTGGCCGTCGCGCTGCACGGGCTCACGGGCGACGTCCGACTCGCCGAGCTCGTGCGCGGGGCCCGCCACCTCCTCCGCGCCCACTGGGCCGCGCTCGTGGATCCCGACGCCGCACGCGTCCTCGTGGCCGACGGCGAGGACCTCCCGGCCGAGGGGTGGATCGCGGCGTTCGTCGCGGGGATCCTCAGCGGGGACACGCCCGCGGACCTGCACGAGCTGGCCGTGGTGCGCCTCGGCGAGGGCGGCCCAGCGCTCGTCGTGTCGCGGGAGGACGTCCCGCTGCGCGGGCGCGAGCGCGCGGTGCTCGAGTCGCTCGCCCGCCTCGCCTGAGCGTCCGCCTCGCCTGAGCGTCCGCCGCGCCGCGTCAGCCGAGCGCCCAGCCCCTGGACCGGTCGACCGCGCGTCGCCACTGCGCGTGCGCGGCGTCGATCGCCGTGCGGTCGCCGCCGGTCGGCTCGACCCGCGCGTCCGAGGTCCACGC
>JAEVZA010000394.1 GCA_023392475.1 Actinomycetes bacterium | reverse complement strand
GTTCGGCACAACGAAATGGGGACGATGCCGCACCGATCCGTGGATCAGGGCGACGGGGTCGTCAGTACCGGAGGCCGGGCGCCCGGGTGCGGAACACGTCGGTCGCCAGCTGCATGCCCAGCTTCGTGGCGTCCCAGCGCTTGCCGCCGTTGCCGATGGTGGCGCCGTCGGTCCAGCCCTCCATCAGGATGATGTTCTCGGCGACGGCGCGGATGATCTGGCCGGTGACGTGATCGGCCTCGTCGCTCGCGAGCCAGGCCACGAGCGGCGACGACACGGAGGGGTCCATCCGGTTCCACTCGCCCTCGGGGACCTCGTCGGCCTCGATGACTGCGGGGGCGTTCGGCATCGTGCCGGTGATGCGGGTCGCGGCCGCGGGGCCGACGGCGTTCACGGTGACGCCCATCTTGTAGAGCTCGAGGCTCAGCGTCTGCGTGAGGCTGGCGATCGCGGCCTTCGCCGGCGCGTAGTTGGACTGGCCGAAGTTGCCCGTCAGGCCGGCGCCGGAGACGGTGTTGATGATCCGTCCGTCGACCTTCGCGCCGGTCTCCTTGTTGAGCGCCCGCCAGTGCACCGCCGCGTGCTTGCACGGCACCCACGTGCCGCGCAGGTGGACCTTCAGCACGGCGTCGAAGTCCTCGACGGTCATGTTGAAGATCGAGTTGTCGCGCACGATGCCCGCGTTGTTCACGAGGATGTCGAGCCGGCCGAAGTCGTTCACGGCCTGGGCGATCATCTCGCCGGCCTGGTCGTAGTCGGACACGTCGGCGTAGTTGGGCGCCGCGGTGCCGCCGCGCTCCTGGATGATGCCGACGGTCAGGTCCGCGTCGCGGCCGGTGCCCTCACCGGTCACCGAGCCGCCGAGGTCGTTCACGATGACCGTGGCCCCGTGCTTGGCGAGCTCCAGCGCGTGGCCGCGGCCGATGCCGTGCCCCGCTCCGGTGACGATCGCGACCTTGCCGTCGAGCATGCCCATGTGACCTGACTCCCCTGTTCCGGACGGATCCGTGTGATCTGACGGGTCGTCAGATGTTAGGGGCCGGGCCGGGGCCCCGCCCAAACGGGCGAGGCGGCCGGCACCCCGGCCTCAAGCGGGCTCAGGCGTCCTCGACGCCCTGGGCCTCGAGCTCGCCGGTCTGCGTCTCGTCGCCGCCGGTCGCCAGCTTCCAGGCCACGGCGCCGATCACGCCGCCCGCGATCGGCGCCACGATGAACAGCCAGAGCTGGCTGAGCGCCGTGCCGCCCTCGAACAGGGCCGGGCCGAGCGAGCGGGCCGGGTTCACGCTCGTGTTGGTGATCGGGATGCTGATGAGGTGGATCAGGGTGAGCATCAGCCCGATCCCGATGGCCGCCTGGGCCTTCGACGCGGCCTTGGTGGTGACGCCGAGGATCACGATCACGAACAGGGCGGTCAGCACGACCTCGGCGATCGCGGCGCCGGGGAGGTCGTAGAAGATCCGCGTGCCGTGCTGGCCGTAGGCGTTCGACGCGAACGAGCCCTGGCCGCGGGTGAAGCCGCCCGGCTTCGACACCTGGATGGCCCACAGCACGGCGACGGCGGCGATCGAGCCGAGGCACTGCACGACGATGTACGCGGGGACGTCGCGCCACCCGAAGCGCTTCGCGGTCGCCAGCCCGATCGAGACCGCCGGGTTGAAGTGCCCGCCGGAGACGTGGCCGAGGGCGTAGGCGCCGCAGAGCACCGTCAGGCCGAAGGCGAAGGCCACGCCCAGGTAGCCGATGCCGAAGTTGGTGAACCCGGCGAAGGAGATGGTCGCCCCGCCGACGGCGGTGCTCCCCTTGTTCGGGGCCAGCGCGCTCGCCGCGAAGATGGCGGCGCCGCAGCCACCGAGCACCAGGAGGAAGGTGCCGATGAACTCGGCGCCGAGCTTCTTGCCCATGTGCATGTCCATGGTCCTGCTCCGTTCCGTGAGTGGCCCCAACTCGGTGGGTGACGCTAATGGACCACCCCGCGATCGGGCGGGGACCCGACCCTCGGTACGCTCGACCGGATGTGCACCGACGACGTCCCGCGCGGGGTGGTGGGCCTGCCCGAGCCCTCCCGACGTCGGTTCCTCCGCGGGGCGGGCGCGGCCGGCGGGATCGTGACCGCCGCGGCGACGCTCGCCGCCTGCACCGACGACGACGCGTACGCCCGATCGGGCAACCGGCTCGAGGGCGAGGACGCGATCGTCAACAACACCTACACGGGGCTGTCCCGCCGGGACCGCGAGCTCACGATCCGCAACCTGATCGAGATCACGGACGCCGGCGCCCCCGACGACCAGATCCGCGGCACCCACCGCATCTTCTGGGACGTGGCGACGACGCGGCCCTACGTGGCGCTCACGGTGGACGACGGCCCCGACCCGCGGTGGACCCCGCAGGTGCTGGACGCGCTCGCGGAGGTGGGGGCGCAGGCCTCGTTCTTCATGATGGGGTACAACGTCCAGCAGCACACCGAGCTGGCGAAGCGCATCGTGGCCGAGGGCCACGACGTGGGGAACCACACGTGGTCGCACCAGGACCTCGCCTTCGAGGACCCGCCCTCCGCCCGCGCCGAGATCGTCGACTGCAAGCGGATCCTGGCCGAGGACCTCGGCGTGGCGTCCACGTACTTCCGACCGCCGCGCGGTGAGCTGTCGGGCGCCGCGATGCGCATCGTCGCCGAGCAGAACTACGACACGTTCCTCTGGTCCGTGTCCCGCAACTCACCCGGCGTCGGGAACCCGTCCGACGTGGCGGACCACGTGGTCGCCCGACTGCGGCCCGGGGCGATCATCGACATGCACGACTCCATCGGACGTGGGCTCTTCCTCCCCCAGCAGGACCCGATCGTGAGCCTGCTCAAGGCGAAGCGCGACGTCGACGTCGCCGCGCTCCCGGAGATCCTCAGACGGGGCATGGCCGCCGGCCTCGAGTTCGTCACCGTCTCGCAGCTGCTCGCGACGGCGAGCAACGAGGCGGCGCTGTCGCCGGCGCTCGGACCGCCGGCGGGCGCGCCCGACGGGCCCACCACGACGCCGCCGACGGGCTCCCCGACCTGACGTGAGCACGCTGACGGCGCCACCGGCGCCGACCCGGACGGGCGCGGCGACCCGGCTCGTGTCGTTGGACGTCGTCCGCGGCCTCGCGGTGGCGGCGATGCTCGCCGTGAACAACGAGGGCATCAACCCGGGTCACCCGGCCTGGCTCCGCCACCCGCCGTGGCACGGGTTCACCGTCGCCGACGCCGTCTTCCCGCTCTTCCTCTTCTGCATCGGCGTCTCGATGACGCTGTCCAGCCGGGCCGGCCGGTCGGTGCGCTCCACCGCCTGGCCGATGGTCCGCCGGTCGCTGATCCTGTTCGGGCTCGGCGTCGGGCTCTCGGCGCTGAAGCAGCACCAGCTCGTGCTCGCGGGCGTCCTCCAGCACATCGCCGTCACGTCGCTGCTCGCCTGGCTCGTGCTCCAGCTGCCGAGGCGCGCGCAGTACGCGGTGGGCGCCGCGATCCTCGTCGGCTGCGGCGCCGTCGGGCTGATCGGCGGGTTCGACCAGGGCAGCACGATCGACGGGACCATCGACCAATTCCTCTTCGGGCGCGACACCGCCGAGGGCGCGCTGGTGATGGTGTGCTCGGTCGTGAACGTCCTCGCCGGCGCGTGGCTGGGGCCCTGGCTGCGTCGCGGCGACCGCCGGGAGATCGTGCGCCACCTCGCCGCGTGGGCGGCCGCGACGCTCGCGCTCGGCCTCGTGCTCATCCCGCTGATCCCCGTGAACAAGCGCCTGTGGACGCCGAGCTACGCCCTGGTCGGCATCGCCGTGTCCGCCGCCGTCACGCTCGGCGCCTACTGGGTGTGCGACGTCCGTGGGGTCCGCCGCGGCGTCGGCTGGCTGCGCGAGCTCGGCGCGAACCCGCTCGTGGTCTACGTGGCCTGCACCGCGCTCGCCGCGCTCGTGCCCGACGACGTGCGGCTCTCGATCGTCCGCTGGCTCGCCGGCCCGATCCCGCTGCCCGTGGCCTCGGTGATGTGGTCGGCCGCGTGGATCCTCCTCGCCTGGGCGATCGCGCACGCGCTGTGGCGGCGGAGGATCCTCGTCAAGCTCTGAGCGGGGCCGTGGGACCGGGCCGCGCCGTGGACCGTCGGGACCGGGAGGTTTCCCCCTCGTCGGGGCGCCCCGGGGCCGTGCATCCTGTGGGTGACCACGCCGCGCCCCTCCGCACGGAGCGGGCGCGGCGGACCGAGCGGGACGGAGGGCCGGGGTGCAGCACACGGACGCGAGGGTGGCGCGAGCGGCCAGGCGGGGAGCGATCGCCGCGGGGGTGGCCGCACTGGCGATCGTGCTGACGGGGTGCCCGGTGCCCCCGGGCACGTCCACGCCGACGACCGTGCCCGCGCCCGCCGGCGCGACGGTGGTCGACATCAGCCCGACGGGCGGCGACCTGTTCCTCGAGTCCGAGGTGGGCTCGCCCTCCGTCGTCCTGTACGACCGGCTCACCACCTCCGGCGGCCGGGTGTGGCTGTACGACGACGCCACCCGCACGAGGACGGACCTCGGCATCCCGTTCCCTGGGTCGCAGCAGGTCTCGGCCTCCGCCGACGGGCAGGTCGTCGTGTACTCGTCCCGCGACCCGCAGCTGCAGTCCGGTCCGCTGGCGGCGAACTGCCAGGTGCGGCCGGCCCCGTTCACGCCGCTCCAGACCGCGTACTGCGCGGAGCTGTACCTGCTCGACCGCTCGGACGGGACGACCCGCCCGCTCACCGGGGTCGGGGGCTCGTCGACCACGAGCAGCTCCGCGCCGATCGTCGCCCCCGACGGCGCGAGCGTGACCTTCCTGTCGACCACCGGTCCGGAGTCGACGCCCGTCCGCCTCGTCATGGACGTCGCGACCGGTGAGATCTCGCCGGCGCCGCCCCTCCCGGAGCCGGACACCTGGGACCACGGGCCGTACCACCTCACGTGGACGTACGCGGACGGCCTCGTCCGCACGGACACGACCACGGGCGACGCGGCGGTGCTGTCACCGGGCGGGTCGAACACCCCGTGGGACCGGTCGGCCGACGGCCGCTACGTGGTGATGGGCAGCTCCGCCACGGGCTTCCGGGTGCTCGACGTGGTGGACGGCAGCGAGCGGACCATCCCCGTGCCGGACATCGACGACGACGCCACCCGGTACGTCGGCGTGCTGTACGTCGACGCGCCGGGCATCGACCGGCTCGTCACCGGCGACATCCCGCCGGAGGCGTGAGCGGTCCGGCGTCCGCCGGCCGTCCCGGTCCTCACGCGCCCCGGTCCGGTTCCCGCTCGGCGTCCCCGACGACCGGGAGCGCGAGCAGCTGCACCTGGACGGTGTCCCCGTAGTTCCACCGCCGCCCGACCTCGACGAAGCCGAGCCGGGCGTGGAAGGCCTGGGAGTCGGGGTTCGGCGGGACCAGGTTCACCTCGCAGGTGACCTCGGCGGCACCCTCGGCCCGGGCGTGCTCCGCCACGGCCGCGTAGAGCGAGCGCCCGAGGCCCGTGCCCCGGGCGGCCGGCGCGACCGCGATCCGGTCGACGTAGCGGAACGGTCCGGTGTCCCCGCTGCGGGCCCGCTCCTCGAAGAACCGGTAGTTCGGCGAGCCGTAGGCGGCCCCCGGCGGCACGACGAGCACGAAGCCCGCCAGACCGCCCCCGTCGTCCCGTGCGACGAGGGCGAGGCTGCACTCCGCCACGATCGAGACCAGCGCCTCCCTCGTGACGGCGCCCACGTGCGGGACCCAGCGCTCGTTGAGGGCGAGGACCTCGTCGAGGTCGTCGGGTCCGTACGGTCGCAGGTCCATCCCCGATCCTCTCACCCCCGGATCGCCTCGACGGCGGTCACGAGGGCCAGCAGCGCGAAGATCACCGCGGCCACGCGCCGCACGGTCGGCACCGGGAGCCAGCGCAGCAGCTGCCGCCCGGCCGTGACGCCGATCGCCGCGACGGTCCACAGCGCGGCGATCGACCCGATCGCGACCGCGAGCGCCTGGCCGGTGCGGGCGGCCATGCCCGCGGTGGTGAGCTGCGTGAGGTCGCCGAACTCGGCGACCAGGATCAGGCCGAAGCTGCGCGCCGCGACGCCGAGCGCGCCGTGCGCGTCCCCGACCTGCTCCTCCTCCTCGGGGTCGTCCGCGGACCGCCACAGCAGGATCGCCCCGACGGCGAACAGGACGGCGACGGCGGCGTCGACCGGGCGCGACGGCAGCTGCGACAGCAGCTTGCCGAGGAGCACCGCGAGGACCACGTGGACGGCGAAGGCAGCTGCCACCCCGACCCAGACGGCGAACGGCCGGTGGAAGCGCGTCGTGAGCACGAGCGTCGCCACCATCGTCTTGTCGGGCAGCTCCGCCGGCAGCACGGCGACGAACGTGGTGATGGCGGCGGCGAGCGCGGTGGTGCTCGACGCGGTCGCCGCCAGGACCGGCAGCACGACGGCCGGCGTCACCCCTTGTACTGGTCGCGCAGCACGTGCTTGAGCACCTTGCCCGCGGAGTTGCGCGGGAGCACGTCGATCACCTCGACCTGCTCGGGCAGCTTGCGCGTCGCGAGGCCCTGCTCGCGCAGGTGGGCCGTGACGTCCTCGAGCGGGAGCGCGTCCACGCCGTCGACGAGCTGCACGACCGCGCACACGCGCTCGCCGGCATCGGGGTCGGGCAGCCCGATCACCGCGGCGTCGGCGACGGCCGGGTGCGTGACGAGCAGGTCCTCGACCTCCTTCGCCGACACGTTCTCGCCCTTGCGGATGATCACGTCCTTCAGCCGGCCGGTCACCACGAGGTTGCCGTTGCCGTCGACGTGGCCGAGGTCGCCGGTGCGCAGGAAGCCGTCCTCGTCGAAGGCCTCGTCGTCGAGCGACGGGTCCAGGTACCCGACCATGACCTGGGCACCGCGTGCCCGGATCTCGCCCTCCTCGCCCGCCACGGCGGGCCGACCGTCGAGCGTCACGATGCGGAGCTCGCTGCCCTTGACCGGGCGCCCCTCCGTGCTGGCCAGGTCCTCCGGGTCGTCGGACACGTCGGCCATCGTGAGGATCGGCGCCTCCGTCAGCCCGTAGCCCGACAGGACGGGGGCGTCGAAGAGGTCGGCGACCTCGCCCGCGAGCGTGGCCGGCTTCGGCGCGCCGCCGCCGGGGAAGCCGCGGACGTTCGAGAAGACCGGCTGCACGTGGCGCCGCTGGTAGGCGACGTACGCCTCGTGGAACACGGTGCCCGAACCCGCGAGCGTCACGCCCTCGCGCGACAGCACCTCGGGCGTGTCCTCGGGGTCGAACGTCTCCGTGAGGATGTTCGAGCAGCCCGACATCAGGCTGCAGTACAGCCAGATGATCCCGCCGATGTGCGTGAACGGGAAGACGAGCGCGTTCCGGTCGGCCTCGATCAGCGCCAGCCGCTTGGACATGCCGCGTGCCGCGGCCGCCAGCGTGGCGTCGGTGTGGCGGGCGATCTTCGGCTCGGCGGTCGTGCCCGAGGTCGAGAACAACCAGCGGACCGGGAGCTCGAGCTCGTCCTCGTCGGGGTCGCGGCGCGGCGCCAACGCCGTGGGGTCGCCCTGGGGCAGCGCCTTGTCCGCGACCAGCACGCGCATGTCGCCCTGGGCCGCGGCCACCGAGGTGGCCATCGCCTCGTGATCGAAGCCCCGCCAGCGGGACGGCACGACGAGCAGCCGGGCACCGGCCTGACCGGTCACGAACCCCACCTCGCGCTCGCGGTGCACGGGCAGGAGGGGGTTCTGCACGACGTCCAAGCGGCTCAGCGCGGCGACGAGGACCAGCGACTCGATCCACGTCGGCAGCTGCCAGGAGACGACGTCGCCGGGCCGCACGCCGAGGGCGAGGAAGCCGGCGGCGGCGCGCTCGGCCTCCGCCCAGTGCTCGGCGAACGTGAGGGTGCGCATGTCCTCGTCGACGGCCATCAGCGCGTCGGGGGTGGCGTCGACCCGCCGCTCCATGAGCTCCCACAGCGTTCGACCCGGCACCATGCGGCCGTCAGTCTAGGGAACCCCACGGGGGCCGGCTCCCGCGGGCCCGGCGGACCTCAGCGGGCCGCGGGGGTGGGCACGGGGGTACCGGCGGCCACCACGTCGACCGGGCGGCCGGCGAGCGGCGCGGTCAGCGGGACGGTCAGCGTGCGCAGCACCAGGCCCGTGCAGGGCGGGGCGTTGGCCGGCACGAGCACGACGGGCAGCACGACGATCGACGTGGGCGTCTCGGTCACCGTGATCTCCGCGAGGACGTCCCCGGAGGTGCCGGCGCAGCTGATCGTCAGGTCCAGCCCGGTGTCGCCGGCCGCGGGCGTGGCGGTCGTCGGCGGCACCGCGGCGCTGTAGGGCGACTGCGCGACCGAGTCGGACATCGAGAACGAGTACGTCGTGGTCCCGCCGGTGGACACCACGTCCGACACGCCGTCGGGGGCGACGGCCCCGCCGGGGATGGTGACCGGAGCGGCGGTCACGGGCGCCGCCGTCGTCGTCGGCGCCTCCGTCGTGCTCGAGCCGGGCAGCTGGACCGTGGGGCTGGAGGAGCTCCCGAGCACGAGGAAGCCCATGAGTCCGATGACACCGAGCGCGACGAACCCGAGCGCGAACCACCAGATGCCGTAGGTGCGCGGCTCGCCGTCGTCCTTCACGGGCGGAGACGGTAGATGCTGCCGGGCGCCGGCTCAGAGCACGGCGACCGGGGCGACCGGGGCCGAGGTGGCGCCCACGAGCGGCTCCGGGGCGGCGAGGAGCAGGACGTCGCCGCGGCCCTCCTCGGCGCAGGCCTCGGCGAGCTCCTCGAGGTCCCAGTTCTGGCCCTGGAGCAGGCCCATGTCCCGGATCTGCAGCAGGTGGACGGCGAGGCAGTCCGACCAGTCCGGCTGGCTCGGCGGGAACGCCTCGTAGGCGTACGTGTCGATGAAGGCGCCGGCCAGGTCGTGGTCGCGGATCCACGGGACCGACGACACGGAGAGGCCGGGCTGGCTGTGCTCGCTGCCGACCGTGTACCGCCGCCGGTCACCGGCGTGGTAGTGCCGCATCTGCCCGGTGCGGACGAGCAGGACGTCACCGGGCTCCGGGGTCACCCGGGCCAGCTCCGCCGCGGCCTCGAGGTCCTCCGCGGTGATGGCGTAGCCGGGCGAGATCTCGTCGATCGTGTCGACGCCCTTGAGCCGGGCCACGTCGAGCACCAGGCCGCGGGTGACGATCTGGGGCAGGCGCTCGGCGCCGAGCTTCGAGGCGCCGTACTGGGCCGTGACGGCGGAGGTGGGCACGCCGTTGTAGAGGAAGCCGTCGTAGGACACGTGCGACAGGGCGTCCACGTGGGTCCCGGCGCACGTCGACATCGTGACGAGGTCGTCGGTGCCCTCCCAGATGCCCGGGGCGTACTGGTCGCGCTCGTTCAGCGACGTGACCGTGAGGATCGGGTTGTACCGGCGTGCCGGCTGGCCGACCTGGATGCCGTCCTGCTTGAGGTCGGCGGCGAGCGAGATGCGGCGGCCGTGGCGGACCGCCGCGACGCCGCGGCGGGTGGCCTCCGAGGTCAGCAGGTTGCCGCAGCCGAGCTCGTCGTCGTCGCCCCAGCGGCCCCAGTTGGAGACGCGGGTGGCCAGCTCGGTGAGGTCGGCGGGCAGCGGCACGTCGGCTCCGTTCTCGGTGGTGGGCGCTGGTGGCGGGCGGGCGGCTCGTGGTCGGGCGGCGGTCAGCCGGTGACGTTGAGGACGCCGCGGGCCAGCTTGCCGTCGTGCAGCTCGTCCAGCGCGGACTGGAAGTCCTCGAGCGGGTACGTCTGCGTGACGAGCTCGTCCAGCTTCAGCCGGCCGGCCTGGTAGAGGCGCACCATCAGCGGGATGTCGTACTGGGGCCGGGCGGAGCCGTAGCGGCAGCCCATGATCGTCTTGTCGTTGTACATCGTGTTGACGACGAAGCTCGCCTCCGAGCCCATCTTCGGCACGCCGAGCATGACGAGGGTCCCGCCCCAGTCGAGGAGGTCGGTCGACGTGCGGATCAGCTCGGTGGAGCCGACGCACTCGAACACGAAGTCGACGCCGTTCGGGCAGATCTCCTTGACGGCCTCCACGAGGTCGACGTCGGGACCGGCCTGGATGAAGTGGGTGGCGCCGAAGAGCTTGGCGTACTCCTCCTTCGCCGGGTTCGTGTCGACCGCGATGATCGGCAGGGCGTCGGACAGCGCCGCGCCCTGGATCGTGTTGAGGCCGATGCCGCCGACGCCGATCACGACGACCGACTGCCCGTGCGCGACCTTCGCCCGGTTGAACACCGCGCCGACGCCGGTGAGGACGCCGCACCCGATGAGCGACGCCGAGGTGAGGGGCACGTCGTCGGGGATCTTCACGGCCTGCGTGGCCTTGACCACCGTCTCCTCGCAGAACACGCCGAGGTTGGCGAACTGGAACACCTTCTCGACGTCGTCGCCGTCGCCGCGGGTGAACGGGCGGGAGAGCTTGCCGAGCGACTGGCGGCAGAACGTGGGCTTGCCGCGGTCGCACTGCGCGCACTGGCCGCAGTTGCCGAGGGTCGAGAGGACGACGTGGTCGCCCACCTGCACGTTGGTGACGTCGGGCGCCACGCCGATGACCTCGCCCGCGCCCTCGTGGCCGAGGACCACCGGCGGGGGGAACATGATCGTGCCGTTGAGGACCGACACGTCGCTGTGGCAGAGGCCGGCGGCCTCGATGCGGACCCGGACCTCGCCGGGCCGGAGGTCACGGACCTGGATGTCGGACTCGACGGACGCGGCCTTCCCGTCCCACACGATGGCTCTCATGACCGCAGACTAGAACACGTTCCAGTTCGCACCCACTCGACCGCGTCCCGCCCACCACCCGCCCCGCCCCCACTCGTTCTGTTGTGCAGAACCGAGTGGAAGCACTCGGTTCTGCAC
>JAEVZA010000361.1 GCA_023392475.1 Actinomycetes bacterium | reverse complement strand
CCCTCCCGCCGGGCCGTGGGGGGGGGGGGGGGGGGCGGGGGGCCACGACCGTGGATCGGTCGCGCCCGATGATTCCGTGCGGCGCGCAGCGTCCGATCCTGCATGCCGTACGAAGAGATCGACGCCGTCCCCATCTGGTACGAGGAGCACGGAGATCCGGAGGGACCGCCGCTGGTCGCCCTGCACGGCGGCGTGATCACCTTCCAGCGCAGCTTCGGCGACGTCCTGCCGTGGCTCTCCGAGGGCCGACGGGTGATCGGCGTCGAGCTCCAGGGCCACGGGCACACGCCCGACACCGGCCGGCCGATGTCCATCGAGCGGTTCGCTGATGACGTCGCCGAGCTGATCGACCGGGTCGCCGGCGGCGGCCCCGTCGACCTGTGGGGCTTCAGCCTCGGCGCCCTGACCGCGACCGGCCTCGCCGTCCGCCACCCCGAGCGCGTCCGTCGGCTCGTGCTCGCCGCCTCGCACATCCGCCCCGACGGCTACCACCCCGAGATCACCGCACCGGAGCAGGACGACCCGCGCCTGCCCACCCAGGAGGAGTTCGGTCGGTGGAAGGCCGACTACGAGGCGGTGGCGCCGGACCCGGCCGGCCTCGACCCGTTCCTCGAGCGCCTGCAACCGGTGGTGCACGAGTTCGCCGGCTGGAGCGCCGACGAGTTCCGCTCGATCGCCGCACCGACGTTCCTCGTCATCGGCGACCGGGACTTCGTCCGCCTCGAGCACGCCGCAGAGATGCTCGATCTCCTCCCCCACGGCCGCCTCGCCGTCCTGCCCGCAACCCGCCACACCGAGGTCATGGAGCGCAGCGAGGCGCTCCGAGCGCTGGTCGGCCCGTTCCTCTCGTAGCGTCCGGGGGGCCGGAGTCGCGCGGGTGTCCGACTTCCCGGCCGGGAGAGGCCGAGTTCACCCGGTCTCGGGACGTCCGGCATGCGCACGGCGACCCGGCCGATCGGTACCTTCCTCACCGGGTCGGGCCCGGGGGAAACGGGTGTCGGCGGCAGGGCTGGAAGGCCTGCCGCCGACGCTTCGGCCGGGCTCGCGCCACGCCGACCGGCTGGGTCTCCGGGCGCCGCTCAGGGGTCGCGACGGCGCAGGCCCAGCTCGGCCCAGACCGTCTTGCCGGCCTCGGACGGGTCGCACCACCAGCGATCGGCGACGTCGTCCACGATGCGCAGACCCATCCCGCCCGGGCCGATGGAGTACGCCGCCACGGCCGGCGTCCGCGTGCTCCCGTCCGACACACCGATCGAGAGGGCGTGCGCGGACAGCTGGACGCGCACCTCGGTGGCGGCGCAGTCGCCGTGCTGGACGGCGTTGGTCACCAGCTCGCTCACGAGCAGCAACGCGTCGTCCGTGCGCGACCCCTCCCCCCACTCCCGGAGGCAGCGCGTCACGAAGTGACGGGCGTTCGCGGGAGCTGCCTGGTCACACACCAGCCTGGTGCGCTCCTCCGCCCGTACCGCCGCGACCTGCGTCATCGTGGACTTCCTACCCCCATCGCACGTACCTCGAACCAGGTTCGGGCGACTTCGCACGAGCACGCATCCCAGACGCGTGCTGACGGCACCGCTCCGTCGGTGCAGGATCCGTTCAGCGATCGCGACCGGCCGAGCGTTCGGGGCGACCGGCGCCGGAGGTCGCAGGATCGTCCGTGCGGACCCGCTCGGCCGACGGCGCCGCGTCGGCAGCGGCGTCGCCGACCGGGATGACGCCGGCATCGTCGCCGAGCCGCTCCTGGCGGGTGGCGTCGAGCTGCTCGGCCCTGCGGCGGTGATCGGCCGCAGGTCCGACGTCGGGATCGACCGCTCGACGTGCGAGCTCGGTGTGCCAGTGCTCACCGAGCATCGCCCCGGCCACCGAGCCGACCAGCATCGCGGCGACCGACACGATGACGGCGGCCACCGCGACGCCGGTGACCTGGTCCGTGGAGGTCGGGATCCCGATGCTCCGCAGGTTCGACCGCAACGTGTCGTCGTCGGCGATGCCGGCCACCACGACGCTCACGATCACCGCCGCGACGAGGCTCACGACGAAGACACCCACACCGTGCAGCACGGCAGCGCGGCGGCCCATCCGCCCGGCGACGTAGCCACCGAACAGGTAGGAGATGAGCAAGGTCACCGCCGTCGCCAACGCGGCGACGGCACCGCTGCCCGTCCAGTCGTTGCTCCGGAACTCGGTGTTGACGTCGATGGCGGACAGGATCGCCCCGACGATCGACGCGACGATCGCGAACGTCCCGTACGCCGTGACGACCCCGGCGAGGATGCTGATCGGCGAGACGCGGCCGAAGCCGGCTTCGCTCACGATCTCGTCGTGCTGGCGGCGGGGATGTGTTCGAGTGGTCATGTCGCTTCCCGGTTCGTCGGTGGTGCAGCCGGCGACACCCGCCTCTCCGGTGCGCCGCCGGTTCCGGCACCTAACCCGTGATCGCCGATCGACCACGAGGACCTTGGGGGTCGTAGGGCCCACCCTCCCGTCGCGGAGCACGTGCGTGGCGCCGGCAGCGTCCATCGGCCGGGCGAACCGGCCGACCGCAGCACCGCTGCGGCTAGCGTGCGGGACCGGAGCGCAGGACGATCGGAGTCGCGGTTGCCGGTGTCAGTGCACATCGCGGACGTCGGTCCGAGGACGGCGGCGAGGCTCGCGGTCCGCCCACCCGATACGAGCGCCACGCCGGGGTTGCGACACCGCGAGACGGCGCTCGCCAAGCCGTTCGGCGGTGAGCTCCTGCCCCGACTGCAGCCCGGGCGCATCTGCCTGCTCGCCTACTGGGACGACGACGAGTCGATCGACCGGTTCCTCGGCTCCGACGCTGCTGCGCCGTACGCCGGCGGATGGCGGGCGCGGTTGGAGCCGCTCCGCGCCTACGGGCCCTGGCCCGGCCTCCCCGACGACCTGCCGCGTGCTCGCAAGGTCCCCGACCACGACGGTCCCAGCGTCGTGATCACCCTCGCCAACACACGGTTCACCCAGCTCCACCGCTTCCTGCCGGCGACCCGCCGGGCCGAGGCCTCCGTCGCGGCCGCTCCGGGCCTGCGCTGGGGCACGGCGGTCGCCAAGCCCCCGTTCGTCGCCACGATCTCGATCTGGGACGACGACGCCGCCCTCGCGGAGTACGCGTACCCGCACGCGAGCGCGCACGCGGCGGCGATGCAGGCGGATCGGTCCGAGCCGTTCCACCACGACATGACGTTCGTGCGCCTCGCGCCGTACGAGCTCACCGGGGCGCTCGGCGGCCGCAACCCCGTGGCGGGTGACGCCACACGCTGAGTCGGCGTCACCGTCCCGGACCGGACGAACGCGTTCGAGCACTGCCAGGACCTCCTCCCTGAGGTGGCGCAGCGCAGCCCCGCCCGTCAGGTCATGAGCGTCGCCAGGTTGTCCAGGCTCTCTGCGAGCTTGTCGACCCCGAACGGCGGGAACTGGAAGCGCTCACGTGCCTCTGGCGTTGCGTTCGACCAGTCGTAGGTGAGGGTGACGTCGGTCTGGCCGTCGACCTCTGCGAGGTCGTAGCGCCAGGTCCAGCGGCCGGAGTCGCGTCGGCCGTCCTCGACGTAGTAGCCCGGCTCCCACTCGATCGCTGTCGGCGGCTCGAAGGCGACGACCCGGTTGGCGATCTGGTAGTCGCCGTCGGGGTGCTGGGGGTGGAACATCGCCATGTCGAACACCTCGCCCTCGCCGGTGATCCGGACGTCGTCCCGGAGGGGGCCCCGAACCCATCCGGTGCCGTCGATGGCAGCGTGGTTGGCCGGGTCCGCCAGCACGGCGAACACGGCGAGGGACGTTGCGTCGATGCGGCGCACAGC
>JAEVZA010000327.1 GCA_023392475.1 Actinomycetes bacterium | reverse complement strand
GCCTCGGCCGGGGTCCGCCGGTGCTCGACGCGCCGGCCGACCAGGACGACGGTCGTGGTCGCGTCGAGCGAGCCGGGCCGGCGCACGAGGAAGCGGTCGAGCAGGTGGAGCCACCCGAAGGCGAGCCGACCGGCCGCGACGGCCGCCATCCGCGCCCGCCGGCCGCGGAACAGCGACACCCACGCCGACTGCAGCGTGTACGCCACGCTGCTCATGGGACCCGGCCCGTGTCCCACGTGGACCGGCTCGATCCGTGCGAAGGCGGCGAGGAAGCCCGCCGGCGTGAAGCGGAAGAAGTCCACGTGGCCGCCGTGCCACGGGTAGGAGAAGGGCACCTTCACGAGCAGGATGCCGCCGGGCCGCAGGACGCGCTCCACCTCGCGGGCGGCGGCCATCGGGTCGACGACGTGCTCGATCACGTGCTCGGCGACGACGAGGTCCTGGGAGGCGTCGGGCAGGGGCAGGCCGAGGACGTCCGCCACGACGTCGGCACCGAGCGCCGGTTCCACGTCGGTCACGAGCAGGTCCACCCCGGCGAAGCGACGCCGGTACTCGTCGGCGCGGCGACCGGCGCCGATCACGAGCCCCGTGAGCGGTCCGGGCCGCTCGGCGAGGAGGCGGCGGACGAGCTCGTCCTGGCCCTCCAGGTCGAGGTCGCTGGCGAGGCCGGGGAGCCGCCGGCGAACGGCGCGCTTGCGCCGGTCCTCGGCACCCTGGTCCGGGAAGTACGCGTCCGCGCCCGCGGCGACGGCCTCGCCGTCGAACGCGGATCCGTCCGGCAGGAGGACCGGCACCGACCCCGCCGTCGGGAAGGAGCGCCCGCAGGACGTGCACGTGATCGAGCGGCGCCCGCCGTGGTCGACCGGCGCGCCGAGCCGTCCGTGGCACTCGGGGCACACGAGGACGGCGGCGAGGGACCACTCCGCTCCGGGCATCGGTTGCATCGTACGGCGCGCCCGCTCCGCCGGCCCGAGCGGACCGGGCCGGTTCAGGGGGCGGCGAGCTCGCCGTCGAGGCGCCCGCCGACGAGGCCCGACGCGACGAGCACGAGGAGCGCGACGACCCCGATCGCGAGCGGCAGCCACGGCGTGCCGTCCGAGAGCTCGTCGAGCTGGGCGCGACGGACGAGGAGGCTCGCGAGGAACAGGACCCACGCCACGCCGTTCAGCGTGAGGTGGCGCGTGGCGGTGCCGTGCGCCGCGCTCCCCGTCGGCGCCCGACGACGCGAGTCGACGAGGCCGACGGCGCCGGCCACCACCGCGGCGACGAGCCCGATGGCGAGCAGCCAGAGCGCACCCCGTGCGTACACGTAGCCCTCCGCGACGTGCGACGCGACGTCGAACGCCACGGCGCACACGAACGCGCCGATGGGCACGGTCACGAGCAGGGGGTGCAGCGCGGCGCCCGCGACCAGCACCGGCGGCGCGGTGCGGCGCCGTGCGACGGCCGGTGCCCGTGCGTCCTCGTCCGCCGCGGTCGACTCGGTCGCCAGGACGTCGTCCGCTGCGACGTCGTCCGCCTCGACGTCGTCCGCCTCGACGTCGTCCGCGGCGCCGTCGACCGCGGCGCCGTCGACCGCCTCGGCCTCGTCGGTGCCCGCCCCGTCCACCGCGTCGTCGTCCTGCATCGGCCCCCCTCGGTCGGCGTGCGCCCATTCTGCCGCCGGGCGACCGCGATCCGGTGCCCCGCGGCCGAGGAGCTCAGCGCCGGCCGTCCGCGCGCCGCTGCGCGCGGCGCACGCCACGCCGCACGACCTCCCGCCCGCGCTCCATCCCGGGCAGGAGCGAGCGCCGCAGCCACGGGACGTCGATCGCCGCGCCGCCGTACTTCGCCTTGTACCGACCCCCACCACCGAAGTCGAACCGGACGGCACCGCGGTCGCGCCAGGCGCGGAGCGCGTGCCACATGAGCGCCTCGTTCGGCAGCAGCGACTGGCGGTCCCGGCGGCTCGCCCCCATCCAGAACACCGCGGTGCCGCCGGGCAGCCCCGGGAAGATCCCGGTCGCCGCGGGCACGCCGTCGGGGGTGCGGGCCCGGAGCAGCAGCAGGTGGCCCGTCGGGTGCAGGTGGCGCACCACGGCCTCGACGCGGGCGCGCGGGTACGTCGGCACGAGCGACCGCTTCGCGAAGGCCTCGGTGACCTGCTCGTAGTACTCGTCGACGAACTCCGGCGACCGCACCGGGTCGACCTCCTCCACCGTGATCCCGTTGCGGAGCGCCCGCCGCACGTCGCGGCGGCCGTGCGGGGTCATCCCCGCGAGCAGCGCGTCGTCGTCGGCGAGGCACAGCTCGTAGCCCGGCAGGTGCGCGGCCAGGAACCCGGGGGGCACGTCGTCGGGTCCGACCCGTCGGTCCATCACCTCGACGTGCACGCAGCCCAGCCGGCGGGCCGCGAACCGGGGCAGCGCAGCGAGGACCCGGGCGGGGTCGACGCCGGGATCGAGGTTGCACCCCATGTACGAGGTGGTCCACCCGCGCAGCGGGCTGCCGAGGAACCGGACGCCGGCCCGCCGCACGACGGCGCCCGTGAACCAGCCGGCCGCCCGGCCGTCGACCACCGCCTCGGCCACCACGGGCTCCGCCGACTGCGTCTCCGACAGCACGTCCAGCCACGCCAGGGTCTGGAACACGGTGCGGTCGGGTCTCGCGTCGAGCTCCCGCCAGGGCACCTCGGGCAGCGGCACACGCCGCAGTTCCACGCCCTCCCCGGGGCCCGGGTCGGACGGGTGGCCCACCGGTCGGACGGTAGCGGCGGCGCGGCGGGGGTGCCACACTCGTGCGGACCGGGAACGGGGACCCTGGGAGGGGGACCGGGAGGGGTTCGTGGCAGGTCCAGCGGTGCGGTGGCCCGACGGGAAGCGGTTCGCCTTCACGGTGTTCGACGACACCGACCTCATGAACGTCCGTCGCGGGCGCCCGATCTACTCGTTCCTCGACTCGCTCGGGATGCGGGTCACGAAGTCGGTGTGGCTGTTCGACGCGGACGGTCGGGCGCAGGTCGGGGGCGACACGTGCGACGACCCCGAGTACCTCGAGTGGGTGCTCGAGGTGCAGGCCGCCGGCCACGAGATCGGCTACCACAACGCCAGCGACTCGTCGTCCGAGCGGTCCCGGACCATCGCCGCGCTCGACCGCTTCGAGGCGCTCTTCGGCCACGCCCCACGCGTCGGCGCCGACCACGCCGGCAACCGGGAGGCGCTGTACGGGGGCCCGAAGCGCCTCACCGGCGTGCGGGCGCTCGCGTACTCGCTCGCGCAGCGCGTGGCCCGGCCGGACCGGCCGGTGTTCCGCGGCGAGGACCCGACCGGCCCCTGGTTCTGGGGCGACGTGTGCCGCGAGCGGATCACGTACTGGCGCAGCTTCTGCTTCAGCACCAACGACCTGCTGTCCGTGGCGGACCGCGTCGTGTACCACGATCCCCGCCGCCCGTACGTCAACTACTGGTTCACCTCCACCGACGGCGACAACAAGGACCGCTTCGTGCGCCACCTCACCCCGGAGCGCCTGGACGCCCTCGAGCGCTCGGGCGGGGTGTGCATCATGTACACCCACTTCGGCGCGGGCTTCACCCGGGACGGGCACGTGGACCCCGGGTTCGCCGACGCGATGGAGCGGCTCGCGCGCCGCTCCGTGTGGGTGGCCCCGGTGAGCACCGTGCTGGACCACGTGCGCGCGCAGATGCCCACCACGCTCCTCGGCGCCGGGGAGCGGCGCCAGCTCGAGCACCGGTGGATCGCCGACCGCGCGGCCGACAGCACGCTGCTCCGCACCCGCAAGCGGATGGTCCCGGCGGCGGACGACTGGGCGGAGGGGTGAGCGGCGGGGCACCGCTCCCGCCCGACGAGTACTGGTCACTCCCGCACGCCGTCCGGTCCATGGACCGGGGCCACGGCGCCGAGGTCTACGAGGAGCTGCTGCTCGACGCGGCCGTGGCCGCGGCGGGCGGCCCCGGCGCGGTGCGCACGGTGCACGTCCTCGGCGTGGGGACCGGACGCGAGCTGCCCGCCGTCCGGCGGGCCGCGCCGTCCGCCCGCATCCTGGCGTGGGACGTGGCGC
>JAEVZA010000322.1 GCA_023392475.1 Actinomycetes bacterium | reverse complement strand
CCCCCGCGGGGCCGGCCAGCCGGCGCGCGGTCACCCGCGGCGCTGCTCGAGGAGCCCGGCGGCGGCGTCGACGGCCAGCCGGTAGCCGAGCCCGCCCGCGCCGCAGATCACCACGTCGGCGACCGGTGACACGACGGAGGTGTGCCGCCACGGCTCGCGGGCGAACGGGTTCGACAGGTGCAGCTCGACCACCGGACCGTCGTAGGCCGCGAGCGCGTCGTGCAGGCCCCAGCCGTAGTGGGTGGTCGCGGCGGCGTTGACGATCAGCGCGTCGTGGCGTCCCCGCGCCGCGTGCACCGCCTCGACGAGGTCGCCCTCGTGGTCCGACTGCAGGTGCTCGAGCGCGAACCCGTGCTCCTCGGCGCGGGATGCGGCGCGGGCCACGTGGTCCGCCAGCGCGTCGGTCCCGTAGACCTCGGGCTGGCGCTCGCCGAGCAGGTTCAGGTTCGGGCCCGAGAGCAGCAGCAGCGAGCTCATCGCACGTCCTCCAGGGTCCGGAGCGCGAGCTCCTCGTCCACGCCGGGCACGACCTCGACGCCACGGGGACCGTCGAGCACGAAGGTGAGCCCGTCGCCGAGCACCTTCTTGTCGCGACCCATCAGCCGCACGAGGTCGGTCGGGTCGAGGTCGGCCGGCACGGTCGTGGGGAGGTCGTAGCCGGCCACCACCCGCCGGTGCTCCGCGACCTCGTCGTCGCCGATGCGCCCGAGGCGGCGCGCCAGCTCCGCGGCGTAGACGAGCCCGATGGCGACCGCCTCGCCGTGGCGGAGGTCGTGGTCGCCCGCCGTCTCGAGCGCGTGCGCGAGCGTGTGGCCGTAGTTCAGCAGCGCACGGCGACCGCCCTCGCGCTCGTCGGACGCCACGACGTCGGCCTTGATGCGCACGCACGCCGCCACCCGGTCGACGAGGTCCAGCTCGTCGAGCCGGCCGCCGCCGAGCCAGTGGTACTTGGCCAGCTCGCCGAGACCGCACCGCCACTCGCGCGGCGGCAGCGACGCGAGCGTGGCGGTGTCGCAGATCACGCCCAGGGGCTGCCAGTAGGCACCCACCAGGTTCTTGCCCTCCGGCAGGTTCACGCCGGTCTTGCCGCCGATGGCGGCGTCGATCTGGGCCAGCAGCGAGGTGGCCACGTGCACGACCGGCAGCCCGCGGTGGTACACGGCGGCGGCGAACCCGGCCACGTCGGTGACCATCCCGCCGCCCAGGCCGACCACGCAGTCGGAGCGGGTGAGGCCCCACGCGGCGAACGAGGAGCAGAGCCCCTCGACGGTCGACATCGTCTTCGACGCCTCGCCGTCGCCGATCTCGAACACCCGGTGCTCCCGGCCGGGATCGACCTCCACGGGGATGCCGGCCTGGGTGACGACCGCGACGCGGCGCGCCGAGGAGGGGACCATCGCCGCCAGCTCCTGGCGTGCGCCGTCGCCGACGAGCACCGGGTAGGCGCGCCCGTCGGGCAGCGCCACCTCCTCGGTGCGCCACGCGCCGTCGCCGCGGTGGGCGACGCCGGAGGGTCGGTCGGCCTCGGTCATGCTGGGAGCTCCCGGTCGAGCTGGTCGGCGATGGCCTCGGGCGGCCGCCCGCCGACCTCGACGACGAGGTCGGCGACCTCGCGGTACAGAGGATCCCGCTCCCCCGCCAGCCGCCGCAACGCGGTTGCGGGGTCGTCGCCGAGGAGGGGGCGGCGCTGGCGGGCGTGCACGAGGCGCGCAGCGAGGTCGTCGGGCGCGGCGTGGAGCCAGACCACGGCGGCGCCGCCGCGGAGGCGGTCGCGGTTGCCGGCCCGGACGACGACGCCACCGCCCGTGGCGATCACGGCCGCCGGTCCGCCCAGCGCCCGGTCGAGCTCGTCGGACTCGAGGTCCCGGAACGCGTCCTCGCCGTCCTCGGCGAACACCTCGGCGGCCGTCCGCCCGGCGCGGCGCTCCACCTCGGTGTCCAGGTCCACGACCGCCACGTCACGGCGGCGGGCGAGCAGCGGGGCCACGGTCGTCTTGCCGGTGCCCGACAGCCCCACGAGGACGATGTGGCCGCGCGGCCCGCTCGGGGCGTCCCGCCCCTCGACGGTGCCGGCCACGGATCAGACGACCACGACGCGCAGGTCCGCCACCAGCTGCGCGATCGCGGTGCGCAACGGGATGGTCGGGCAGTCGCGGGCCTCCAGCAGGATCGTGATGTCCTGGTCGCACTCCATGACGAGCGCGGTCGCGTCGCGGTGGACCTTCGTGTTCATCCGGAACCGGGCCTCGTCCGCGTTCTGGGTCTCGATCGTCCGCACGACGTCCCACGGGACCCGGAACGACAGCCCGTTCGGGCCGCTCACCTCGACCCCCTCGCGGGTGAGGGTGGCGGTGCACTTCTTGCGCTTCTTCGTCTGCTGCGGGTACCCGCCGAGGTAGACGACGTCCTCGAGCACCAGCGCCGTGGAGCCGGGCGGCGGCGTGCTGCCGCGCTCGGGAGCGAGCTCCTCCGGACCCACGGTCGGGGCCGGGGACTCGCCCGCGAACATGTCGGTGGCCACCGCGCCGGCAGCGGCGGCGGCCACGGGTGCGGCCGGGGCGAACGG
>JAEVZA010000319.1 GCA_023392475.1 Actinomycetes bacterium | reverse complement strand
GGCGCGGGCGTACGACCACCCGCGCCCGCGCCGCCGGCGGGTGATGCCCGGCTCGGCGTCGCTGACGTAGCGCAGACCGGCCTCGGCGGCCGCCTCCACCACGTCGGCCACCGGGACCTCGTCGACCACCGCCCCGACCGATCCCGTCCCCGTCGAACCCGCCCGCACGACCGACCGCCGATCAGGCCGCCGTCAGGCGGAGGTCGGGTCCCGGCAACAGGGACGAGCGGCCGGCCGTGAAGCTGCGGAGGAGGTGCGCGGCGAAGCGGCCCTCCACGAGATCCAGCGCCAGGGCACCGAAGCTGACCTCGCGCCCGTCGGACGGGTGGTCGGCGAGGTGGCCGCCGACCAGCTCGTGGAGCGCGAGGACCTCGTGGTGGGCGTCCGCCTCGACGTGCACATCGAAGAAGCGGCAGCCGCGCTCGGCCACGCCGACGGCACGCAGCGCATCGGCGTAGCGGGCCATCGGCCCGGTCGACGTCATCTCGAACAGCGCGAGGTGACCGAGGAGCGCCGGCAGCAGCCGCCGCTGGAGCCCGAGGAGCGAGATGAGGTTGCCGGTGGCGAGGGTCGTCGCCGGGAGCAGGTCCACGTAGCGGCCGTAGGTCGCGTCGAGTCCGAGCGCCGACATCGTCGTGGCCCAGAGCTCGGCGTGCGCCTCGCCCGGCACGCCGCCGCCGTACTCGTCGGCCTGGATCTCCACCAACGCCGATTTGGCCCGACCGTCGAGCCGCGGGATGGCCCAGCTGTGCGGGTCCGCCTCCTTCAGCTGGTAGGCGGACCGGTGGACGGCGAACTCGCGGACCTGCTCGAGGTCGGGGTGGTCGGCGAGGTGCGCCGACAGCGACGGACCCCCCTCCGCGCCGGCGATGCGCTGCAGGAGGCCGGGTGCGTCGGCGGGCACGATCCCGATCCGGTCCCGGAGCTCCGACTCCATCGCCGACTCGGCCGCGTGCCGCAGCGCGACCACCTCCGCGTCGGTCTCCATCCAGTCGGGCACGCCGGCGTACCCGCGGTACGACAGCTCGTACGCGACGTGCAGCGCGAGCTGCACGTCCTCGTCGCCGAGTACGGAGGCGGGCATGGTTCGTGTGACACCGCCGCGGGTGGTCCGCAGTCGCCGGACGAGCGACTCGGTGATGGGCCCGCGAGGTGCCGGGAGGTCCTGTCGTCCTGGCACGGCGCCGCCCCTACCCGGGCAGCCGGGCGATCAAACCACCGACCGGGCCGATGGATCCGGGACGGTGCACGAGGGATGACCCGACCCCGACCCGTCCACGGGCCGTGCCACGATGCGCCGACCCGGCGCACCTCGGGAGGAGGACGTGGACCGCGAGCACGAGATCCATCACGACGCCGAGCCCGCCCCACTGCCGCCCGGTGCGGCGCCGTGGGACGCCGCGCGGGTGCTGACGCCGTTCCAGCGGGACGTCGTCGACCTCGTCGGGTCGCTCCGTCGCGGCGAGCTCCTCACCTACGGGGAGGTGGCGGCCGAGGTCGGTCGGCCCGGCGCCGCCCAGGCCGTGGCCAACGTGCTCCGCAGCGTCCCCGACCTGCCGTGGTGGCGCGTGGTACCGAGCGGCGGCCGCCTGTACCGCACGCACCGGGAGTTCCAGGCTCCCCTGCTCCGCGACGAGGGCCACGCCGTCGATCCAGACGGCCGCATCACCACGGCCGCCCCACCCGGGGCGGATCTGCGGGGCTGAGGCCCGCCCGCTCCCTCCACCGCACCTCAGGCGCTCGGCGCGAGGACCTCCACCGACACCGCGTGGTCCACCCGGACACCCAGGTCCTCCGGTGCGCCCGCCGCCCGGTCGTCCACGTGCATCGGCACGTGGCCCACCGGCTCGATGACCACGGACTCGGCAGCACGCAGGACGTGCCTCGCCGGTCCGGCGCCCCGTCCCCCGCCCGACCACACGAGCGTCTCGAACTGCGTGCGCTGGTCGGGTTGCAGCAGGGCCACGTCGACCGCGCCGTCGTCGGGCCGGGCCCGTGGCGCGAGCGCGACGTTCGGGCCGATGGTCGGCACGTTCATCACCTCGACGCCGATGAGGTCACCCGCCCAGCAGCGCCCATCCACCACGACCTCCGCGCGGAACACCGGCGCATCCTCCAGCAGGGTGGCGAGCAGCATCCGCGCCTCGCCCAGCCGCTGACCCCGCCCACGCCGCTCGGACGCGGCGATGAGATCGGCGAACACGCCGGCGCCGACCGACTCCACGAACCGGCCGCCGCCCGACGGCGCCTCGAACGCCGGGAGGTCGAGCGCGCGCTGGACGGAGCTGGCCCAGCACCCGATCGCGGCGGCCGGGTCGTGCAGCGGCAGCCCGAGGCTGCACGCGACGTTGTTGGCGGTCCCCATGGGGATCGCGGCGACCGGCACGCCGAGCCCGACCGCGGCGCGGAGCACGGCGGTCACGGTGCCGTCCCCACCGGCGACGGCGATCAGGTCGGCGCCTCGGTCGAGCCGCGCCTCCCAGCCGGACGACGTGGTCGACACGACGTGCACCTCGTGCCCGGCGGCCCGGACGAGCCGGATGAGCTCCTCGACGTCGAGTCCGGTCCCGGCGGCCGGGTGCTGCACGAGCTGGACCCTCACCGTGCCACGACCGATCCGGCGGCGACGAGCCCGGACAGCGCCGCCGGTGCGGCGTCCTCGCACACCGACCTCAGCGCGGTGACGGTCGGGTGACCGCATCGGAGCAGGGCGACGTCCGTGCCCGGAGGTACCGCACCGGCCGGTGCGCCGTGGTGCAGCAGCACCGACCCCTCGTCGACGTCGGTCACGGTCGTCGTGACCGCACCGAACGGCGCGAGGTCCGCCGATCGCAGCTCACCCAGGTCCGCCGGGTCGACGGCCGGCACGTTGACGTTCAGGAGCGGTGCCGACGGCCGGCCGTCCCGCAGCCACCGGAGCACCTGGACCACCACGAGGTCCGCCGCGTCCCAGCGCACGCCGGGCGCGTCGGCCGAGAACGCGATCCCACCCGTGTCGTAGGTCGACGCGGTGGTGATCGCGCCGACGGTGCCGGAGTGGACGACGGCGCGGCCCGCGTTGAGGCCGAGGTTGACCCCCGACAGCACGACGTCGGGCGCCGGCCCGAAGGCACCGCCGACGGCGGCGCGGACGATGTAGGCGGGCGCGGCATCGACGGCGAGGCTGCGCGCCTGGACCCCGGGCAGCGGGTGCACCTGCACGCCGAAGCGACCGTCGCGCAGCACGGCGGTGAGCGACGCGCTGGCGCCGCTGCTGTCCCAGCTCGGTGCCGCCACGACGACCTCGAACCCGAGGCCGACCGCCGCGCGTGCGAGCACCACGAGGCCCGGTGCGTCGATGCCGTCGTCGTTCGTGATGAGCGCCCTCATGAGGACCTCCGGTTGCGGTGTGCGCGCGCCTACCCGGTGGAGCCCGACCCATCGCGGGCAGGGCGCGAGATCGTCAGGTGCTCGTGGATCGTCGTGTGCCCATGGATCGTCAGGTGCTCATGCGCATCCGCCCGGGTAGGGCGGCCCCATGCCCAGCACCCCCAAGCGAGCGGCCAAGCGCGCCGCACCGACGAAGCAGGCGGCCACCAAGCGCACGGTCGCCAAGGCAGCCGCGTCCAAGGCGACCGCGTCCAAGGCGACAGCGTCCAAGGCGACAGCGTCCAGTGCGACCGCATCCAAGCGGACGGCGTCGAAGCGACCGGCAGCCGAGCAACCGGCGGCTCGTGGGTCGGCCCGCACCGCGTCGTCACCGAGGTCCGCGTCCCAGGGCCGCGGCACGGTGAAGCAGCAGAAGGGCGCCAAGCGCGCCGCGAAGCGGGCGGCTCCACGTCGCGCCGCCGCGGTGGAGGGGACGGCGCGCGACCGCGTCACCGGCGCCCCGACCTCGCCGCCCGAGGGGACGACGGCGGCCGAGGCGTTCCGCCCGAGGTGGGCGCAGGACGGCGACCGGCTGACCACCGCCCAGGGTCTCCGCGTCGACGACACGGACAACTCGCTCACGGTCTCCGAGCGGGGTCCGTCGCTGCTCGAGGACCACCACCTCCGGGAGAAGATCACGCACTTCGACCACGAGCGGATCCCCGAGCGCGTGGTCCACGCCCGTGGCGCCGGGGTCCACGGCACGTTCGAGTGCACCGAGGGTCTGGACGACGTCTGCGCGGCGGCGTTCCTGCAGCGGGGAGCCGTCACCCCGACGTTCACCCGCTTCTCCACCGTGGTCGGGTCGCGGGGCTCGGCCGACACCGTCCGGGACGTGCGGGGCTTCGCCACGAAGTTCTACACGGAGCAGGGGAACTTCGACCTCGTCGGCAACAACATCCCGGTCTTCTTCATCCAGGACGGCATCAAGTTCCCGGATCTGATCCACGCCGCCAAGCCGGAGCCCGACCGGGAGATCCCGCAGGCGCAGACCGCGCACGACACCTTCTGGGACTTCGTGTCCCTCCAGCCGGAATCGACGCACATGCTGATGTGGGCGATGTCGGACCGCGCGATCCCGCGGTCGTTCGCCACGATGGAGGGCTTCGGCGTCCACACGTTCCGGCTCGTGGCCACGGACGGCTCCACGACACTGTGCAAGTGGCACTGGAAGCCCGTCGCCGGCGTCCACGGCCTCGTGTGGGAGGAGGCGCAGAAGATCGCCGGCGTGGACCCCGACTTCCACCGGCGCGACCTGTACGACCGGATCGCCGGCGGGAACCTGCCGCGGTGGGAGCTGGGCGTCCAGCTGATGCCCGACACCGAGGACCAGACCTTCGAGGGCATCGACCTGCTCGACGCCACCAAGATCGTCCCGGAGGAGCTCTGCCCCGTCCGCACGATCGGCACGCTCACGCTGCACACGCCGCCGAGCAACTTCTTCGACGAGACCGAGCAGGTCGCGTTCCACCCCGGCCACCTCGTGCCCGGCATCGACGTGGTGGACGACCCGCTGCTGCACGCACGGCTGTTCTCCTACCTGGACACGCAGCTGACCCGGCTCGGCGGTCCCAACTTCTCCCAGATCCCGATCAACCGGCCGCTGGCCCCGGTCAACGACGACCACCGCGACGGGTCCATGCAGCAGGCCGTGCACGGGGGCATCGCCCCGTACGTGCCCAACAGCACCGGGGGCGGCTGCCCGTTCGCGTCGCCCGAGACCGCGTTCGTGCACCGACCGCGACCGGTCGAGGGCGTGAAGCGCCGGCTCCGGCCGCAGAGCTTCGACGACCACTACTCACAGGCGACGCTCTTCTTCTCCTCGCTGAACCCGGTCGAGCAGGACCACCTCGTCGGCGCGTTCCGCTTCGAGCTCGGCAAGTGCTCGAACGTCGAGGTCGTGGCGCGCATGGTGGGCAACCTCGGGCACGTCGACGCGGAGCTCGCCGCGCAGGTGGCGAGCCACCTCGGCGTCCCCGCGCCCGCCTCCGACGCCGAGCCGGCCGAGCTCACCTCCCCCGCGCTGTCGATGGCCCCGACCGGGCCCGGACCGATCGACGGCCGGAAGGTGGCGGTGCTCGTCGGCGACGACACGCCCCGCGACGCGCTCGGCCCGTGGACCGACGCGGCCGACCCCGCGGGGGTCGAGATCGTCGCCGTGGGACCGCGGTTCGGTGAGCTGGCGTCGGGGGCCGTCGCCGACCGGACGCTCCACACGACGGCGTCGGTCGAGTACGACGGCGTGGTCGTGGCGACCGAGGCCCACGAGGGCATCGCGCTCTTCGTCCAGGAGGCGTACCGGCACCACAAGACCGTCGGCGCTGCGGGCGACGGCGACCTCGTCGCGTGCTCGATCGACCCGTCCGCCCCGGGCGTCACCGACGACCCCGGTGCGTTCCTCGACGCGATGGCGCTGCACCGGCACTGGGACCGACCCGGGCTCCTGGGGGCGACGTGATCGGCGGGCCGGGAGGCGGGGGGACGCCGCACGACGTCCCCGACGGGTGGGTGGACCTCGAACTGCTCCACGCCGAGCGGCGGCAGGAGGACGTGGTCCTCGATTGCGTCGTCGCCCGCATCCGGCAGCTGCGGCCCGACGAGCCGGCCTCGCGCCGCCACCTCGGCCGACCCGTGGCGCTGCGCCTCCACGCGCCGGTGGGCACGCAGAGCCGCAGCGACCTCGACGCGTGGCTCGACGACGAGCCGACCGTCGCCGTCCTGACCGACGAGCTCGGTTGCCTGCTGCTCCTCTCCGTCGACGAGCGCACCGTGGCGCTGGAGCTGCACGACGCCTGACACGTCCCATCTGATCCCGACCCACCAGATCCCGAGGAGCGCCATGGCCACCGAGGACGAACGTTCCGACCGGCGATCGCCGGCGCGGTCCGACCGCGTCCCGGCCGCCGAGCGCCCCGGGCACCTGCACCCGCCGCCCGGCACAGCGGTGAGCGCCCGCACGCACGCCGAGGGTACCGTCGGGTCCGACCGGCGGTTCTTCGAGGACGCCGAACCGGGCTCCTTGAAGGACCAGCAGGACCTGATCGACGCGGAGGGCGACGACATCCGCATGTACACCGGCGAGCCGGTGGAGACCGACGACGGCTGGATCCTGCCGCAGCAGATGAACGTGCCCGGCAACAGCGCCGGCGGAGGCGAGTTCCCGGACCCCGCCACGCCGTCGACGCAGCCTCGGGACCGGCCGCCGGAACCGGCGGACGACACGACCGACGAGGATGGGCCCGAAGGCGACGAGGATGGGCCCGAAGGCGACGAGGATGGGCCAGGAGGCTGAGCGGCGCCCGAAGGCTCGGCGGACGCGCGCGGACCGGTGGCCGTGAGCTGATCTGCGGACGGAGCTCAGCCGGCGCCGGGATCCTCGTGCACGGCGGCCTCCTCGGCGGTCAGGTCGCCGTCGTCGCCGACCTCCACGGCCGCGACCGCCTCGTCCTCGTCGTCGAGGAACGACGAGTCGCCGCCCGGCACGTCGACGATCCGGCCGCCCACGCCGTCCGCTCCCCCTCCGACGGGCTGCCGCCCGTCCAGCTCCTCGACCAGCGGGTCGGGCTCCTCCCGGGCCACGCGCTCCCCGAGCGGTTCGTCGACCTCGTCATCCGCGGGCGTGATCCCGTACTCGTCGGCGCCCTGCAGCTCGTCCGGTGGGTACGCCGGCTCGAGCTCGCCGTCGTCGAGGTCGTCGTCCACCTTGTCCGCGTCCAGCGCCTCGGCCAGGTCCTGCTCGTCGCTCATGGCGCCGCCCCTACCCCACCGTCGCCGGTGCTGCACACCGTTCTGCTGGCTCGCGGCGTCGGGTAGGCGCGCGAACGCCATGAGCACCGCCGACACCGACCCGACCCTCTCCACGCTCGCCGAGCTCATGGCGCGCCGCCTCGACGGCCGCACGGTCGCCTGCGCCGAGTCCTTCACGGCCGGCACGTTGTGCCAGGCGCTCGCGTCGGTCGAGGGCTCGGGCGACTGGTTCCGTGGCGGCGTCGTCAGCTACCAGGCGGACGTGAAGCACGAGGTGCTCGGCGTCCGACCTGGTCCGGTGGTGGAGGAGTCGGCAGCACGGGAGATGGCAGCCGGGGTCGCCCGCCTGCTGGGAGCGGACGCCGCTGTGGCGACGACCGGCGTGGCCGGACCCGATCCGCAGGACGGCCGACCGCCGGGCGTCGTCGTGGTCGGCTGGTTCGTCGACGGCCGCGCCGGCGCCGAGACCTTGGAGGTCCCGGGCGACCCGGAGGACGTGATCAGCCGCGGAGCCCGCGCCGCGCTCGCCCGCCTGTCCGCGGCGCTCGTGGACACGCCCGAGCGCAACGGCTGCGGCGCCTCGGACTGAGCGCTACCACCCCCGGCTGCGCTCCGCCTCGCACGATCGCTCGGGTCCTCGCGCCGGCATCGTGAGCAGGAGGTCGACGGCCGCGGCGAGGTCCTCGGCCACCAGCCGGGCCGCCGCCACCTCCTCGGGCAGCGTCACCCGGTTCGGCACGAGCACGCCGACGCCGCCCGCCGCCTCGGCGGCGAGCACGTCGGCGAGGATGTCGCCCACGACCGCGGCCCTGGCCGGATCGACGCCGAGCGCGGCGGCGGCATCGAGCACCATGCCGGGCTCCGGCTTGCGACAGGCACACCCGCCCCCGCGGCCGTGCGGGCACCACCGCACCACGTCGAACGGCCCGAGCAGCTGCTCGACCCGACGGTTCACGCGCTGCACGTCCGCCTCGGCGAGGAGACCTGCTGCGACCCCGCTCTGGTTGGTGACGACGCCGATGGCGAGGTGTCGTCGCGCCCGGTCGAGCGCGTCCGCAGCGCCGGGCACCGGTGCCACGAGCGCCGGATCGCCGTTGTAGGGGACGTCGTGCACGAGGGTGCCGTCCCGGTCGAACAGCACGAGCTCGATGCGCCCGCTCGCTGCGGGGTCACGCATGCTCATGGGCCGGCCGTGCCGACGAGGAGGTCGACCGCATCGGCGACGTCGGCCGCCGTGATGCCGGCGAAGCAGTGCTGCACCTCCTGCGGGCACGAGCGGGCGCGGCACCCCGCGCATGGCACCTCCTGGTCGCCGAGCCGTACGGCCGGGACCCGCCACGGCCGCCAGCGCTCCCAGGGCACCGTTGGCGGATACGCGGACACGACGGGCGTGCCGACCGCCGCGGCGACGTGCGCCGGACCCGTGTTGCCGACCACGAGCGCGTCGGCGGCCGCCACCAGGCGGGCGAGGCCGTGCAGATCGAGCCGTCCGGCCATCCACGTCGCGCCGGGCGCGTCGCCGCGCACCGCCTCCGCCAGGCGTTCCTCTCCGGGACCCCCCGTGACCACGACCTGACGACCCCGGTCGATGAGCTCCGCCACGGCGTCGCGGAACACCTCGGGAGCCAGCGTGCGCGCCGGGGCCGAGGCGCCGGGGTGCACGACGACGAAGGACCCGCCGCACCGGTGGCGGTCGACGCCGCGGATCCGCAGCCGGTCGTCGTCGTCGTCGACGAGTCGATCGCCGCACGTCGCCGCCAGCGACAGCGCGCGCTCCACCTCGTGGAGGTCATCCGGCACGCGGTGGCGGACGTCCAGCAGGGAACCCGGGTAGTCGTCGCTGATCGCGGCGACGTGCGGCACCCCGGCCAGCCGGAGCAGCAGGGCCATCGGGAGCGCGCTCTGGTGGAACGACGTGAACACCACGGCCCGGTCGACGCCGAGCGCGCGGATCTCTCCGACGAGCCGCTCCACCTCGACCGGATCGGCGGGCGGCGGATCGGCCGCGATCCACGGGGTGTCGAAGGTCATCGTGCGCGACACGCCGGGCAGGAGGCGCGCCGCCGGCTCGCCGCGAGGCGAGGCGAGGAACGTGACCTCCGCGCCGCCTGCGGCGAGGGCGCGCACCGCTGGACCGCAGAGGAGCACGTCGCCGACGCTGTCCGTCCGGACGGCCAGGACGCGGTCGGACGGCGACGGTGGTGAGGGCGCGGGGCCGGGTGGCAGCGGTCGCACGTGGCGCCTCCTTCCCCGAGCCGCACCGGGGAGAAGCGGCGCTCGCCGGCGCAGGGGGAGAAGCGGTTCTCCCCCGCGCGTGGTCTAGTGACCACCCCCTCGGTTAGGGGCCGGGCCGTGACGCAGCATGCCGACGACCACACCAACGTCCGCCGGGTCGCCCTCGTGTCGGAGCACGCCAGCCCCCTCGCGGTGCTCGGCGGCGTCGACGCGGGCGGCCAGAACGTCCATGTGGCGGAGCTGGCCCGCCACCTCGCCGACCGCGGGCTCGACGTCGACGTGTACACGCGCCGGGACGAGCCGTCGTTGCCGCCGGTCGTGCGGCTGTCCTCGGGAGTTCGGCTGCACCACGTGGACGCCGGTCCGCCCGAGCCGATCGACAAGGACCGGCTGCTCCCGCACATGCCCACGTTCTCGTCGACGCTCGCAGCGAGCTGGCGGGACTCGCCGCCCGATGTCGTGCACAGCCACTTCTGGATGAGCGGCCTGGCCGCGGTGGCTGCCGCGGCACCGCTCGGCATCCCGGTGGTGCACACGTTCCACGCGCTCGGGATCGTCAAGCGCCGCCACCAGGGGACGGCCGACACGAGTCCCCCGGAGCGCATCGGCATCGAGCGCACCCTCCTGCGGGAGGTGGAGCGCGTCGTCGCGACGTGCCGTGACGAGCGACGGGAGCTGGTCGGGCTCGGTGCGGATCCGTCTCGGGTCGACGTGGTGCCGTGCGGGGTCGACGTCCGGTCGTTCCGCCCCGACGGCCCGAGGGACGCCTGGCGCGCCGATCGCCTCCGCGTGCTGGCCGCAGGGCGACCCGTACCCCGCAAGGGGCTCGCCGACCTGATCGCCGCGGTCTCGATCGTGCCCGAGGCCCAGCTCGTCGTGGCGGGCGGTCCTGCCCGCGACGAGCTCGGCGACGACACGGAGCTCCGCCGGCTCGCGGCCGTGGCCAGGAGCCACGGCTGCGGCGACCGTGTCCGCTTCGTCGGACGGCTCGGACGGGAGGCGATGGCGCAGCTCATGCGCACCGCCGACGTCGTCGCCTGCACGCCGTGGTACGAGCCGTTCGGCATCGTGCCGCTCGAGGCGATGGCGAGCGGCGTCCCGGTCGTCGCCAGCGCGGTGGGCGGCATGCTCGACACCGTCGATCCCGGCGTGACCGGGTTGCTCGTCCACCCGCGTGACCCGGCGGACATCGCCGAGGGCCTGCGGCGCCTCGGCGATCCGATCCTGCGCGGTCGGCTCGGCGCCGCCGGCGTCCGGCGCGTGCGGGAGCGGTTCACCTGGGACCGCGGGGG
>JAEVZA010000312.1 GCA_023392475.1 Actinomycetes bacterium | reverse complement strand
GTCCCGGGCGCCGCGGGCGCCGCGGGTGCCGGCGCACCGCCCTGCATCCGCTGGGCCTGCTGCCACTCCTCGGCCGGGCTCGGTCCCCCGACCGTGGCGCCCGCGGGCGCGACCTCGTCGAAGGCCTTGTCGGAGAGGATCGGGTTGCGGGACATCGCCACCTCGTCGATCGGTCGGTCGTCCTGCACAGACCGTACAAGCCCCCGGACCTCGCTCACGTTCAGGCAGCGGGGCGGCGCGGGTGGACCGCCGGCCCCGGCAGCGGGGGATCGCGGGCATGATCGGAGCGCGCCCGGACGGGCGCGTCCGTTCGAGGTCAGGGGGACGCGGTGAGCTTCGAGGCGCCCGAGCACGTCCGGGGGGTCAGGTCCGAGGTCGAGGCGTTCATGCGCGAGCGCGTCGAGCCGGCCGAGCCGTCGCTGCACGAGGGCGGCGAGGAGGCGGTCCAGGTCATGCACGGCCTCCAGGCGGAGGCGAAGGCCGCCGGCCTCTGGGCCCTCGGCCACCCCGCCGAGCTGGGCGGCGGGGGCCTGCCGTTCATGGACTACGTGTACGTGAACGAGGTGCAGGGTCGGAGCGAGTTCGGCCAGGTCGCGCTCGGCACGTACACGCTCCAGGACTCGATCATGCTGCACAAGTACGCGTCGGAGGAGTGGCGGGACCGCTACCTCGCCCGCCTCGTCCAGGCCGAGGTGTCCCCGAGCTTCGCGATGACCGAGCCCGAGGTGGCCTCCTCGGACCCGACGCAGCTGCGCACCCGCGCGGTGCTCGACGGCGACGAGTGGGTCATCACCGGCCACAAGTGGTTCACGACCGGCGCGAACCGGGCCGCCTACACGACCGTGATGTGCCGCACCGAGGACGACGACGTGTCGCCGTACCTCGCGTACTCGATGATCATCGTCCCGACCGACACGCCCGGGTACACGATCGTGCGCGAGACGCCCGTGCTCGGGATCCGGGGTGGGCACTGCGAGGTGGTCTACGACGACGTGCGCGTGCCCGCCGGCAACCTGCTCGGTCCCCGCGGCCACGGCTTCGTGATCGCGCAGGAGCGCCTCGGCCCCGGCCGGATCTTCCACTGCATGCGCTGGCTCGGGCAGGCGCAGCGCGCGTTCGAGCTCCTGTGCGAGCGGCTCAACTCGCGGGTCGCGTTCGGCGAGCCGCTGGCCGCCAAGCAGCTCATGCAGCAGCACGTGTTCGAGTCGTACGCCGAGATCCAGTCGTGCCGGCTCCTCACGCTGCACGCCGCGGCGGCGATCGACCGGGGCGAGCAGGCGCGCGTCGAGATCGGCGCCATCAAGGTCGTCGGCGCCCGCATGCTCCACAACGTGATCGACCGCGCCATCCAGGCGTACGGCGCCGCCGGCCTCACCGACGACACCCCGCTGTCGTTCATGTACCGGGCGGCCCGCTTCGGGCGCATCTACGACGGGCCCGACGAGGTGCACGTCCACACGGTCGCCCGCCGCATCCTCAAGCAGTTCCGCGACGGCGGGCGCTGGGAGTTCGCCCGGTGAGCCACGGGTCGACCCGGTTCGAGCGCGACACCGCCGTCGCCGCGATCAGCCCGGGTCGGTTCCGCGGCCGGATCGACCCGGCCTGGTGGATCGTGGCCGGCCCGAACGGCGGCTACGTGGCGGCCGTCGTGCTGCGGGCCGTCGTCGCCGCCGTCGCGGACCCGGCCCGTCGCCCGAGAGCCGCGACGTTCCACTACCTGCGCCGCCCCGAGGTGGGCGAAGTCGAGGTGGAGGTCATGCTCGAGCGGGAGGGCCGGGGCGTGACGAACGCGTCGGCGCGCCTCCTGCAGGGCGGCCGCACGCTCGTCATGGCGCTCGTCGCGCTCGGTGTGGACCGGGAGGCGCCGGTGTCCTTCGACGAGGACCCCGGGCTGCCCGCCGGTCCCGACGGTCGCCCGGTGCCCAGCTGGTCGGAGCTCGCCGTCGGCGACGTGGACCCGGAGCGGGACATCCCGATGCGTCGCCAGTACGACATGCGCTGGGCCGTCGGCGACCCGCCGTTCCGCCCCGGTCCCGAGCCGCGCGCCCACGGCGGCGGCTGGCTGCGGCTGCTGGAGGACACCGAGGTCGACGAGGTGGTGCTCGTGGCCATGGCCGACGCCTGGCTCCCGCCGATCTTCAGCCGCACCGAGTCCCAGGTGGCCGTGCCGACGGTCGACCTCACCGTGCACCTCCGCGGGCTGCCGCCGCCGGGGGAGCGGTGGTGCTTCGCCGAGTTCCGGAGCCCGGTCGCCCGCGACGGCTACCTCGTCGAGCACGGCGCGCTGCGAGACGCGCACGGTCGGCTGCTCGCCGACGTGCGCCAGCTCGCGGTCGTGACCTGATCGGGACCCGCGCCGGTCCCCGTCGCCCTATCCTTGGCCGAACCCTCTATGGACGACCGACCACGAAGTCTGCGGGCCATGCTCGCCGAGGCGAAGGACACCTCGGAGATCATGGTCGACCTGGCCTACGCGGCCGTCTACTTCAACGATCCGGGCATGGCCGACGAGCTCGACGAGCTCGAGGAGCGCATGAACGACCTCTCGCAGGAGATGCGGGCGGTGTGCATCATGGCCGTCCGGCGCCCCGCCGAGGCCGAGGGCATGGCCTCGGTGCTCCAGGTGATCTCCGCCATCGAGGGCATCGCCAACGCCGCGGTGGACATCACCCGCGTGATCACGCACCGACTCGGCATCCCGAACGAGCTGATCGGTGACCTCTCCAACGCGGACGAGGTCTCGCACCGCGTGTGGATCCGCGAGGGATCGCACATGGCGCACCGACCGCTCAAGGACCTCGAGATCCCGGTGCAGTGCGGCATGCGCGTCGTCGCCATCCGCCGCGGCCGATCCTGGATGATCGAGGAGGTGGACGGCGACGTCGTGCTCGTGCCCGGCGACGTGCTGTTCCTCCGTGGTTCGCCCGCCGGCATCACGCGCCTGCACGAGCTCGCCGCGGCGCCCACGTGGGAGCCGCCCCGGGTCCCCGAGCCCGACGCGCTGACCGACCTCGACCGCGCGGTGGACGTGCTCGTCGAGATGAAGGACGTGAGCGAGGCCGCGGTCGGCCTGGCGTACTCGGCGCTCGCGCTGCGCGACGCCGGCCTCGCCGCCGAGGTCAACCACCTCGCCGAGCGCCTCGACGAGATGAAGGACCACCTGCAGCTGTGGGTGCTGCGTGCTGCGAAGCACGACGTCGACCCGTCGCCGCTGCGGGGGCTGCTCCAGCTCGCGTCCGCGGCCGAGGAGCTGGGCGACCAGGCCAACCAGATGGTGTGGCTGATCACCGACGGCTTCGAGTTCCACCCGATCGTGAACATCGCCCTCGGTGAGGCCGACGTCGTGGCCACCCGGTTCCCGGTGGCGGCGGGCTCGGCGGTGGCCGGGAAGGCGCTGGCCGAGCTGCAGCTGGACATCGAGCCGGGCTTCTGGATCCTCGCCATCCGTCGGGACAACCGCTACCTCTACCGCCCGCGCGGCTGGGTGCGGCTGGAACCGGGCGACGACCTGATCGCCACCGGCCCGCACGAGGGCCGCAAGCGGTTGGGTGAGCTGTGCGGTTGGTCCGTCGTCATCGACGAGGACGACCCCACCGGCGAGGTGGAGCTCAAGCCGCTCCGCGCCGCCTCCGCCGCCCGCTGACCTGACCCTCCTGTTCCGTGCTGCAGAACGGGACGTCTCCGTCCCGTCCTGCAGCACAGGACGGCCGGTGCCGGGCGGGGAGAGTCGCCCATCGACCCGTGACGGCGCTCGGGCGACCATGCCGGGGTGGACGGGGCGACGGACCGGCGGTGGTGCGCGGGGCTCGTGGCGATCGGGATCACGGTCGTCGCGGGCACGGTGCTCGCGGTGGCCGTGCTGACGACGTTCGGCCGCCAGGTCGTGTGCAGCGCGAACCCGCACGCCTGGGGCTCGGCCCGCCTGTCGCTCGTGCCGTTCGGACCGACCTGCCGGGCCGCCGCTGACGCGACCTCGCGCGACCTCGGTCCGGGTCCGGTGTGGACGGCCGCGCTGCTCGTGGGCGCGGTGCTCGTGGTCGTCGGGGCCTGGGGGCTGGTCCGGAC
>JAEVZA010000256.1 GCA_023392475.1 Actinomycetes bacterium | reverse complement strand
GTCTGAGCCTCGGCGCGCCGGGCGCCGCACGGTCGCGGCGCGCCGGTCCGCGCCCGTGCCGCGGCGCGCCGACCACGTCGAGCGGCCGTCCGGCCCGCGGCGCGTCGGATTTGCGGCCCCGAGGGGCCGGACGTAGATTGCGAATGCATTCACAAGCCCGTCCTCCGGCGCCGCCGTGCACGCCGGGAGGGGGCCCCGTGAGGACCTGCCATGCCGAACGACACCGCTCCGAACCCTGCGGCCCGCCCTGACGACGGGACCGAGCTGACCCGGTCGCTGCACCGCAGCGCGGGGTCCTACGAGCTCGCGTTCGCGCCGGTGCTGATGGCCCTGATCGGGCTCTGGATCGACCGGACGGCGGGCACCGTCCCGGTGTTCACCATCCTGCTGGCGGTCCTCGGCGCCCTCGGCGCCGGCGTGAAGCTGTACTACCAGTACGACCGATCGATGCAGCGCCTGGCCGAGGAGGGGACGCTCGCCCCCGCCCGCCCGGCGTCGCAGTACCACGCCCGCCGCCGCACGGACGCGGTGGAGGAGCGGCTCGCCGTGCAGGCCGCCGACGAGTCCGGCCCCACCGGGGAGGTGGCACCGTGACCGAGCACACCCCGACCCCCGCCGACGACCTCTTCGGCGTGCGCATCGAGGGTCCCGCGCCGGCGATGGCCGTCGCGTGGGACCTCGCCCGACGCAGCCTCTGGGTCATCCCGGTCGCCGTCACCATCTCGGCCGCGTTCTGGGGCCTCGACGGCGTGTGGTCCACGCTCTACGGCATCGCCATCGTGGTCGTGAACTTCCTGTTCTCGGCGTGGCTGCTGCAGGTCGGCGGCCGCATCGGCGCCGCCGCGATGGGCGCGGCCGCCATGTTCGGCTTCCTGCTGCGGCTCGGCCTCATCATGATCGCCGTCCTGGTCGTGCGGAACATGCCGTGGGTCGAGCTCGTGCCGCTCGGCCTCACCCTGATCGCCACCCACCTGGTGCTCCTCTTCTGGGAGCTGCGCCACGTGTCGGCCACCCTCGCGTTTCCCGGCCTCAAGCCGGGCGCCACGCCGAACCCCTACCTCCCGACGTCGGAGCCCGGCTCCGGCCCGGAGTCGTCCTCGTCCGCGTCCTCACCGACCGCGCCGTAGAAGGAGCCCGACGGAATGACCGGCCTCGCGCTGCTCACCTCGCCCACATCGCTGCTCGCCGCCGAGGGCGGTGGCGGCCTCCAGTTCCCGCCGATCGACCACATCGTCAAGTGGCCGGCGTGGTTCCTCGCGGGCACGCCCTTCGAGTTCAACAAGATCGCCTTCATCTCGTTCATCGCGATGCTGGTGCCCGTGGTGCTGTTCCTCATCGCGGGGCGCGGCGCCAAGCTCGTCCCGTCGGGCTTCCAGAACCTGATGGAGACCTCGCTCGACTTCGTCGAGCGGCAGGTGGTGCTCCCGGCGATCGGCCCCGACGGCATGAAGTACCTGCCGATGCTGGTCTCGATGTTCTTCTTCATCTGGATCGGCAACCTGTTCGAGGTCATCCCGACCGCGCACATGCCGGCCAACGCCCGCATGGCGAACCCGCTCGTGCTGGCCGTCGTCGCCTGGGTGATGTTCATCGGCGTCGGCGTGAAGCACCACGGTCTGGGCTACTTCAAGGAGGCCCTGTTCCCGCCGGGCGTGCCGAAGGCCCTCTACCTCCTGGTGACGCCGATCGAGCTCCTCTCGACGTTCATCATCCGGCCCTTCTCCCTGGCCGTCCGACTCTTCGCCAACATGCTCGCCGGCCACATCCTGCTGGTGACCTTCTCCGTGCTCTGCATCACGCTCTGGTCCGCCAGCATCCTCGCCGGCGTCCTCGTCCTGAGCTTCCCGATGCTGGTCGCCTTCACCGGCTTCGAGTTCATGGTGGCCTTCCTCCAGGCCTTCATCTTCAGCCTGCTGACCGCCGTGTACATCGGCGGGGCCCTGCACCCCGCCCACTGATCGATCGACACCAGATCGTCGCCACCGCACGGTGGCGCCCGACCTGACAACCGGCCGCCGCCCGGTGGCCACCGAACAGGAGAACAGCAACCAATGAGCGCACTGCACCACGCCGCCGGCATCCTGGCCCAGGTGGGCGACACCACCGGCCTCTCCGGTGACGAGGCCAAGTCGGCTGCCGGCGCGGGCTCCGCCGGCTTCGCCTACGGCCTCGCCGCCATCGGCCCGGGCATCGGCATCGGCTACCTCGTCGGCCAGGCCGTCCAGGCCATGGCCCGCCAGCCCGAGTCGGCCGGCCAGGTCCAGACCACGATGTTCCTCGGCATCGCCTTCACCGAGGCGCTCGCCCTCATCGGCTTCGTGGTCTTCATCCTCCTGAAGTTCGTCTGATCGGTCGGTCCGCCGCCCGGCGGGCCGACCCGACCGAACCGACCGCGGACGACCGACCGTCCTGGAACGACCGATCTTCCTTGAACGACACAGCGTCCTTGAACGACACAGCGTCCTTGAACGACATGGAGTACCGATGCTCGCTCACCTGAGTGTGCTGGCCGCCGAGAGCAGCGACAAGATCAACCCCGTCGTCCCCGACACCATCGGGGAGATCTTCTGGGGCGCCGTCTTCTTCTTCGGGCTGTGGATCCTGATGCGCTACGTGTGCCTGCCCCCGCTCCTGCGGGTGCGGAACCAGCGGGAGCAGCAGGTCCAGGCCGACAACGAGGCGGCAGCCGCCGCGGAGTCCCAGGCGGAGCAGGTCCGCCGGGACTACGAGGCGACCCTGGGCGAGGCCCGCACGGAGGCCGGGCGGATCCTCGAGGAGGCCCGTGCCGCCGCGGACGAGCGTCGTGGCCAGCAGGTGGCGGCGGTCGAGGCCGAGCTGGCCGAGGAGCGCCAGGGTGCCATGGCGGAGCTGGACCGGGAGCGGGCAGCCGCGCTGGGGCAGCTGAAGGGGGACGTGGCGGACCTCGCCGTGTCGGCCGCCTCCAAGGTGGTCCAGACCCCGCTCGACCCGGCCTCGCACCGGGCGACCGTCGACGACTACGTGAACCGCGCCAGCGGCTCGCACTGAGAAGCAGGTTGACGAGATGACCAACGTGATCACGTTCCTCGCCGCCGAGGGCAGCAACGGCAAGTGGCTGCCGGCGGACATGAACGAGGTGATCTGGGGGACGCTCGCGTTCCTGTGCGTCGCCATCCCGCTGGTGAAGTTCGGCCGCAAGCCGATCGCCGACGGCCTGGCGAAGCGCCGCCAGGGCATCGCCGACCACCTCGGTGAGGCCGAGCAGTCCCGCGCCGCGGCGGAGGGGGAGCGGGACCGCATCAAGGCGGCGCTCGCGGACTCCGATGCCGAAGCCGCCCGCATCATCGAGGACTCCCGTCGCGCCGCCGACCAGCTCGGCGTCGACACGGTGGCCCGCACCGAGGCCGAGGTGGCCGCCCTCCGCGAGCGGGCACGCACCGACCTCGCCGCCACCCGCCTGCAGGCGCAGGCGGACCTCTCGGGCGAGCTGAGCCGCTTGGCGCTCGGCGCGGCCGAGGAGGTCGTCGGCAGCTCGCTGGACGACGCCGCCCAGCAGCGACTCATCGACAGCTACATCAACCAGGTCGGCGCGCAGAACTGATCGCCGCACCGATCGCAGACGCGGACCGAGACCAGAGGACGACATGAGCGACGCACGAATCGCCGCCTACGCGGATGCCGCCTACGGCATCGCCCGGGCCGAGGGCAACATCACCGAGGTGGAGGACGAGCTGTTCCGCCTCGGGCGGATCGTCGAGACCAACGAGGAGCTGCGCTCCACGTTGCTCGACGAGCACCTGCCCGTCGAGCGGCGCGCCCAGATCGTCGAGGACCTCCTCGACGGCAGGGCGTCGCGCACCACGGTGTCGTTCGTCTCGATGCTCGTCACCGCCGGCCGGATCACCGACCTCCCGCTCGTCGCCGACGAGCTGGTCCGGCGCTCCGCCGCGGCCAAGGGCCAGACGGTCGCCGAGGTCCGCTCCGCCGTCCCCCTCACCGACGCCCAGATCACCCAGCTGGCCGCTGCGCTCAAGGCCCGCACCAACGTGGACGTCACGATCCGCAACATCGTCGATCCGACCGTCATGGGTGGCGTCGTCACCCACATCGGCGACTCCGTCATCGACGGCTCCGTCCGTACCCGCCTGACACAACTCCGAGAGGCCTTCTGAGATGGCTGAGCTCACGATCAACACCGCCGACATCGCCGCGGCGATCAAGAAGAACCTCGAGGGCTTCGAGCCCGACGTCGCGCTGACGCAGGTCGGCCGGGTCGTCGAGGTCGGCGACGGCATCGCCCGCGTGTCGGGCCTGCCCGACGCGGCGGTGAACGAGCTGCTCGAGTTCGAGTCGGGCCTCGTGGGCCTCGCCCTGAACCTCGACGAGGAGTCGATCGGCGCCGTGGTGCTCGGCGAGGTCGACACCATCGAGGAGGGCCAGACCGTCAAGGCGACCGGTCAGATCCTCTCGGTGCCCGTCGGCGACGGCGTCCTCGGCCGCGTGGTGAACACGCTGGGCGAGCCGATCGACGGCCGGGGAGCGCTCGCCAACGTCGAGCCCCGCCGCATGGAGATCCAGGCACCCGGCATCATGGGCCGCCAGCCGGTGGGCGAGCCGATGCAGACGGGCATCAAGGCGATCGACTCGCTGATCCCGATCGGCCGCGGCCAGCGCGAGCTGATCATCGGCGACCGCAAGACGGGCAAGACGACGATCGCGATCGACACGATCCTGAACCAGCAGGGTCTCGGCGTGAAGTGCATCTACGTCGCGATCGGCCAGAAGGCCTCCACCGTCGCCCAGACGGTGGCGACCCTGACCGAGCGCGGCGCGATGGAGTACACGGTCGTCGTGGTGGCCCCGGCCTCCGACCCGGCGCCGTTCAAGTACCTCGCCCCGTACGCCGGCTGCGCCATGGGCCAGCACTGGATGGAGCACGGCGAGGCCGCCCTCGTCGTCTACGACGACCTCTCCAAGCAGGCCGAGGCGTACCGCCAGGTGTCGCTGCTGCTCCGCCGCCCGCCGGGGCGCGAGGCCTACCCGGGCGACGTCTTCTACCTCCACAGCCGCCTGCTCGAGCGTGCCGCCAAGCTCTCCGACGAGAACGGCGCCGGCTCGCTCACGGCCCTCCCGATCATCGAGACGAAGGCCGGCGACGTGTCGGCGTACATCCCGACGAACGTGATCTCGATCACCGACGGCCAGATCTTCCTGCAGGACGACCTGTTCAAGTCGGGCGTGCGCCCGGCGGTGGACGTCGGCATCTCGGTGTCGCGAGTGGGCTCCGCCGCCCAGATCAAGGCCATGAAGACGGCCGTGGGCACGCTCAAGTCCGACCTGCAGCAGTTCCGCGAGCTCGAGGCGTTCGCCGCCTTCGGCTCCGACCTCGACGCCGTGTCGAAGGCGCAGCTCGAGCGCGGCTACCGCCTCACCGAGCTCCTCAAGCAGGGCATCAACAGCCCGATGTCGGTCCAGGAGCAGTGCGTGGTGATCTTCGCCGGCACCCGCGGCTACCTCGACGACATCGGGGTCGAGGACGTCCGCGCCTTCCAGGACGGCCTGCTCGACTGGTTCCGGACCCGCCACGCGGGCGTGCTCGACGCGATCCGCGACACCGGCAAGATCGAGGACGAGGACGGCTTCGAGGCGTCCATCAAGGCCTTCGCCGACCAGTTCGTCGGCACCTCGACCGACGGCGACGCCCCCGCGGCCGTCGCCCAGGCCGATGCCGACGCCACGATCGCCCGCGAGTCCCGGCACCTCCCCGAGGAGGACGTCACCCGCGAGGGCGACGAGGCCGAGGCCTGAGGACGGACGGGACGTAGGGAGCCGAGATGCCCGGTGCACAGGAGCGGGTCCTCCGTCGGAGGATCTCCAGTGTCCAGAACACCAAGAAGATCACGCGGGCCATGGAGCTCATCGCCGCGACGCGCGTGGTCAAGGCCCAGCAGCGCGCCAACGAGGCACGGCCGTACGCCGAGCACATCACGCAGGTGATCCAGGACCTCGCCGCCGCGGGCGCCGAGGTCGACCACCCGCTCCTCCGCCCCGTGGAGGAGGTGCGCAAGGTGGGCGTCGTCGTGCTCGCCGCCGACCGCGGCCTCGCCGGCGCCTACAACTCGAACGTGATCCGCACCGCCGAGCGCGAGGTGCAGGCCGCCCGCTCCGAGGGGCGTGAGTTCGCCCTCGTGACCGTCGGCCGGAAGTCCAAGGGCTACTTCTCCTTCCGCCACTACCCGATCGAGGCGAGCTACGAGGGCTTCTCCGAGAACCCCGGGTTCGAGGACGCCGTCGCCGTCGCGGCCCGGGTGACCGACCTGTTCATCAACGGCGGCTGCGACCGGATCGACCTCGTGTACACGCGGTTCATCTCGATGGGCTCGCAGGAGGTCGTCGTCCGGCGGTTCCTGCCCCTCGAGGACGAGGAGACGATCGCCGAGGGCGGCGACGCCGGCGCCACCGCCGGGTTCGAGTTCGAGCCCTCCGCCTCGGCCGTGCTCGAGACGCTCCTGCCCCGCTACGTGGAGTCGCGGCTCTTCGCCGCCCTGCTCGACGCGGCGGCCTCCGAGCTGGCCAACCGCCAGCGGGCCATGAAGTCGGCGACCGACAACGCCGAGGAGCTCATCGTCAAGTACACCCGGAAGATGAACCAGGTCCGCCAGGACGCCATCACCACCGAGATCATGGAGATCATCGGCGGTGCCGAGGCCCTCGCGGACGACCGGGAGGAGCCGGGCGAGCTGCTGCTGCACCACCTGGACAGCCAGCCCTTCCCCGACCTCGCCCACCACCACGCCTCGGGTCCCGACCGGACCTGAGCCGCAGCCACGCAGCCCACCGAACGCCCACGACTGATCGCAGCCCAGGAGTCACCATGACCGTCACCGAACCCGAACTGAAGGACGGCCGGATCGTCGCCATCGCCGGACCGGTGGTCGACGTCGAGTTCCCGCCCGACGGCATCCCCGAGATCAACTCCGCCCTGGAGTTCACGATCACGGTGGACGGCGTCGACATCGTCGTGGTCGCCGAGGTCGCCCAGCAGATCGGCGACAACCGCGTCCGCGCCATCGCCATGAAGCCGACCGACGGCCTCGTGCGCGGCACCACGGTCCGCAACACCGGCCACGGCCTGACCGTGCCCGTCGGCGACGCCACGCTCGGCCACGTGTTCAACGTGCTCGGCCAGCCGCTCGACGTGCCGTCGATCGACGACGACGAGCGCTGGGAGATCCACCGCGAGGCCCCGGCGTTCGACACGCTCGAGCCCAAGGCCCAGATGTTCCCGACGGGCATCAAGGTCATCGACCTCCTCACGCCCTACCTCCAGGGCGGCAAGATCGGCCTGTTCGGCGGCGCCGGCGTGGGCAAGACGGTGCTCATCACCGAGATGATCAACCGCGTGGCCAGCCAGTTCGGCGGCGTGTCCGTGTTCGCCGGTGTTGGGGAGCGGACCCGTGAGGGCACCGACCTCTTCATCGAGATGGGCGAGACGGCCCTCGCCGGCTCGGGCTCCGTGCTCGACAAGGCGGCCCTCGTGTTCGGCCAGATGGACGAGCCGCCGGGCGTGCGCCTCCGGGTCGCCCTGGCCGCGCTGACCATGGCCGAGTACTTCCGCGACGTGCAGGGCCAGGACGTGCTCCTGTTCGTGGACAACATCTTCCGGTTCACCCAGGCCGGCTCCGAGGTGTCCACGCTCCTCGGCCGGATGCCGGCGGCCGTGGGCTACCAGCCCACCCTCGCCGACGAGATGGGCGAGCTGCAGGAGCGGATCACGTCGACCGGCGGCCGGTCGATCACGTCGCTGCAGGCCGTGTACGTGCCCGCCGACGACTACACCGACCCGGCGCCGTTCACCGCCTTCACGCACTTCGACGGCACCACGGAGCTGAGCCGCGACATCGCCTCGCTCGGCATCTACCCGGCGGTGGACCCGCTGGCCTCGTCGTCGTCGATCCTGACGCCCGAGGTCGTCGGCGAGCGCCACTACGCCGTCGCCCGCCGCGTGCAGGAGATGCTGCAGCGCTACAAGGAGCTGCAGGACATCATCGCCATCCTCGGCATCGACGAGCTCTCGGAGGAGGACCGGGTCACCGTCGACCGGGCCCGCAAGATCCAGAAGTTCCTCGCCCAGCCGATGTTCGTCGCCGAGGTCTTCACCGGCCTGCCCGGCATCTTCACGCCGGTCGACGACACGGTCGAGAGCTTCGAGATGCTCGTCAACGGCGACCTGGACGACCTGCCCGAGCAGGCGTTCTTCAACGTGGGCGGCGCCGAGGACGCCATGCGCAAGGCGAAGGACCTGGAGAAGTCGGCCTGATGCCCCTCGACGTCGAGCTCGTCTCCCCGGAGCGCATCGCCTACTCGGGCGAGGCGAAGATGGTCATCTGCCGCACGACGACGGGCGACATCGCGTTCCTGCCCGGGCACGTGCCGTTCATCGGCGTCCTCGCCACGCACCCGGTCCGGGTGCTGCTGGAGGACGGCGGCGAGCAGGTCATCGCCGTGCACCAGGGCTTCGTCGAGGTGTCGCCCCCCGAGGCCGACGGCACGACGCGGGTGACGATCCTCTCGGACGTCGCGGAGCTCGCCGACACGATCGACGTCGACCGCGCCCGCGCCGCGAAGGAGCGGGCCGAGGAGGCCCTCCGGGCCGACGCCGAGGACCCCGAGGCCCGCGCCGCGCTCGTGCGGGCCGAGGTCCGGCTCTCCGTCGCCGACGCGGCCTGAGCCACCCACGCCGCCGCCGGCCCTCCGGGTCGGGTCGCGAGCGGTCGCCGGTAGCATCGATCCGTGGACGACCGACCCGAACGCAGCGGGCCCGCGACCGGCCCTGCGCACGACCCGAGCCCCGGCGAGCTCCTCGCCTGGTTCCGCGAGGACCTCGGCCGCAACCCGTCGTGGGAGTCCAAGCTCACCGTCCTGATCTGGCGGATCGGCAACCTGGGTCGCGCCCTGCGTGGCGTCGCGTCGTTGCCGGTGCGCGTGCTGCACGTGCTGCTCGACGCGGTGTGGACCCGTGCCGTGATCGGCTCCGAGCTGCCGGCGTCCGTCGTGCCGGGGCCCGGCCTCCGGCTCCAGCACGCCGGACGCAGCATCATCCTGAACGGGGACGTCCGCATCGGTGCCGGGTGCAGCATCTTCCACGACGTGACGATCGGGACGCGCCCGCCGCGGGTGGGCGCCCCGGTGCTCGGCGACGGCGTGCGGATCGGCGTGGGGGCGATCCTCCTCGGGCCGATCACCCTCGGCGAGGGTGCGCGCGCTGCCGCCGGCGCGATCGTGGTGCGCGACGTCCCGGCGGGCGGCACCATCGCCTCGCCGCCGGCGCGCCTGCTCGACGACGCCGGCTCCTGAGCCCGCACCGGCGCGGGCGCTCCCGCGGCCCCGGCCACCGGGTCGTTGCACGCCGACCGGGGGTGGACTAGCATCTGGACACATGTCCAGTTCGGGGGGAACCACCGCTGGCACGGCGGTCGGGGGGCCGGTGCCCACGTCGAACGAGTCGACGCGCCGGCACCTCTCCACCCGCCAGGCCGCCACCGTGCAGCGCCTGGTGGAGGCCGGCCTGGACGAGGTCCGCGAGCAGGGCTACGACGGGCTCACCGTGCGCAACGTCGCGAAGCGCGCCGGCGTCGCACCCGCCACCGCGTACACGTACTTCGCCTCCCGCGAGCACCTGGTCACGGAGCTGTTCTGGCGGCGCCTCGCCGCGCTCCCGGAGACCGTGATCGACCGTCGCCGCAACCGCGCGGCGCGGGCCGCGGCCACGCTCGGGGACCTCGCGCTGCTCGTCGCCGACGAACCGGAGCTCGCCGCCGCGTGCACGGTCGCCATGCTGGCCACCGATCCCGACGTCCGGTTGCTCCGGGACCGCATCGGCGCGGAGATGCACCGCCGGCTCGTGCTGGCGCTGGGTGAGGACACCGACCCGGCCGTGTTCCACGCGCTCGAGCTGGCCACGTTCGGCGCGCTGGTGGAGGCCGGCACCGGCCACCTGTCGTACGAGGACCTGCCGGCGCTGCTGTCGGAGGTCTCGGAGCTGGTCCTGGGAGGACGATCGTGAGCTCGGGCACCGTCACCGGACCGCCGTTGGTGTACGACCCGTACGCCTACGAGATCCACGAGGACCCGTACCCGACCTACGAGCGGCTCCGCGAGGAGGCGCCCCTCTACCGCAACGAGGAGCTGGGGTTCTGGGCGGTGTCGCGCCACGCGGACGTGATCGAGGGCTTCCGGGACTTCGAGCGCCTGTCCAACTCGCACGGCGTCTCCCTCGACCCCGCGGCGTCCGGGCCGCACGCCCACAAGACCATGTCGTTCCTCGGCATGGACCCCCCGATGCACGGTCGCATGCGCGGGCTCGTGTCGAAGGGGTTCACCCCGCGCCGGGTGGCGGAGCTCGAGCCCCGCATCCGGGAGATCGCACGCGACTACATCGCCCGCATGCTCGAGACGCCGGAGGACCTCGACTTCATCGCGGACTTCGCCGGGCGCCTCCCCATGGACGTCATCTCCGAGATGATGGGCGTGCCCCCGTCGGACCGCGAGGAGCTGCGCCGCCTGTCGGACCTGCTGGTGCACCGCGAGGAGGGCATCCGGGACGTGCCGCCGGAAGGTGCCGCCGCCGCGCTCGAGCTCGTCGTGTACTACGCGGACATGCTGGCCCAGCGGCGGGCCACGCCGACCGACGACCTCACGAGCGCGCTGCTGCAGGTCGAGGTGGACGGCGACCGGCTGACCGACGAGGAGATCACCGGCTTCCTCTTCCTCATGGTCGTGGCCGGGAACGAGACCACCACCAAGCTGCTGGCCAACGCCTGGTACTGGGGCTGGCGCAACCCCGACCAGGGCGGGAAGCCGTTCGCCGATCCGTCCCGCATCCCGATGTGGGTGGAGGAGACCCTCCGCTACGACACGTCGTCGCAGATGCTCGCCCGGATCGCGCTGGTGGACGTGCCCTGGTACGACCAGGTGATCCCCGCCGGCGACCGCGTGCTGCTGCTGGCCGGCTCCGCCAACCGGGATCCCCGCGTCTTCGACGAGCCCGACCGCTACGACCTCGACCGCACCGAGCCGCTGCCGCAGCTCGCCAGCTTCGGCTTCGGGCGGCACTTCTGCCTCGGCGCCTCGCTCGCCCGGCTCGAGGCCCGGGTCGCGCTCGAGGAGCTGGTCGCCGCGATCGAGCGCTACGACGTGGACCCGTCCGGGATCGAGCGGGTCCACTCCGTCAACGTGCGTGGCTTCGCCAAGGTGCCCACGAGCGTCGTGGCCCGGGCGGGAGGCGTGGCCTGATGCCGCGCTTCGAGCCCCACCCCGACCGCCGACCGGCCGTCGTGACCGGCGCGTCGTCGGGTCACGGCGCGGCGATCGCCGCCGCGCTGGCCGCCGCAGGTCACCCGGTCGTGATCGGCGCCCGGCGCCTCGACCGGCTCGAGGACCTGGCCGCGAAGATCGCCGCCGACGGGGGCGAGGCCCTCGCCGTGCCGCTCGACCTGACCGACGACGCCTCGATCCGCACGTTCGCCCGCCGCGCCGAGGACGAGCTGGGGCCGATCGAGGTGCTGGTCTCCAACGCCGGGGACGTCCAGCCGATCACGACGGTGGCGGACCCGGCCGAGTTCGCCCGCCAGCTGCAGGTGAACCTCCTCGGCTCGCAGGCCCTCGCGCACGAGCTCGTGCCGAACATGGTGGGCCGCCGCCGCGGCGACGTCGTCTTCGTCACCTCCGAGGTGGCCCAGGAGCCGCGCACGCACATGGCGGCGTACGTCGCGTCGAAGGCCGGGCTCGAGGGGTACGCCCGCGCCATGGCGATGGAGTGCGAGGGCACCGGCGTGCGCGTCGGCGTCGTGCGGCCGGGCCCGTCCAGCACCGAGCAGGGCTCCAGCTGGTCCGAGGACTCGGTCAACGAGGTCGTCGCGTCGTGGTACCGGTGGGGCCTCCTCCGCCACGACGGCGCCATCCGGCCGGCCGAGTTCGCCCAGGCGGTGCTGGCGATGGTGTCGGCCCCCAAGGGCACGCGGTGGGCGTTGCTCGAGGTCCAGCCCGAGGCGCCCGTCGGCGACGGCGCCGCCCTGTCCGCACCGAACGACGCGGACGACGCGCAACCCGAGGGGGAGCCATGACCGACACGATGCCCGGCACGACGGCCGACATCCCGAAGGTGTCCGGCGACGAGGGCGGGACCGGCCACCTGGAGGAGCTGCGGGTCGACCCGATCGGCCTGATGCGCCGCACCCGGGACGAGTGCGGCGACGTCGGGGAGTTCCGCCTGGCCGACAAGGAGGTGGTCCTCCTCACCGGCGCCGAGGCCAACGAGGTCTTCTTCCGGGCGTCGGACGAGGAGCTCGACCAGGCCGCCGCCTACCCGTTCATGACCCCGATCTTCGGCGAGGGCGTCGTCTTCGACGCGTCGCCCGAGGAGCGCCGGCGGGCGCTGCACAACCAGTCCCTCCGGGACAAGTTCATGCGCGGCCACGCGGCCACGATCACGTCGGAGATCGAGCGGATGCTCGACCGCTGGGACGACGAGGGCGAGATCGACCTGCTCGACTTCTGCGCCGAGCTGTTCATCTACACCTCCACGTCGTGCCTCATCGGGCCGAAGTTCCGCGAGGAGCTCGACGTCGAGGTCGCCCACCTGTTCCACGACCTCGAGCAGGGCACGGACGCGATCGCCTACGTCGACGCCTACGCGGACATCGAGAGCTTCCGCCGGCGCGACGCGGCGCGGGCCGCGCTGGTCGAGCGGATCGAGGGGATCATGGAGCGGCGCCGCCAGGAGGGCCTCCCCGCGGACAAGGCGGACATGGACCTGGTCGACGTCCTCATGTCCATCAAGGACGAGGACGGGGTCGAGCAGTTCTCCGCCGACATCATCACCGGCATGTTCATCTCGATGATGTTCGCCGGGCACCACACCACCTCCGGGACGGCGGCCTGGGTGATCATCGAGCTGCTCCGCAACCCCGAGGTGATGGGCCGGGTCGTGGCGGAGGTGGACGGGCTGGCCGAGGCCGGCGGCGGCGAGGTCACCTACCAGGACCTCCGCGAGGTGCCCTGGCTCGAGTCGTCGATCAAGGAGGCCCTGCGCCTCCACCCGCCGCTGATCCTGCTGCTCCGCAAGGTGGTGGAGCCGCTCGAGGTGGAGGGCTTCACCATCCCCGAGGGCAAGCTCGTGGGCACGTCGATCGCGGTGTCCAACCGGCTCGAGGGGGCGTTCGACGACCCCGAGCGCTTCGACCCGTCGCGCTACATCGACCCCCGCCAGGACGACCTGGACAACCCCTGGAACTGGATCCCGTTCGGCGCCGGGCGGCACCGCTGCGTCGGCGCCGCGTTCGCGCTCATGCAGCTCAAGGCGATCTTCTGCGTGCTGCTCCGGGACTGGGAGCTCGAGGCCGCGCAGCCGCCGGAGTCCTACCGCAACGACCACTCGAAGATGGTCGTGCAGCTCGCGCAGCCCTGCCGGGTCCGCTACCGCCGCCGGTCCGTGCCGTCCGCGGAGGCCGGGGCCTGATGGGGTTCCGAGTCGTCGTCGACGCCGACCTCTGCCAGGGCCACGGGGTGTGCGAGTCCGAGTCGCCCGACCTGTTCGAGGTGGGGGACGACCGGAAGGTCGTGCTCCTCGAGGACCACCCGGGTGACGACCTGCGGCGCTCGGCCGAGCTCGCCGTGAAGTACTGCCCGACGCACGCGCTGTCCATCGTGGAGGACTGACCGCACACCCGCCGGCCGTCCCTCCCTCCACCGTTCTGTCGTGGGGGGGGGGGCGGGGGCGCGCGCGGGCGCCCCCCCA
>JAEVZA010000224.1 GCA_023392475.1 Actinomycetes bacterium | reverse complement strand
GCCCCGGCCCGCCGATCCCTCGCCGCGTCGGCGGTCGCGCCGCGCGACGGCCCGGCCGAGCGGCCCGATCGGACCACCGCCGTACGGCACGAGCGGGTCCGCGGTGCCGTGGAACATCACCACCGGCAGCGGGTGCGCGGCCTCCGCCGGTCCGTGGGCGCGACCGACCTCGGACGCCGTGCCCGCCACCAGCCCGAGCCCGCGCACCCGGCCCGTGGAGCGGGCGAGGTGGTCGGCGAGGAACGCGCCGTTCGACATGCCGCACACGAAGAAGGTCGGGCCGTCGGCGATCCCGTCGGCCACCAGGCGATCGACGAGCGCGAGCACGAACGCGACGTCGTCGACGCCCTGCCGCGACGCGAGGCGGGCACCGGTCCGGCCGTCGTTCCAGACGCGGCGCACGCCGTCGGGGAACGCGGTCGCGAACCCGGCGGCGGGACCGCGCGTGCCGAGGCGGCTCATGCCCGCGGTGACCGGACCGTCGCCGCCCGCGCCGTGCAGCACGACGAGCAGCGGCGCCGGGCGACCGGGGACCCGTGCCACGTGCGCCGTGCGGACCGACGGCCCCTCGCCGACGTGCACGGTGAGCAGCCCGGCCGGCGGGGTCATGCCCAGCCGCGCCCGGCGGCGGGCACGGAGCGGACCGGTGCCCGTTCGCCGCCCGCCGCCGTCGCCCGTCACGACGGGTGCTCGTCGTCCCAGCGCTCCTCGATCGCCTCGAGCCGGGCCAGGTACTCGTCGTCCGAGAAGGCGCCGCCGGGGTAGGCCGCCTCCTGGCGGGCGAGCTCCTCGTCGATCCAGCGGCGGCGCGCCCCCTCGCCGGTGGGCGAGCGGCGTGCCCGCAGCCAACCCACGACGCAGACCACCACCACGATCCCGAGGAGGATCCAGGTGAGGTCGAGGAGGAGGGTGCCGCTCATCCGGGCAAGTCTCGCCCACGGCTACGTTGCCCGCGTGCACCTGCCGCTGCCCTACGACGAGCACGAGGTCGATCCCGTCGTGTCGACCGGCGACCTCCCGCCGATCGACGACGTCATCGCGCGCGTGCAGGAGGCCCACGAGCTGTACCGCGACCTCGACGAGGGAGCGGTGGCCGACTACATCCCCGCGCTCGCCGCCGCGTCGCCCGAGCTGTTCGCGATCTCGATCGTCGGCGTCGGCGGCGGCGCCATCGAGGTCGGCGACGCGGCGGTGTCGTTCTCGATCCAGAGCGTGTCCAAGCCGTTCGTGTTCGCGCTGATCATCGACGAGCTCGGCCACCACGAGGCGCGCGAGAAGCTCGGCGTGAACGGCACCGGCCTGCCCTTCAACTCCGTGATGGCGGTGGAGCTCAACGAGGACCGGACGATGAACCCGCTGGTGAACGCGGGCGCGATCGCCACGACGAGCCTCGTGCCGGGCAGCACCCCCGACGAGAAGTTCGGGTTCGTGCTCGAGGGCCTGTCGCGGTTCGCCGGACGCGAGCTGCACGTCGACGAGGACGTCTACGCCTCGGAGTCGGCCGCCAACCTCCGCAACCACGGGATCGCCGCCCTGCTGCGCAGCTACGGCCGCCTCTACTTCGATCCGGAGCTCGCGACCGACGTCTACACCCGCCAGTGCTCCATCGCGGTGACGACCCACGACCTCGCCGTGATGGGGGCGACACTCGCCGACGGCGGCGTGAACCCGGTGACGGGCGAGCGCGTGATCGAGGAGCGCCACTGCAAGCGGGTCCTCGCCGTGCTCGCCACCGCGGGCCTCTACGAGCACTCGGGCGAGTGGCTCTACGAGGTCGGTCTGCCCGGGAAGAGCGGGGTGAGCGGCGGCGTCGTGACCGTGGCACCCGGCAAGGGCGGCCTCGGTGTGTTCTCGCCGCCGCTCGACGGCGCGGGCAACAGCGTCCGCGGCCAGCTCGTGACCAAGTACCTGTCCGAGACGCTCGGCCTCAACCTGTTCGCCTCGCGCCCCGCGGACCGTCGCTGATCATCCGTCGAGGGACCCCTCGAGCGCAGCCACGACCGGGACGGCCGCCCGCGCGGCGGACGGCGGCGGCCGGTCCGAGGTGCGGATCAGGCGCCCGCGGCGCGGAGGCGCTCGCGCAGCTCGACCTTGCGCACCTTGCCGCTCGCGGTCCGCGGCAGGTCCTGGACCACGTGCAGCTCCTCCGGCCACTTCTGCCGGGCCAGCCCGGCCGCGCGCACGTGGGCGCGGACGTCGTCGAGCGTGGGCGTGGTGGCGCCGGGCAGCAGGCGGAGGAACGCGACCGGCCGCTCACCGAGGCGAGCATCGGGACCGGCCACGACGGCCGCCTCCGCCACCCCGCCGAGCGTGAGCAGGATCTCCTCGACCTCCGCCGCGGAGACGTTCTCCCCGCCCCGGATGATCACGTCCTTGAGCCGGTCGGTGATCGTGAGCCAGCCGTCGGCGTCGAGCACGCCGACGTCGCCCGTGTGGTACCAGCCGTCGACGACGGCCTCGTCGGTCAGGGCCGGGTCGGTGTAGCCGGCGAACAGGTCGGGGCCGCGCGACCACACCTCGCCGGGCACGCCGGCCGGCACGTCCTCCCCCGACTCGGGGTCGACCATCCGGAGCTCGACGCCCGCGAGCGCGTGGCCGTCGGTGGCGGCACGGCGGTCCTGCGGCTCGTCGAAGGTCGCCCCGGTGGTCGACGGGTGCTCGGTGGACCCGTAGGCGCGGGCGACCGAGAGACCGAGGGCGACGACGCGCGCCGTGAACGCGCTCGGCACGGACGAGCCGCCGAGCCCCACGTGCGCCATGCGCGCGAGGTGCTCCGGGCGGCAGTCGGGGTGGTCGATGAGCGACTGGAGGAAGAACGTGGCGCCGCTGCCGGCGTTCACGTCGGCCTCCGACATCGCCGCGAGCACCGCGGCGGGGTCCCACACGTCGATCAGGTGCACGGCCTGGCCGCGCTCGGCCGGCAGCAGGAGCCCGGCGAGCATGCCGATCGCGTGCCCGACCGGCGCGCCCGTGAGGATGGGCGCGCCGTCCGACGGCTGCACGCCGCCGAGCTGGCGCACCTCGGCACCGATCGTGCGGTGCGTGTGGACGACGCCCTTCGGGCTCGCCGTCGTGCCCGAGGTGAAGGCCACGAGCGCCGGTGCGGCCACGTCGACCGGCACCGCGCCCACGCCGGGAC
>JAEVZA010000176.1 GCA_023392475.1 Actinomycetes bacterium | reverse complement strand
GCGTTCCACCTGCACAGGATCTCGGTCGTGCACGACGGGTCGTACGCTCCGGCTGCTCAGCCGATGGAGCGGAGCTTGCCCTGGAGCAGGTCGAGGTCCGCGTCCACCATCATCGTCACGAGGTCCTGGAACCCGACGGCCGGCTTCCAGCCGAGCACCTCGTGTGCCTTGTCCGCGCTGCCGACGAGCAGGTCCACCTCGGCCGGCCGGTAGAACGCCTCGTCGATGACCACGTACTGCTCCCAGTCGAGCCCGACGTGGCCGAACGCGACCTCGCAGAACTCGCGCACCGAGTGGGTCTCGCCGGTGGAGACGACGTAGTCGTCGGGGGAGTCCTGCTGGAGCATCAGGTACATCGCCCGCACGTAGTCGCCGGCGAAGCCCCAGTCCCGCTTGGCGTCGAGGTTGCCGAGCCGCAGCTCCGAGGCCTGGCCGAGCTTGATCTTGGCGACCGCGTTCGAGATCTTCCGCGTCACGAACTCGAGGCCGCGGCGCGGGGACTCGTGGTTGAAGAGGATGCCGCTCGACGCGTGCAGGTCGTAGGACTCGCGGTAGTTCACCGTGATCCAGTGGCCGTACATCTTCGCCACGCCGTACGGGGACCGGGGGTAGAAGGGGGTCGTCTCCCGCTGCGGCACCTCGACGACCTTGCCGAACATCTCCGACGACGACGCCTGGTAGAAGCGGATGTCCGGGTCGACGATGCGGATGGCGTCGAGCAGGCGGGTCACGCCGAGGCCGGTCACGTCGCCGGTGAGCACCGGCTGGCCGAAGCTCGTCTGCACGAAGCTCTGGGCGGCCAGGTTGTAGACCTCGGCCGGCCGGTAGGTGCGCAGCAGATCGATGAGGCTGGCCTGGTCCAGGAGGTCACCCGGGACCGTGGCGATGCGGTCCTGGAGGTGCGCGATGCGCTCGAAGGTGACGGTGGAGGAGCGTCGCACCATGCCGACGACCTCGTAGCCCTCGTCGAGGAGGAGCTCCGCGAGGTAGGAGCCGTCCTGGCCGGTGATGCCGGTGATGAGTGCGCGCTTCGTCATGGGGTCTGTTCTACGCTGCGGGACGCCCACGGTCTGCCAACTGGGTTGGCAGGATCGATCGGACCTCCGTCACATGACCGCCCCCGTGCCCCCGCCCGACCGCCACGCCGCGCCCGAGTCCCTCGGGACCCGCATCGGGCGGCTCCGCACGGGCCTCGGGCTCACCCAGGCCGAGCTGGCCGCCCGGGTGGCGATCTCCCGGGTGGCGCTGTCGAACCTCGAGTCGTCCCGCAGCGTGCCGGGTGAGCGGACGGTCACCCTGCTGGCCGGCGTGTTCCACGTCGAGCCGCTCGAGCTCGTGGCCGGCACGGACTACCCCGATGCGAAGGCCGAGCGCCTGCCGCTGGTCGCGGCGCGGCACACGGAGACCGAGCTGCAGCTCGCGCTGCTCGACCGCGACCTCCGCTGGCTCGAGGGCGCGCCCGACGGCGTGGCCGAGCGGGTGGTGGCCGAGTGGCGCCGTGACCTCGGCCGACGTGCCGACGCCGCCGTCGACCCGGCGGAGCGCCGCGCGCTCCGGTCGGCGCTCAGCCGCCTCGGCGAGCGCTGAGCCACCCCCACGACGCACGCGCCACGCGCCCGCTCCGAGGTTCTGCGGCGGTCAGGTCTCGCAGGACGAGATCGAGGACCCCTATTTCCCTGAGCCGGCCCGGGCCGGACCGTCAGGGCTGGTCGAGGCGGCGACGGCGGTCGTCGAGGAGGTCCCGCAGCGTGACCTCGAGCGGGATCTGCGGCTCCCAGCCCGTGTCGGTGCGGATGCGCGTGGCGTCGCCGAGGAGCACCGGGATGTCGACCGGGCGCTCGAGCTCGGGGTCGATCACGAGCTCCATCGGGATCGTCGCCATCTCGATGAACTGGTCGGCGAGCGCCTGCACGGCGATCGCCCGGCCGCTGCAGACGTTGTAGACCTCGCCGGCGGTGCCGTGCTCCACGAGGAGGCGGTAGGCGCGCACGACGTCGCGCACGTCCGTGAAGTCGCGCTTCGGGCTGAGGTTGCCGACCTTGACCTTCGACTCGCCGCTGCGCTCGTTGCCCGCGATCCGCCCGGCGAGGGCGGGGGCGACGAACCGGTCGCTCTGGCCGGGGCCGAGGTGGTTGAACGGCCGGGCGCGGACCACGTGCTGGCCGTAGCCGAGGTTCGCCTGGAGCGCGACGTGGTCGGCCGACGCCTTCGACGCCGCGTAGGGGCTGACCGGTCGCATCGGGAGCGTCTCCGCGATCGGGAGGTCGTCCGCGCCGACCTTGCCGTACACGTCCGCCGAGCCGACGGTGAGCACGCGCTCGACCCCCGCCTCCCGCGCCGCCCACAGCACGTTCATCGTGCCCTCGGCGTTGGCCCGGAACGTCGCCTGGGGCGTCGACCAGGAGCCGCCCACGTCGCTCGCGCCGGCGAGGTGGTACACGACCTGCGGGCGCACCCGGCGGAACAGCTCGAGCAGCGACGGGGCGTCCGTGATGTCCAGGCCGTCGGTGGAGCGGTCGGTGAGGTGCACGTCGTCGCCCGAGTCCTGCAGGTGGGCGGCGAGGTGGTGGCCGACGAACCCGCCGGCGCCCGTGATCAGGGCGGTCACCGGCCCGTCGCCTCGGTGCTCGGAAGGGTCGGCCGCTGCTGCATCGGCGGTCACTCTAGGACCTCCGGCGACGGCTCCCGGCCCGGACCTCCGCCTGCCGGGACGGGCTCGCCGAGGCCGCTCCCGCACCGCCGGAGCGGCGCCGGAGCGGCGCCGCCGGGAGGCGACACATGTCGCCGGGAGGTACCGCGGGGGGCACGGGGCGCCGCGGTACGATCGCCCTCCGTGACCTCGGGCGCCGGCCCACGAAGGACCACACCCCCGGAAAGGACGGCGGTCATCCCCTCCACCCCCAACGATCCCCACGCCGACGAGCACCGGATCCCGTCGGCCGAGGACGCCGGGAGCGCCGAGGACGCCGGGGAGGCCCTGCCCGACGGCGACGGTCCTCGCACGGGCGCGGTCCCGGACGTTGGTCTCGGCGACGGCGACGGCGATCCCGCCACGCCGGCCGGTGCGCCGGTGGGCGCCGTGGCGGGCGACGACCGCGACGCCGAGC
>JAEVZA010000164.1 GCA_023392475.1 Actinomycetes bacterium | reverse complement strand
CCCCCCCCCCCCCCCCCCCCCACCACACAGGACGAGGGGATGACCCCGGCCGGATCCGTCAGCCGGCGAGGGACGCGCCGAGCCGGGCGAGCTGCGGCGACGCCGCACCGAGCGTCAGCTCGAGCTGCTTCGCCCACAGGAAGTACCGGTGGATCGGGTAGTCGAGGTCGATCGAGATCCCGCCGTGCAGGTGCAGGTCGGCGTGGCCGACCCGGCGACCGCCGTAGGCGGCCCAGTACTTGGCGACGGCCACCTCCCGGTCGGCCGGTTCGCCGACCGCCAGTCGCGTCGCGGCCTGGAGCATCGTGAGCCGGATCGCCTCGTTGTCCACGTAGCAGTCGGCCATGCGGTGCCCGACCGCCTGGAACGAGCCGATCGGCCGGTCGAACTGCTTGCGCTCGGTGACGTACGCCGCCGTGCGGGTCATGCCGCCGTCGGCGACGCCCGAGGCCAGCGCGCAGACGCCGACCGTCGCGAGGTCGACGAGCCGTTCGAGCGCGGCCTGGCCGCCGGGCAGCTCGGCGTCGGCGCCGACCCGGACCCCGTCGAGGTCGAGGCGGAAGTGCGGCTCGTGGTTGAACGTGTCCTGCCGCGCCGCGGTCAGGCGCGCTGCGTCGGCCGGGACGAGCAGCAGCACGACCGCACCGTCCTCGGCACGCGCGGGCACGAGCACCGTCGACGCGAGGTGCACGGCCGGGACGTTCGTCTTGGCGCCGTCGAGCCGCCAGCCGTCGCCGTCGCGGCGGGCGGCGACCTGCGGTGCACGCGGCGGGGCGTCGAGCTCGTCGAAGGCGACCGTGAGGATCGACGAGCCGTCGGCCACGGCGGGGAGCACCTGCGCGCGCTGCTCGTCCGTGCCGAGCTCGGCGACGGCGAGCGCCGCGGTGAGCGTCGACCACAGCGGCACCGGCGCGACCGCGCGCCCGGCCTCCTGCAGGAGCAGGCAGGCCTCGACGAACCCGTACCCGCCACCGCCCACGGACTCCGGCAGGCACAGGCCGAGGAGGTCGGCCGCGGCCAGCGCGTCCCACAGCTCGCGGTGGAACCACTCGGTCCCCGACTCCACCTCGCGCAGCACCTCGGGCGCGCACAGGTCGGTCAGGATCCGGTTCGCGAGGTCGGCGACGGCTCGCTGCTCGTCGGAGGGTGCGAAGTCCACGTGGGCTCCTGTCGTTCGGTCGGCCGCAGGTCGGGTCGCGGTCGGAGGCGGGTCAGCGGGGCGAGGGCGGCAGGCCCAGGCCGAACATGGCGATGAGGTCGCGCTGGAGCTCGTTGGTGCCGCCGCCGAAGGTCAGCACGTGGAGCCCGCGGAGCAGGGTGCCGAGGCGGTCGCGGAGGGCCGAGTCGGGCGATCCCTCGCGGATCCCGGCCACCGGTCCCAGGATCTCGAGGAGCCGGCCGAGGCCCTCCATGTAGAGCTCGGTGCCGTGGATCTTCACCGCCGACGCCGCGGCCGGGTCGAGCGGGTTGCCGGCGTCCGCGTTCCAGGCCACCTGCCAGTTGAGGAGGCGCAGCACGTCGAGCCGGGCGTGCACCCACGCGAGGTCGTGCTGCACCCACGGCTGGTCGATCAGGCGGGTGCCGTCGGCGAGCACGTGCGACGCCGCGTGCGCCGTGGTCTCGTCGAGCGCGCGGTCCATGATCCCCGACGAGCAGATCGTGACCCGCTCGTGGTTCAGCTGCTCCATGATCAGCGGCCAGCCGCGGCCCTCGCCGCCGATGCAGTTGTCGGCGGGCACGCGCACGTCCTCGTAGAACGTGTAGTTGGTGTTGAAGTTGCCGAAGTTCTGGATCGGCACGGCCTTGAAGCCCGGCGTGTCGGTCGGGACGATGATGAGCGAGATGCCCTGGTGCCGCGACGCCTCGGGGTTCGTCCGCACCGCCAGCCAGACGTAGTCCGCGTCGGTGGCGAGCGACGTGAAGATCTTCTGGCCGTTGATCACCCACTCGTCGCCGTCGCGCTCGGCGCGGGTGCGCAGCGACGCGAGGTCGGTGCCGCTGTCGGGTTCGGTGTAGCCGATCGCGAAGTGGATCTCGCCGGCGAGGATGCGGGGCAGGAACGACGCCTTCTGCTCGTCGGTGCCGTACTTCATCAGGGTCGGCGCGACGGAGTTGAGCGTGAGCATCGGCACCGGGGCGCTGGCACGCATCGACTCGTCGTAGAAGATGAACTGGTCGACGTACCCGCGTCCCTGGCCGCCGTACTCGGTGGGCCAGCCGATGCCGAGCCAGCCGTCCGCGCCCATGCGGAGCGCGATGGAGCGGGCCACCGGGCCGACGCCCTCGCTCACGGCGAGCTCGTCGACGACGTCGGGGGTGAGCAGCCCGTCGTAGTACTCGCGCAGCTCGGCGCGGAGCTGTCGTTGCTCGGGCGTCATGCCGATGTACATCGGACCTCCAGGCGGGCGGCGGCTGGCCCGGTGTCTACACCCCCCACCCCCACCCCGGGCCGCCCGACCCACGTTCTGACGATTGTTCGTGCTGTCCAGCAGCGCGGATCGTCATGAGAACGTGCAACAAAGGGTTGCATGAGCAGGCGGACCCGTGCCAGGATGACGCGCAACCGATGATTGCGAAAGGGACAGCACCATGCCCACCAGCAGCAGCCAGCCCGACCTCGACCGGGTCGGCGGGGCGGAGTTCGGCAGCATCGAGCGCGAGCTCCACGTCGACGCCGCCCCCGAGGTCGTCTACGAGGTGATCACGACGCCGGAGCACCTCCGCGAGTGGTGGCCCGACGAGGCCGAGCTCGATCCCACCCCCGGCGCCGTCGGCCACCTCGTGTTCGGCGACCGCGCCGCCGGCACCGCGCACGTGCCCACGATCACCGTCGTCGAGGCGGAGCCGCCCCACCGCTTCTCGTTCCGCTGGGTGCAGCCCGACGGCGAGGCCGCGGTGCCCGGCAACTCGCTCCTCGTCACGTTCGACCTCGTGGCCGACGGCGCCGGGACCCGCGTGCGCATGACCGAGGCCGGGTTCCGCGACCGGGGCTGGGAGGTCGCCGTGCTCGAGGAGCACTACCGCGACCACGTCAGCGGCTGGGACCACTTCCTGCCCCAGCTGGTCGAGTACGCCGCCCGGGTCGGGGCGGCCGGATGACCACGGTCGTCGACGACGACCTCTGGTCGGCGATCGGGGACCCGACGCGGCGGCGCATGCTCGACCTCCTGCTCGCCGACGGCGACGGGACGGCGACCACGCTCAGCGACCGGCTCCCCGTGACCCGCCAGGCGGTCTCCAAGCACCTCGCGGTGCTGGACCGCGTCGGGCTCGTGCGAGCCACGCCGGTCGGCCGGGAGCGGAGGTACCAGGTGGACGACGCACAGCTCGAACGGGCGGTCGCGCAGCTCGCCGCGGTCGGGTCGGCCTGGGACGGCCGCCTGCAGCGCATCAAGCGGATCGCGGAGGCCGTCCAGCGGCGACGCGACGCCGAGCAGCCAGGACACGGATCACACGAGTGACACGAGCAGAAGGAGAGCACGAGATGGTGGACATCCTGCACCGGGTGGGCATCCGGTCGACCTCGACGGAGGAGGTGTACGCGGCGCTCACGTCGGTCGACGGCCTGTCGCGCTGGTGGACGACGGACACGAGCGGCGACGCCGACGTCGGCGGGGTGCTGGCGTTCCGGTTCGTCGACGGCGGCTTCGACATGGAGGTGGTCGAGCTCGACGACGATCGGCACGTCGGGTGGCGCGTCGTGGACGGGCCGCCCGAGTGGATCGGCACGACCGTGACGTTCGACCTCGACCGCGCCGACGGCCAGACGATCGTGCTGTTCTCGCACCGGGGCTGGGAGGAGCCGGGCGAGTTCATGCACCACTGCAGCACCAAGTGGGCGACGTACCTGATGAGCCTGAAGTCGGTCGTCGAGACCGGCACCGGCTCGCCGTCGCCCCACGACGTCGTCATCTCCAACTGGAACTGACGGCGAGCAGCGGGGCCGTCCGTCCCGGGCGCCGTCCGCCACCCTGCCGGAGCGCTACTCCGGCAGGTGGCAGACGGCCTCGACGTTGTTGCCGTCGGGGTCGCGCACGAAGGCCCCGTAGTAGCCGGGGTGGTAGATCGGCCACTCCTGGGGCTCGTGCAGCACCTCGGCGCCCGCGGCCACGGCGGCCTCGAAGAAGGCGCGGACGGCGGCGCGGTCCTGAGCGACGAAGGCGATGTGGTCCTCGCGCCAGCCGGTCTGGTTCTCCGACAGCGGGCCGAGCCAGAAGTTCGGCACGGGCGCGACCCCGTAGCCGATGACCCCCTCCATCGGCTCCATCAGCCGCGCACCGCCGAGCGGTTCCAGCACCCGGTCGTAGAACGCGGCGCTCGCCTGGACGTCACTGCACTGGATGCCGAGGTGATCGATCATCCGACCATGCTGGAGCACCGGCCGGACGCCCGCCACCGCGCCGCCGGACGCCCGGCGGGACCCCGAGCGAGGCGCTGATCAGTCGAGGACGACGTCGGGCGGCAGGCCCGGCGGGACGTCGGGCAGGCCCGGGATCGGGTCCGTCCACCACAGCGTGTCCTCGACGCGCCGCACGATCCGCCAGCCCTCCGGCCGGCGCTCCAGCCGGTCGTGGTAGCTGCCACCGCACGTGAACACCCGGACGACGCCGTCCACGCGCAGGCGGTTGGGGTTGAGGAAGGCGGCCCGGGAGCGGGCCCGGTCCCCGTCGACCGTGATCTCCCGGTTCACCACGAGGTGCTGGGTGGCCTCGAACATCGCCGGCAGCGTCCCGGCGAGCCACGCCTTCACCTCCGGGTACGGCCCGGCGATGCCGCACGCGGCCCGGTAGTCGAGGTGCGCGTCGGGCGTGAACACCGTGTCCAGCAGGTCGAAGCGCCGGTCGTCGAGAGCGGTCGCGTAGCGCGCGACAGCAGGTCGTCGATCTCGGCGCGGCTCTCGAGGTCGGCCATCGCACCATCATGGCGCCGAACCCGCTGGCGGGTCGGCCCCGCGCGGGCGATGCTGCGGCGGTGCTGGTCCGGGACGCGACCGACGACGACGCGGCCGCCATCTGCGAGCTGTTCAACGCGCTGCTCCCCACGACGACGGTCGCCTGGCGCGACCACCCAACCACCGAGTCGGAGCAGCTCGCCTGGTTGCACGAGCGCCGGGCTCTCGGCCGGCCGACCCTCGTCGCCGAGGAGGGCGGCGAGGTCGTGGGCTACGCGTGCTGGTCGTCGTTCCGCGGGGGCGACCGCTTCCCCGGCTACCACCTCACCGTCGAGCACACCATCCACGTCGACGGCCGCCACCACGGACGAGGCGTGGGTCGCCGGCTGCTCGGCGCGCTGATCGAGCGGGCGAGGGACGAGGGCGTGCACGTCATGGTCGCGGGCGTCGACGCGGACAACGACGGGTCGATCCGGTTCCACGAGGCGATGGGGTTCGTCGAGGTCGGACGGCTGCCGCAGACCGGTGCGAAGTTCGGCCGGTGGCTCGACCTCGTGCTCCTGCAGCGCGTGCTCGACGACGCGCCCGTCCCGCCACCGTCCTGACGGCCGGCGCGGCGCGCGCTCAGGTGGAGGAGGGCGGGGCGCCCGGCGGCGGCATCGCGGCCGTGGAGCACGGGTAGGTGCCCCGGGTCGCGGACGGCCGTCCGCGGCCCGACGTGGAGGCGCACATGCAGGACCGCCCGACGTCGACCGCACCGCGGCAGCGGAGGTCGACATGCCACTGATCGAACGCGTGCTGGACCGGGTCGAGTGCCGGACGTTGCGCGACCACGAGCGGCGCGGCGGCGGGCGGGGCCTGGCCACCGCGCTGATCTCCACGCCCGACGAGATCGCCGACGCGCTGCTGGCCGCCGGGCTCCGCGGTCGTGGCGGCGCGGGCTTCCCCACCGGCGTGAAGTGGCGCACGGTGGCCGGCATGCCGACCGACGTGGCACCCACCGTCGTCGTGAACGCCGCGGAGGGCGAGCCGAGCACGTTCAAGGACCGCCAGCTCATCCGCATGAACCCGTACAAGGTCCTCGAGGGCGCGCTGATCGCGGCGTGCGCCGTCCAGGCGCCGGAGATCGTGGTCGCCACCAAGGGCACCTTCCGGCGGGAGGTCGCCGCGCTGCGCCGGGCCCTCGCCGAGATGGAGGACGAGGGGTGGCTCGGGGGACGTGCCGTGCGCGTCGTCGAGGGACCGAGCGAGTACCTGTACGGCGAGGAGACGGCGCTGCTCGAGGTCATCTCCGGTCGCCGGCCGTTCCCCCGCGTCGCACCGCCCTACCGGCGGGGCGTCGAGGAGGGCGGCGACGACCTCGGCAACACCGCGTCCTGGGTGCACCTCGTCGGGCCCGAGCCCGGCAGCGACGGCCCCGCGCTCGCCGAGAACGTCGAGACGCTCGCGAACGTCACCGGGATCCTGGCCGACGGCGCCGACTGGTACCGGGAGGTCGGGACCGCCGACTCCCCCGGGACGATCGTCTGCACGATGATCGGCCACTGCCGCACCCACGCCGTCGGCGAGGTGGAGATGGGGACGCCGTTGCGCGAGGCGATCGAGCTGATCGGCGGCGGCGCCGAGCACACGCGCGTCGTGGGCGCGATGTCGGGCGTCGCCAACGCGATCGTCCCCGAGCACCTGCTCGACACGCCGATGACGTACGACGACATGCGCGCCATCGGTACCGGCCTCGGCGCGGGCGGGTACTTCGTGCTCGACGACCGGACCGACGTCGTCGCGGTGGCGGCCGGCGTCGCCCGGTTCCTGTCGATCGAGTCGTGCGGCCAGTGCGAGCCGTGCAAGCGGGACGGGCTGGCCATCGCCGAGCGCCTCGCCGCCCTCACCGGCGCGACGCCCACCACGCAGGACCTCGACGCCATCCCGACCCGCATCGACACGGTCGCCGACGGCGCCCGCTGCTTCCTCGCGACGCAGCAGCAGGTCGTCATCGCCAGCGCGCTCGAGCTCTACCCGGAGGCGTTCCGCCGCCGGGCGGAGGGCGACCGGACCGGCGCGGCCGACGAGCTGATCCTCCCCCTCGTCGACATCGTCGAGGGCCGCGCGGTGCTGGACACGACGCACCTCACCAAGCAGCCGGACTGGACCCACGAGGAGCTCGACTCCGGGACGTCGCCCGTGAACCTCGAGCCCCGACCCGGGCGGACCGCGCCGGCGCCGGTGCCCGAGTCCCACGAGCGCGCCGCCGACGCGATCGCGACCGGCGACGACGCGATGCCCGCGGCGCTCCAGCCGCTCGTGGAGCTGACGGACGGACTGCGCCGGAGCCTCGACCGCGCCCTGACCGACGACGACCGTGACGCCGCCCTCGCCGCGCTGCGCACGCAGCTCGCGCTGTACGTCGACGTGTCCAGCCGGATCGTGCACCCGTGGGCGAGCCGGGTCGATCCCGGCGAGGCCGACGACGCGGTCTGGCAGGCCGAGCTCGACGAGCTGCACGCCGAGCACCTCGCCCGCATCGACGCCGAGCGACCCGTCGACCCGGACGCGCTCGAGGACCTCGTGAACCGGACGAGGGACATCGTGGACGACGAGGAGGCCCGCATCCTCGGCATGCTCCGGGCCCACATGGACGACGTGCAGCTCGACGAGCTGGGCGAGGGCGTCCGCGAGGCCTGCGCCACGGCCACGACCGCCTGACCCGCACCCCGCGGTCCCGGGTCACCGCGAGGCGCCGGCACCCGTTCTGACGATGGTTCGTGCTGCCTGGCAGCGCGGATCGTCATGAGAACGAGCGAGAGCGACTGGGAGTGGAGTCGCGCGCGACTGACGAGGCGCCCACCTCGCGACGAGGTCAGGACACGACGGCGCCGCCGTCGCAGGTGATCACCTCGCCCACCGTGTAGGCACCGGCGCGCGACGACAGGAACAGCGCCACGCCCGCGATGTCCTCGGGGCTGCCGACCCGGCCGCGCGGCGTCATGCGGCCGACCGCCTCCCAGTCGGTCCCCTCGACGTCGCCGCCCGTGCCGACGCCGGTGCTCAGCATCCACGTGGGGAAGGGTCCGGGCGCGATCGCGTTGACCACGATGTCGCGCTGCACCAGCTTCGACGCGAGCTGGCGCGTCAGCGCGTGCAGCGCCGCCTTGGAGGGCCCGTACGAGACGGTGTCGAACACCGGCGTGCGGATCCCGTCGATCGACCCGATGTTGATCACCCTCGACGGGTCCTCGGCCGTCGCGCCGGCCTCGAGCAGCGGGAGCAGCCGCTGCGTCAGGAAGAACACGCCCTTCACGTTCGTGTCGAAGACCTTGTCCCAGCCGAGCTCGGGGAACTCGTCGATCGGTGCACCCCAGGACACGCCCGCGTTGTTCACGAGGACGTCGAGGTGGTCCTCGTGGTCGGCCAGCGCTGCGGCGAGCGCGTCCACGCCCTCCAACCCCGAGAGGTCCGCCGGCAGCGAGACGCAGGTGCCGCCGTACTGCTCGGCCAGGCGTGCGGCCGTCGCGTCGCACACCTCGGCCTTGCGGGAGCTGATGTACACGGTCGCCCCGTTGGCGAGGAGGCCGGCGGCGATCATCTCGCCGATCCCCCGCGAGCCGCCCGTCACGAGGGCCACCTTGCCCTCGACCGAGAACAGGCTGCCCACCGTCAGATCGCCCATCGTGCTCCTCCTCGTCGGTGCCACGGGTCGGCCGAGTGTGTCACGGCGACGACCCGGTGGGCGGGCCGTCGGCCCGGTCGCTGGCCCTCGCGCCGCGCCGGGTGATGCGACGGTCGCCCACCCCACCCGCTCCCGGGCGGCAGGATGGCGCCGATGGACGTGCTCCGACGATGGGCTCCGGGCCTCGCGACCCTGCGCCGCTACGAGCGCGGGTGGCTCCGGTTCGACCTCGTCGCCGGCGTCGTGCTCGCCGCCATCCTCGTCCCGCAGGGCATGGCGTACGCCGAGCTCGCCGGCCTCCCACCGGTCACCGGTCTGTACACGACGATCGCCTGCCTCGTCGCCTACGCCATCTTCGGGCCCTCGAAGGTGCTGGTCCTCGGGCCCGACTCGTCGGTGTCGCCGCTGATCCTGGCGTCGATCACGCCGCTGATCGTCGCCGGGGACCCGGGCAGCGCGCTGGCGCTCGCGGGGATGCTGGCGATCCTCGTCGGCGTGATCGAGATCGGCCTCGGGATCGCGCGCCTCGGCTTCGTCGCCGACCTCCTCTCCAGCGAGGTGCGCGTCGGCTACCTCAACGGCCTCGCGGTCACGATCATCGTGGGCCAGCTGCCGAAGCTGTTCGGCTTCTCGACCGACGCCGACGGCTTCGTCGACGAGCTGCGTGCGTTCTTCGACGGCATCGGCGCCCGCAACACCACGACGCTCGTGACGGGACTCGCGGTGCTCGCCGTCCTCCTCGTGCTGCCCCGGTTCACGCGCAAGGTGCCGGCGGTGCTCGTGGCGGTGGTGGGCGTGACGGTCGCGTCGGCGGCGTTCGACCTCGCGTCGCACGGCGTCGCGACCGTCGGCACGCTCCCCCACGGCTTCCCCACCCCGCGCCTCCCCTGGACGAACTGGTCGGACCTCGGCGCGCTGGCCGTCGGCGCGGTCGGCATCACGATGGTGTCGCTGACGGACACGATCGCCACGGCCTCGAGCTTCGCCGCCCGCCACGGCGACGAGGTCGACGCCGACGCCGAGATGGTCGGCGTCGGCGCGTCGAACGTCGCGTCGGGCCTCTTCCAGGGGTTCGCGGTCTCGGTGTCGGGGTCGCGCACGGCCGTCGCCGACCAGTCGGGCGCCAAGACGCAGGCCACCGGCGTCGTGGGCGCGGCGCTGGTGGCGCTGCTGCTGCTCGTGGCCAACGGGCTCCTCGCGGATCTGCCCCAGGCTGCGCTCGCCGCCGTCGTCATCGCCGCGGCGCTGTCGCTCATGGACCTCCCGGCGCTCGCCCGGTTCGCCCGCCTGCGGCGGTCGTCCCTCGTCATCAGCCTCGTCGCATCGGCCGGCGTCATCTTCCTCGGCGTGCTCCAGGGCATCGTCGTGGCGATCGTGCTCGCGATCCTGCTGTTCTTCCGCCGCAACTGGTGGCCGCACGGCGCCCAGCTCGGGCACGTGCCCGGGACCGGCGGCTGGCACAGCCTCGCCGTGTACCCGGACGCCGAGCAGGTGCCCGGCATCGTCGTGTTCCGCTGGGAGGCGCCGCTCTTCTTCGCCAACGCGGCGCAGTTCCGGGACCAGGTCCGGGCGCTCGTGCGCGAGCACGAGCCGTCCTTCGTCGTGCTGCAGTGCGAGGCCGTCACGGACATCGACGTGACCGCGGCCGAGGTCCTCGAGGACCTCGACGAGGAGTTGAACGCCGCGGGCGTGCACCTCGCGTTCGCCGAGCTCCGCGACCGCCTGCGCGACCTCGTGCGTCGCTACGGGCTCCACTCGACGCTCGACGAGGCCCACTTCTACGGCAGCGTCGAGGACGCGGTCGCGGACCTCCGGGACGAGGTGGGCGGCGGCGGGTGACGGTGACCGTCAGCCGACGATGGGCGGGTCGGGCGGCGACGGCAGCGGCGTCGCCCCGAGCCGCCGGTGCGTGCGGGTGAGCTCGTCCCGGACCTCGCCCCGCGGCGCGCCGCCCAGCCCGGCGGCCGACACCAGGTAGGGCTCGAAGAGCCGCCAACCGATCGCGGAGGCGAGGATCTGCGCGGCGCGGAGCCGGGCCGCGTCGCCGGGGAGGCCGTAGACCCGCTCGATGACGGCGGCGAGCTCCACCACCGGCGAGCCGTCGATGACCGTGGCGTCGGGCTCGACGAGCACCAGGTGCGTGACCACCCGCGTCCACCGCCCCATGACCGAGTCGACCTCGAAGCCCCTCGGCGCCGTGGGGTCGGTGCGGATCTCGAGCACGAGCTGCTCCGTGAGGTCCGAGAACACCGCCCGGATGAGGTCGTCGCGCGAGCCGACGTACCTGCTGATCAGCCCGAGGTTGACCTGCGCCGCTGCCGCCACGTCCCGCAGCGTCACCTCGGCCACGCCACGGCGACCGAACTCCTCCGCCGCCGCGTCGAGCACGGCGCGGCGCACCGCGGCCGGACCGGTGGGCATGCCGGCGCCGCGCCGCGGTCCCGGACGTCGGCGCGTCGTGGTCGCACGGTCCGAGCGGCGTTCCGGCATGACCGCCGATGATGGCACCCCTCGCCGGCACGGAGGCGACGCGGGTCGTGGGGGCCCGGGGGGGGGGGGGGCCCCCCCCCCCC
>JAEVZA010000137.1 GCA_023392475.1 Actinomycetes bacterium | reverse complement strand
GCGCCAGGGCGTGGCGTCGGCCGGCGCTGCCGCTGCCGATCACGACGACGCGCGACGGCGGGCGGACGGTCCCCATCGCGGTGCGGTTCAGGCCGGCGACGGCGACGGGAACTGCCCCGCCGGCCGGTCGCTCGCCGCCGCGCCGACCGCGGCGTCGTCCTCGTCCTCGGGCGGGCCGGTCCCCCGGACGGCGAGGAAGGCGATGCCGAACGAGAACGGCACGGCGACCACGCGCATGTTGGCGTAGAACATCTGGGCGACCGCCCACGCCACGAACGCGACCGCGTACGCGCGGTTCCGGCCCGCGTCGCGGATGGCCCGGAAGGCGAGCACGAGCAGGATCGCGATCGCCATGACGCCCCCGAGGCCGTGCTCGCCGAGCATCCGCGTGAACTCGGTGTGCGACGACGCCTCCTGGGCGCAGTTGTCGGAGCGCAGCTTGCACACGTCGAAGCCGAGGCGCTGGTACTTGATCATCCCCGGACCGACGCCGAACACGATGTTCTTCTCGAAGATCTGGGTGTCGTTGGCGGCGAGCTCGGTGCGCGCGGACTGCGTGTCGGAGAAGCGCTTCTCGAACGCACCGCCCGTGAAGTCCGTGAGGAACGGCACGACGAAGAAGTAGCCGAGCGCCAGCGCGACGACGACGATCGCGATCACGCGCCGCCGCACCCGCCGGTTGTTGGCCTGGCTGATGGCCAGCGCCGAGATGGCGATCGCCACCGAGAACATGCCGCCGCGCGAGAACGTGAGCAGGCTCTGGACCGCGAACGCGATCGCGACGACGACGGCGATGCCGCGGCAGATGCGGTCGGGCTCCATGAGCGTCAGCAGCAGGGCGATGAGCACGCCGAGGCCGAGCACGGCCGACACCTGGACGGGACCGAACCCGCCCGAGGTGATGAAGTTCGACTGGTCGCTGAACTTGATCGCACCCTGCTCGGCCACGGCCGAGAACACGTCGGACGCGGCGATGGCGAGCGGTCCGATGGCGGAGATCAGGGTCGTCCACAGGATGCGCCGGTAGGCCTCCTGCGTGGCCGACATCTGCGACATGAACGCGACGAACGCCGCGAGCGCGGCCGGGCCGCTGAGCGCGAACGCGATCAGCTCGCGCGACTCCCCGCCGGCCGTGCGCAACGTCGTGATCACGCTCGGGAGGAGCACGGCGATGAACAGCAGCGCGAGCCGCGCGTCGCGCCCGACGCGGCCGATCACCGAGATCACGGCGAACGCCGACAGCAGGATCACGGCGTACGGCGCGAACAGGTAGTAGAGCGGCGTGTGCACCTGCCGCCACAGCACCTCGCAGCCCACCAGGTAGCCGATGAGGCAGGTGACCAGCAGGATGTTCCGGCGGGCGACGGCGTAGAGGCCGACGGCGATCACGGCGATCGCGTGGGCCAGGCCGAGGACCGGCGCGTTCTTCGAGACGAGCGCGATGGCGAGCTGCGCGGCCAGCGCCAGGAGGATCAGCACCCAGCGCGGCGTCGGCGGCGCGTTGCGCGTGAGACCGGCGTCGTCCACTGCTGATCGGTTCAGCGTGACCGCCACGCTCCGCCCCCTCGACGCCGACCGCGACAGGGTACCAGCGGCCCCGACGCGCTCCCAGGGGGCGGAACTGCCCGTCGTCGCCGGGCGGGTCCCGATCCGCGGCCGTATCCTCGCCCGTGCCGCCCGACGCCGTCGGGGGCGGCAGGGGGAGCCGGGTGGACCTCGAGCGCTACCACGCCTCGCGATCGATCGAGCACCAGCCGTTCCGCGCCGCCTGCTACGCGCCCTTCGTCGGGCTCTCCTTCGACGTCCACGGCACGGTGTCCGTGTGCGCCTTCACGAGGACCACCCCCCTGGGCTGGATCGGGGACCGACCGCTCCAGGAGATGTGGGACGGCGCGGTGGCCGAGTCGCTGCGGACCGCCGTGCTGGGTGACGACCTCGACACCTACTGCTCCCGCTGCGCCGAGGAGGTGGCCGGCGGCAACCTCCACGGCGCCCTCGCTCGCGGCTTCGACGAGTTCACGGTGCCCGCCGGACGTCCGTGGCCGAGGCGCATGGAGTTCGCCCTCAGCAACACGTGCAACCTCCAGTGCGTGATGTGCAGCGGCGAGTTCTCCTCGGCGATCCGGGCCCGGCGGGAGGGCCTGCCGCCGCTCCGGTCGCCGTACGACGACGACTTCCTCGAGCAGCTCGACCCGTTCCTGCCCCACCTCGCCCAGGCCCGGTTCCTCGGTGGTGAGCCGCTGCTCGCCGAGGTGAACCACCGCATCTGGGAGCGCCTGGTCGCCGTCGGGGCGTCCACACAGGTCAACCTCACGACCAACGGGACGGTCTGGAACCGCCGCGTCGAGGCGCTCCTCGAGTCGCTGCCCTGGTCGGTCGGCATCTCGGTCGACGGCGCCACCGCCGCCACGGTCGAGTCGATCCGGGCCGGCGCCTCGCACGAGCGGATCCTCGAGGTCCTCGGGCACTTCCTCGCGGCGCGGGAGCGGACGGGGGGATCGGTCAGCCTGACGTACTGCCTCATGGTCGAGAACTGGCACGAGTTCGCGGACTTCCTGGAGTTCGCCGAGGAGCGCGGGTGCCAGGTGTACGTCAACACGGTCCGCCAGCCGCCCCGCCACAGCCTGTACCACCTGCCGGCGGACGACCTCGCGACCGTCGTCGCGGAGCTCGAGGCCCGCGAGCACGCCGTGGCCCGCCGACTCACCATCAACCGGGACGCCTGGTGCGAGCAGGTGGGTCGCCTGCGTGCGGCGCTGGAGGACCGCCGCCGATCGGAACGGAGCGCGGACGGGGCGCCGGGCGGGCTCGGCGGCTACCAGCGGCTGGTCGAGGCGGTGGTCGCCGACGCGTCGGAGGCGGCGGTGCTGGCCGCCCTCGCCCCCGTCGCGGAGGACGAGCCGTCGATCCTGCGCTGCGACGACGCGGGCACGATCGTGGACGCGGGGGACTACGTGGGCGTCGACGTGACCCACCTGGTCGGCTCGTCCTCCCGGCGCGTCCTGCCGTTCCTGGCCGAGCGGCTGGGCAACCGGACCGACGTCGTGGCCGAGGCGTCCGCGCGCGGGATCCAGGCACGGGTGGTCGAGTTCTCGGCGTCGCACCTGGCACCCACCTACGTGGCGCTGGTCGCGTCGGGCGGGACCGGTGGCGGGTTCGGCAGCACCCGGATCGCCGCCCGGCTGCGACGCCCGGAGCCGGCCGGCGGCGTCCCGGTCCCGGCGCCCTCGCGCCGCCGGGACTGAGATCAGGCGCCGTCGAGGGCGCCGACCGCCACGGCGGTGGTGTACGCGGACGAGCCCCACGCGAACACCTCCTTCGGTCCCCCGTAGAAGAAGATCGATCGCTCCCACGAGCCGTCGTCGCGCTGGGCGGCGAGGAGCCGCTCGACGAGCGGCCCCGTCGCGGGGTCGCCGTCGGGGCGCAGCGCGCGCAGCGCGGCGAGCGCGTGGCCCACGTCGAGGGGCGTCTCGTCGGGGGCGGGAACCTCCGCCCGCTCCCGGATCCGCTCGACCACCGTCGACACGACCTCGTCGGCGTACGGGACGCCGCGGCGGTGCCCGTCGGCCAGGGACCACCAGCAGCTGTGCTCGTTCCGGTGCCACGAGTCGCACTCGCGCTCGCGCCCGCTCCGGACCGCGTCGCTCACGAGCTCGACGGCCGCCGTCGGCGACGCCGGACCCAGGAGGCGGAGCACGTTCGCGTTCACGACGCCGTCCACGTCGTCGGGATCCGCCTCGGTCATCTCCCAGAAGGCGGCGCGGCGCGACCGGTCGCGGAGCTCGCCGAGGGAGTTGCGCAGCCGACCCGGCGACCACGCCGCAGCGCCCCGCGGGAGGAACCACGTGCGGAACCGCCCCTCGGCGTCGCGGTTCGCGAGCAGCAGGCGGCGCGAACGCCCGGCGTCCGGGCCGTCCCCGCCGAGCGCCATCGTGGCGCAGGCGGTGTCGTCGGCGTCGCACGGGATCTCGCGGTGCCGGTCGTGGTCGTGGGTCCAGAAGCGCCACAGCGGGCCGGGCGCGGCCTCGCGCCGGATCAGGTCGCGGGCGCGCGCGGACATCGCCGCCACCCGGTCGTCCTCGACGGCGCCGAGGGCCAGGACGCACAGCGAGGTCACGAACACGCTCGAGTCCGCCTCCCACGCGGGTTCGACGCCGAGGGGCGTCGCGTGCGACTCGAACTCCCCGCTCGGCAACTGGTCCCGCACGAGCTGGTCGAGCCCGGCGTCGACCGCCTCGGCCGTGCGCCGCGTGAGGCTCACCCGGGCCTGCGCACGGCGAGGTAGACGACCTGGAGGCACCCCTGCCGGTGCATCTCGACGAACAGCCGGACGCCGGCGTTGGCGCTGAACCCGGCGGCGCCGGGCCGTGCCGCCGCGTCGAGGTGGTCGGAGTAGGTCGGCAGCGTCTGGCGCGTCGCGTCGACGAGCTCGGTCGTGTCGAGCCCCGCGTCGGCCGCCGCGGCCAGCACCTCGTCGAGCGTCGATCGCGGCTCGGGCCACGGCGAGAAGCCGGTCTCCAGCACGGCCTCGAGATCCGTGCGCTCCAGGCCCAACCGCTCGCCGGCGTCGGGGGTGATCAGGAGGTCGACGACGGCCGCCGTGCCGCCCGGTCGCAGGACGCGGGCCACCTCGAGCAGGAAGCTCGCCCGCGACGGGAAGTGCCACATCGCCTCGATCGACAGCAGGTGGTCGAACGACCCGTCCGCGAAGGGCAGCCGCGACCCGTCGCCCCGCACCCAGTGGACGGCGTTGCCCACCCGGGCCGGGATGCGGCGGCGGCAGATCTCGAGCTGGCGCGCGTCGACGTCCAGCCCGGTCACCGCGACGCCGTCGTGGCGACGGTCGATCGCCGCGACCGTGCCGCCGAAGCCCGAGCCGACGTCCAGGACGTCGGTGCCGTCGCGGACGCCGGCGAGGCCGAGCAGCACCTCGTCCATGCGCTCCTGGGCGGCGGCCAGGGAGGAGCCGGGGCGGACGGCGTCCGGTTCGTCCCAGTGCCCGAGGTGGTTGGAGCGGGCGACGCCCTCACGATCGAAGTCGTCGAGCAGCGCGTCGATGTAGCGGGGTGGGCGCGGATCCGAGGCGCGTCCGGCGGCTCCCGGCGCCCCGCCGTGGCCGGACCGCAGCGACGCCGCGAGCGCGTGGCACACGTCGTCGACGTCGTCGACCGTCATGCGACCGTGGAGGGGGAGCGTCAGCAGGTTCCCCGCCGCCTCGTCGCACACGGGCAGCCCACCGGGGGCCAGCTCCGCGTGCTCCCGGAACCACGTGAGGTGGTGCAGCGGCGTGTAGTGCAGGCCGGTGGCGATCCCGCGGGCCGCGAGGTGGCTCACCACGCCGGGCCGGAGGTCCGCGTCGGGCAGGCGGACGACCATGAGGTGGTCCGAGCTGCCCTGGTGCGCGGCCCGTGGCACGACCTCGACCGCGCCGACCTCGTCGATGCGTCGCCGGTACCGGTCCACGAGCGCACGTCGGTGGGCCTGGCGGGCCGGGAACGAGGTCAGCTGCGAACGGCCCAGCGCCGCGAGGACGTCGGGGAGGTTCGACTTCCGGCCCGGTGCCGGGAGGTCGCCCGCCGCCCACAGCCCCTCCGTCTCGCGGCGCCACGCGTCGCGGTCGAGCCCGTGGGCGCGGTGGGCGCGGAGGAAGGCGGCGAGCTCGTCGTCGAACGTCGCCACGGCGCCGCCCTCGCCGCAGGTCAGGTTCTTCGTGGCGTGGAACGAGTACACGGCACCCAGCACGCCGAGCCCCCGCACCGCGCCGTCGTCGCCGATCGCGCCGAAGGCGTGCGCGGCGTCCTCCACCACGGCGACGCCCGCCGACGCGCACACCGACCGGACCGACCGCGGCAGCGGGACGCCGGCGAAGTGCACCGGCATGACGACGTCGAGGCCGGTGTCGATCGCCCGGCGCAGCGATCCCTCGTCGATCGCCATCGTGTCCGCGTCGCAGTCGATCAGGACGACGGTCGCGCCGCGCAGCGCCGCGGGGAGGGCGGTCGCGGGGTGGGTCCACGCCGGGACGCCGACGCGGTCGCCGGGGCCGGTGCCGAGGTGGTCGAGCAGCAGCTCCATGCCGGCGGTGCACGAGCTCACCGCCACGACGTGCGGCACGTCGAGGTGCTCGGCCAGCTCGTCCTCGAACGCGGTGCACTCCGGGCCGGACCCGATCCAGCCGCTCGCCATCACGTGCTCGACCGCGGCACGGTCCGCGTCGGAGAGCACGGTGGCGTTGATCGGGATGCGGTTCGGCCGACCACCCGCCTGCGGCGGGATGCCGCCGCCCGGGTCGGGGGG
>JAEVZA010000095.1 GCA_023392475.1 Actinomycetes bacterium | reverse complement strand
GAGCCGAACGGCGGCGGCAGGGGCACGTCGACCACGGGCGGCGGGGGGAGGACGATCGGCGGCGCCGGGACCGGCGGCGCGTCGATCGGGGGCGGCAGCGTGGTCGCCGGATCGACCGGCGGGACGTCCGTGGGGGGCGGATCGAGCAGCACCGTGGAGTCGGTCGTGCTCCCGGGATCACCGTCCTGGGCCGCGGCGATGCCCTGCCCCATCGCGACCGCCGCCACGGCGATCACCACACACCAGTGGACCCAACGCACAGCTCCCCCTCACGTCCGGCGCGCCCTGAGGCTAGCGACGTGCCGAACCCCGCTCAACGGGAGCGTCCCGTCACCCACGCGGCCACCCACCCGGTCGGTCGACGACCGGGCCCGGGCGGCCGCGTCGCGACCGGACCGGGACGACCGCGCGCGAGTGGCGGCACCCCTCCGGGAGCTGGGAATTCCCCCGGCGAGGCACCGCCGGGACGCAGTGTGCCCGCGGCGCCCCGCAGCCGCCTTGGGCAGTCCCTCCCGACGCGCGGCCGCCATGGGCGGAGCTACCCGCGAGCGGCTCCCGACCACCCGGCCGAGGGGGCCGGGCGTGCGTCGGACCACCGCGGGCGACCGCACGGTGGCACGCTGTCGCCGTCGACCACGACGGGAGCGGACCATGTTGAGCCAAGCCATCGGCGCGCTGCTGCCCTCCGCGGTCGGCGTCGCCCTCAGCCCGATCCCGATCATCGCCGTGATCCTCATGCTCTCGACCGAGCGGGCCCGCTCGAACGGCATCGCCTTCTCGATCGGGTGGATCGCCGGGCTCACCGTGGTGAGCATCGTCGTGGTCACGCTGGTGGGCGGCACCGACCCCGCCTCGACCGCGGACGACGGCGTCAACTGGCTGAAGGTCGGGCTCGGCGTCCTGTTCCTCGCCATGGCGCGTCGCCAGTGGCGGTCGAGGCCGAAGGCCGGCGAGCAGGCGGAGATGCCGGGCTGGATGCAGACCGTGGACCACTTCACCGCCCCGAAGTCGCTCGGCCTCGGCGTCGTGCTCTCGGCGCTCAACCCCAAGAACCTCGCGCTGACCCTCGCCGCGGCAGCGTCCGTCGGGCAGGCGGGGCTGTCGGCCGGCGACGACGCGATCGCCATCGCCGTGTTCGTCGTCCTGTCCTCGATCACGGTGGTCGGCTGCGTCGTGGTCTACGTCGTCGCTCCCCGCGCCGCCGAGAAGCCGCTCGCGGCGATGAACGAGTTCATGTCGGCGCACAACGCCGTGATCATGATGATCGTGCTCCTGCTCCTCGGCGCCAAGCTCATCGGCGACGGGTTCGGCGGCCTCGGCTGAGGCGACCGGCCTGGTCGTAGCATCCAGGCATGCCGACCGGACTCCTGCCCACCGCCGCCGACCCCGACGCCCGACCGACCGACCCGCAGGCCGTCGCCGAGGCCTTCCTCGAGGCGCTCGCGGCGTCCGACCTCGACCGGGCGATGTCGTTCCTCGCCGACGACGTCGAGTACACGAACGTGGGCCTGCCCTCGATCCGCGGGCGCGACCGCGTGGCCAAGGCCCTCGGCGGGCTCGACCGGCCGATCGCCGGGTTCGAGGTGTACCTGCACGCGATCTCGGCCGACGGCCCGGTCGTGCTGACCGAGCGCACCGACGTGATCCTGCTCGGCGGCTTCCGCTCGCAGTTCTGGGTCTGGGGCCGCTTCGACGTCCACGACGGCCGCATCACGCTGTGGCGCGACTCGTTCGACTTCGTCGACATCGTGCGCGGCTCGCTGCGCGGGCTCGTCGGGATCCTCGTGCCGTCGATGCGGCCCGCGCCGCCGATCGGCGCGGACGCGGCGCCCGGCCGCTGAGCCCTGCGGACCGGCGCCGAGCGCCGGTCGGACCGACCGCGCCGATCAGGCCGCCGGGGCGGCCGTGAGGTCGTCGACGGTGAAGACGGTCGGGTTCGTGGTCGCCGTGCTCGACGGGTAGAACCAGTAGCCCACGGACCCGGCGACCTGGAGCGACGCCGTGGTGTCGTTGGCGGAGAGCTGCCACGCCGACGGCTCGGCCGTGCCGTCACGCCACACCTTCGCCGACAGCGCCGTGGTGCCGGTCCCGGTCACCCGGAGCCGGACCCGCAGGACCGTGCCGTTCGTGTAGGTGACGTTCGGGACGGTGCCGAGCGTGGCCAGCACGGTCTCGCCGCCGTTGACGACCCGGACCAGCTGCGCCGTGACGGCGCCGCCGGCCTGGAGGCGGAGCTTCACCCGGTAGTCGCTGGTGGCGTTCACCCGGCGGCCGACGAGGGCGGCGTACGCTCCGCTGCCGCTCGGGTTGGCGAGCAGGGCGAGGTCGGTCGAGACGTCGGTCGAGGTTCGGGTGGTGCCGAGCAGGTCGATCTGGCGCGACGAGCCGGGCGCCATCGAGGCGCGGCCGACGCCGCCCGAGACCGAGAACGCCGAGGCGCCGCCCGAGGCCGCGGTCCACACCCCGCCGGTGTCCGCGGTGCCGAAGCCGCCGCTCACGGTCCGGGTGAAGGAGTCGGCCACGAAGTTCTGGCCGGTCGTGCCGGTCGACACGGTGACCACCGAGGTGGCCGCCGCGGTGGCGCCGGCGTCGTCGCGCACCGTGAGGGTCACGGTGTAGGAGCCCGCTGCGGCGTAGGTGTGGCTGGCCGTCGAGCCCGAGCCCGTGGTGCCGTCACCGAAGTTCCACGACCAGGAGGCGATCGTGCCGTCGGGGTCCGTCGAGCCCGTCCCGTTGAACGAGGCCGTGAGGCCGGAGGTCGACGTGGAGAACCTCGCAGTCGGTGACTGGTTCCCACCGCCGCCGCCACCGCCGACCGTCGGTGTGAAGGGGTACACGGCGAGCGACTTCACCGGCGACGTGAACGCCCCGGCGAGGAACAGGCGGCCGTTCACCTGGTCGGAGTAGATGGCCTGCACGCCGTTGTTGCCGCCGTCGGCGTTGCTCTGGAACCCGGTCACACCCGGGTCGAACGTGGTCAGGGTGCCGTTGGCCTCGAGCTGGGCGGCGAAGTAGGGCCACGGGTTGTTGTCGTGGCGGTGGTAGCCGACGACGTACGTGTTGCCGACGATGCCGACGCCCTGGCAGTCGCCGGGCAGGACGTCCTGCCAGATCTGCGCGCCGCTGGTCGGGTTGATGACCCTGAACCCGTCGGCGCCGTGGCCCGCCAGACCGAGTCCGAGGCGCGAGCCGTCGTTGGTGAACTGGATGACGCTGCCGGCCTGCCCGTCGAAGTCGCCGAACTGGCCGATGCCGGAGTCCACGCGCAGGTTCGCGTTGAAGCCCGGGTCGGGGGCGCCGGTGAGCGGGTTGGCGCGGACGATGCCGTGGCGGGTCAGCCCGCCGTAGACCTCGAACAGGCCGCCGGCGTAGAGCCAGCCCGTGCTCGGCGAGATGCCGAGCGACTTCACGTCGCCGCCCGACACCGACTGGGACCACGCCGTGGCGCCGGTCGTCGCGTTCGTGGCCCGGACCGGACCGCTGCCGCCGATGTAGACGCCGGCGCTCGCGGCGATCATCCCGTAGATGCGGTAGCCGGGCGACGGGTTCCACCCGGTGACGGCCCAGTTGGACGACGACAGGGCAGCGGCGCGGTTGCGGCCGACGCCGGAGAAGGTGGTGAAGTCGCCGCCGGCGTACACGACGCCGTTCCACGACGTGAGCGAGCGGACGTAGGAGCTCGCGTTTCCGGCGTACACGAGCGCACCCGTGAACTCGTCGACGACGGCGAAGTTCCTCGCCGCGTGGCTCGCGCCGTCGGGCGTGATCACCGCGGTGAAGTTGCCGCCGAAGGCGATCAGGTTCTGGCTCGCGCCGGCGATCTTCGTGATGGCGAGGATGTCGCCGTTCGTCTGGGCGAACTTGATGCGCCCGCCGATGGGCACGGAGGGCGGCGAACCGATGGCGCCCGCGGGTGCCACCAGGAACAAGGCGCCGACGACGGCCGCGACGACCGACGCGACCAGCATCCGAACTGCGTACCGCCGCATGACCCACCCTCCTGTCGGTGGCCTCTCCCGCCACCGGACGCCCCATCGTGGCCGCCGCTCCGCGAGATGACAAGCGTGGTTCGCGTGAGACGTCACGGAGGATGGTGGTCGCCACCCGGAGCGTGATCAGCGCGGGCGGGATGCGACGGCGGAGGGGCCTGCTCAGCCCGCGGCCCAGGCCACCGCGTCGTCGCGCTCCGCCAGCGGGAACCGCCGGAACTCGCCGGGCGACATCCACCCGAACAGCGCGACGAGGTGGTTCATCCAGTCGATGTCGGACACGAGCGCCGTGCGCTTCCAGCCCCGCAGGTGCTCGACGCCCATCTTCAGGTCCTGCCACGCGGCGCCGCCCGACAGGCCCTCGAAGTCCTGGAACACCAGCACGAGCCGCACGCCGTCGCCGGTGGCGAGCACCCGCTCGACCGCGGGCACGAGCGTGTCCGTGTAGTCGGTGGCGTGCACCTCGCCGGACACCTCGAAGCCGAGGACGCCCTCGGGCACGTCGAACGCCTGGATCATCGGTCCCTCCGTCGGTCGGGTCGGTCGGGTCGGTCGGCGACCAGTCTGGCGGGGTGCCCGCTCAGCCGCGCCGATCGAGGTCGCGCTCGCTCCAGAACCCCGTGAGCGGCGAGCCCGTGGCCCCGCCCTTCGCGTAGCGGCCGAGCCGCTCGCGCCCGTCGTCCGCGAGGAGGTCGACCACGTCGAAGCACGCCGACGGTCCCGCGGCCCGCAGCGCGACGTCGCCCTCGCTCCGGCGCTTCGGCAGGTCCGTCGTGAGCAGCAGGTAGGGCGGTAGATCACCGCCGGCGGACCCGGCGGCACCTCGCAGCGCGGCGGACCGGCCGAGCGCCCGCCAGACGGCGTCGGTCCGTTGGAGGCCGCCCCGGTGGGTGGTGAACGCACCGGCGACGTCGACGTGCCACGTCCCGCCGGTCGCGTCCTCGGCGAGGAACGCGACGCTCACGCCGCTGCCCGCGATCCGCTTGCCCTTCCCGACGACGGTGAACCCGGCCTCACCGAGCACCTCCTCGGCGAGCTTCAGCGCAGCCGGCCCGTCCTCCACGACGCGCTCGCGCACCGACGCGGCCGGCGCGTCGGCGACCGGCGACGACTCCTCCGCGACGCGGCGGCGGGCGATCTCGACGTAGTCGGGATCGAGGTCGTACCCCACGTACCGACGGCCCAGGTTCGCCGCGGCCACCATGGACGAGCCGCTGCCCATGAACGGGTCCAGGACGAGGTCGTCCTTGAACGTGTAGAGCCGGATGAGCTGCTCGGGCAGCTCGACCGGGAACGGCGCCGGGTGGCCGACCTTGCGCGCGCTCTCGGGCGGGATGGACCAGACGTCGAGCGTGAGCGCCATGAAGTCCTCGGTCATGACCGTGCTCTCGTGCGGGAGACCCATCTCCCGGCGCTGCTTCACCGTTCGGGCGCGGTCGAAGCGGCCCTTGCTCGCCACGACGACCCGCTCCGTGATGTCTCGCAGGACGGGGTTGGTCGCGCTGCGGAACGAGCCCCACGCGCACGAGCCGCTCGCGCCCTCGCCCTTCTGCCACACGAGCTCGCCGCGGAGCAGCAGGCCGAGGTCGTGCTCGAGGATGCGGATCACGTCCGCGGACAGGCTGCGGTACGGCTTGCGACCGAGGTTCGCGACGTTCACGGCGATGCGGCCGCCGGGCTCCAGCTTCCGGGCGCACTCCGCGAACACGTCCGTGAGCATCTCGAGGTACTCGAGGTACGAGGACGGCACACCCTCGCGCTCGAGCTCCTCCTCGTACTGCTTGCCCGCGAAGTACGGCGGCGACGTGACCACGAGCGCGACCGAGCCGTCGGCCACCGCGTCCAGGTGGCGGGCGTCGCCGTGGACGAACGGCTCCGCCACCGGCTCGGGGGCGAGGACCGTCTGGTCCGTGGAGAGCTCGGGCTCGCGGAACCGCTCGTAGAACGGCGTGGCGTCGTGGTTCTGGCGCTTGCCGACCCCGAAGTTGGACGTGACCGTCCGGCCCGCCGCCCCCTTGGCGGCCCCGCCGCCTGCCCGGCCGACCGGCCGGTCCGGCTCGCTGCATCCTCGCGCCATCGTCGGAACGCTAGTGGAGCGCTGCGACAGCCATCGAACACACGCGCGACGTCGCGACGCCCCGCCCACCGGGCGGCTCAGATCGGCCGGCTCGGGTCGATCTTCCCCTTCCCCGCGTTCGCGGGCACCTTCGTCACGCCGTCGGCCGGGCAGTGGAAGCCGGCGCCGTCGTCGCCCTTGCCGCCGACCTTCGGGTACAGGCGCGTGAACGTCCCGTCCTCGACCTCCATGAGCAGGCCGCACGGGCTCGCCACCGCGGTCGCGGCCGGGGCCGGGTCCTGCGGGGCGTGCAGCCCGCCGCCCGTCCAGTCCGACGCCTTCGCCGCCTCCTCGAGGATGCAGCTGCGGGTGATCGTGCCGTGGGCCGTCCCGCAGGCGTTCGCGGCGGTCGTGAACAGCAGCCACGCCGAGAGGCTCTGCATGCCCATCGGGCCGGTCAGGCCGTCGGGGACGTACGTCCTGACCATGTCCAGGTACTGCTGCACGGCGGGCCAGCGGTCGGCCTCCTCCAGCGGGTGGACCGCGACGCGCGCCACGGTGCCCTCGACGGCGTCGCCGCCGGCGAGCAGCTGCTGGTCGTAGATGTTCGTCTCCGAGACGACCGTGCCCTGCCACCGCTGCTGGCGCGCCGTGGTGAGGAAGCTCTTGAGGAAGCTGACGTCGCCGACCCACACGACGGTGTTCGCGCCCGAGTCGATCAGCTTCCGGGCCTGCGGCGTCCAGTCGGTGACGCCGACGGCCGGGTAGGGCTGCGACTCGAGGCGCTGCATGCCGGGCACGTCGTCGATGGCCGCCTCGTACTTGTTCTTGACGACCTCGAGCGACGGGAGCTGCCCCCAGACGACCGTCGTCTTGGTCGTCGCGGGTCGGAGCTGGTGGAGGTCACGCAGCCACGTGTTCGCCACGGTCACGCCGGGGTTGGGGACGGCCTGCACCTGGCCGTTCGAGTCGCCCTTCTCGGCGGACACGACGAAGCCCGGGAGGTCGATCATCCCGCACCGGTGGAAGTCGCTCGCGTCCTTGCCCGAGAACTCGAGCTGGTCCTGCGCGAAGCCGCCGCCGACCATGGCGAACACGTCGGAGCACGCGGTGGTCATCGCGGACTCGACGTTGAACACGCCGGCGTCGAGGTCGACCACCTCGATGGGCAACCCGCCGATGCCGCCCTTGGCGTTGCACCAGTCCGCGAACGCGACCGACGCGTCGTAGTTGACCTTGAAGAGCCCCGGCGCGGCGGTCGAGTTCCGGTCGTTGGCGACGCCGACGTAGAGCTTGTCCGCGCCCTTGCCGGCCTCCGACGGGTCGACCCTGAAGTCGCCCTTCCCGCAGAGCGGGCCGGGCAGGTCGCCGAAGCTCACCGACGACGCGGCAGCGGCGGTCGTGGTCGTGGACGACGAGCCGTCCTCGGCCGACGACCCGCCCGAGCTGCCGCACGCCGCGGCCACGACGGCCGTGACCGCGAGCAGGACGGCCACCCGGCTCGCCGCGCGCCCGGTCCCTGCGTTCCCCCTGAGCTGCATGTCGGTCCCCCTGTCCCTGCGTCGGTCCGGGACGCCGCCTCGGCGGTCAGTCCAGGACCTCGGACTCCACGTCGAAGTACTCCTGGTACGCACGCGCCCGCTCGCGCATCTCCCCCTCGTCCAGCCCGGTGTCGGCGAACGTGTAGCGCTTCAGGCTCCCGCCGGCGTCGCCGGGGTGGGCGTCGAGGAAGCGGCGCATGCCCGACTCCGCGTCCGCGCTGAGCTCGATGCCGATCGCGTCGTAGATGTCGGCGACCGTGGCGATGAGGTCCACGCGGAAGTCCTGGTAGCGGACGTCGACGACCTGACCCGGGCCGAAGGTGCCGTCGCGGCGCGCGTCGAGCGCCCGGTCGAGCCCGACGATGATGTCGTCGCCGTACTGCGCGGCGAGGGTCCGCACGTCGAACGAGTCCGTCGTCATCTCGCGCAGGCTCGCCCCGAGCGCGCTGACCGACGCGATGACCTTCAACGGGTCCCGGTGGTTCTGCACGACGACGGCGTCGGGGTACTCGGCGAGCAGCGCCGGGAGCGCCCACAGGTGGGCCGGTGACTTGAGCAGCCACCGCTCCCCCGCGTGCTCGGACTGCAGGTGCTGCAGGAAGCGCCGGTGCCACGCGTACGCCGTCGCCATGTCCGTCTCGTGCAGGAGCCACCGGTTGTACTCGGGGATCTCGAACTGCAGCGAGTACTGCATCGACCGGAAGTCGCTGCAGAAGATGCGGACGTCCTCCTGGGCGAGCTGCGCGCCGAGCTCGTGGAACGCCGTGAAGCCCGGGATGATCGACTCGACGAGGTCGAACCCGGCCTGCGCCTCCGCGATCCGGGGATCGGTCGCGTAGGTCTCGGTGCGCGGCGCCGGGACCGGCCGCTCCAGCTCCCAGCTCAGCGGCGCGCGGTTCGCCGGGTCCTGCGCCATGAGGTCGTGGAGGATCGTGGTGCCGGTCCGGGGCTGGCCGACGATGATGACCGGGCGCTCGATCCGCTGCTCGGCCACGCCGGGGTGATCCGCGCGCCAGGCCTCGATCAGCAACCGGTTCGACAGGTCCTTCACGATCCCGTCCTCGACGACGCCCACGCCGACCGCGTTGAGGTCCGCCGTCTCCGCCGCTGCCGCGAGGTAGCGCTCGAGCCCCTCCTGCCAGCCGTCGGCACCGAAGTCGTCCGCCCCGCCGGCGGCCGCCACGGCCGCGGCGACCAGGCGGTCCCGGTGGGCGGCGCTCCCGTCGAACGGCCCGGTGGGGGCGGCGGCGGGGTCGGGCGTCGCGGTCGGTTCGGTGGTCACGGTGCTCCTGCGGGGTCGGTCCTGCGCGTGCAGGTCGGTCGCGGACATCACCGGGGGGAGCGATGGTGCGAGGGTTCGGTGGGTGTCGTTCGTGTGGCTGACGTCGGTGTGGCGGTCGTTCGAGTGGTGGTCGTCGGTATGGCGGTCGTCGGGTCGGTGGTCTCGTCCGTGGGCGGCGTCAGGCGGCGGGCGATCGTGCCGGGAGCTCGAGGGCCGCGAGGTGGCGGACCATGATCGTGGGGAGGTGGCCGGTGCCGCCGTCGGCGACCCACTCGTCGCACGCCAGCCGCGCCGCCGCCATGGCCATGGCGCCGACCATCCGGGGCCGGGGATCGCCGGGGACGAGGTCGTCGAAGCGCGCGGCCACGGAGTTCGCGATGGCGATCTCCCAGTCGACGTAGAAGTGCAGCGTCCACGCGAACATCGCCGGCGAGGAGCGGCTGAGCAGCGCCTGCTCCAGGTACATCTGGCGGTCGGCGTCGAAGGTGTGGGCGAGCGACTCGTGCGCGGCCCGCACGGCCTCGAGCGGACCGAGATCCGAGGGCAGGTCGTCGAGCACGGCGCTGAAGACGTACACGGCCACCTCGGAGAGGCCCGTGGCGATCGCCAGCTCCTTGGACTCGTAGTACCGGAAGAAGGTGGCCCGGCCGACGCCCGCGGCGTCCGCGATCTGCTCGACCGTCGTCGCCGGGATGCCCTGCGCGGAGACGAGCCGGACCGCCTCCTCCGCGATGCGGCGCCGAGTCTCGGTGCGCTTGCGCTCGCGGAGGCCCGACCGGCGGGCCCGCTGCGACGCTGCGCGGTCGGGGCTCCCCTGCTCGACGCTCCCGCGCGCCGTGGACGTCACTGTCGACGTTCGCCCCCCGTTCTGAGCCATCGTCTCAAATGGTACGGAGTATCATCCGGCGCGGCAACCCGTTCGCCGCCAGCCGCGGTGGATCGGGGTGCCGGCGGCGTGCGACGACGATCCGGGGGGACGAGCATGCGAGCACTGCAGGTCACGAGGCACGGTGCGCCCGGCGAGGTCCTCGCCGTCGCCGACGTGGCGCCCGACGAGCCCGCTCCCGGCGAGGTGCGCATCGCGGTGCGCGCCGCGGCCCTGAACTTCAACGACATCGACCGCTGCCGGGGCAAGCTGGTCTCGGTCGCGAAGGAGCCGCCGTTCACGCTCGGCATGGACGTGTGCGGCGTGGTCGAGTCCGCCGGTGAGGGCGCCGAGGCGTGGGTCGGGCGGCGCGTGGTCGGGGTGTCGAAGGACGCGCTGGGCGGCATCGCCGAGCTCACGGTCGCCCCCGCGTCGGGCGTGTTCGACGCGCCGCCGGAGCTCGACGACGTCGAGGCCGCCGCCTTCCTCCTCCCCTTCCACACGACGCACCTCTCGCTGTTCCGGCGGGCCGGGCTTCGGGAGGGCGAGACGCTGCTCGTGCACTCCGGCGCCAGCGGGCTCGGCACGGCGGCGATCCAGCTCGGCGTGAGCGCCGGCGCCCGCGTGTTCGCCACCGTCAGCAGCCGGGCCAAGGCCGAGGTGTGCCGCGCCCTCGGCGCCGACCTGGTCGTCGACCACACGCAGGAGGACTTCGTCGAGGCCGTGCTCGGTGCCACCGGCGACGTGGGCGCGGACGTCATCTGCGACCTCGCCGGCGGCAGCTTCGTGCCCCGCTCCTGGCAGTGCGTGGCCCGCGGCGGCCGCTACCTCGCGGTCGGGTTCACCGACGACGACGAGAACGGCATGACCGGCCGGCCGCTCCGCATGGTGAGCATCGGCAACTTCTCCGTCGTCGGGGTGCTCTCGGCCTGGGTCGACGACCTCGACCCCGGCATGCGCCGCTTCGGCTTCAACCCGTTCACCCGCGCCGACGGCGACGAGGTCCACGCCGACCTGCTGCGCCTCGTGGCCGCCGGGCGCATCCGGCCCTACGTCGGCCGCCGCGTGTCGATGGAGGAGGCCGGTGCCGCGCTCGACGACCACGAGCAGCGCCGCTCGATCGGCCGGACCGTCGTCGAGGTCGCCACGGGCTGAGCCCCGCGCAACCGACCGGCTCGGTACGGTCGGGACGGCCGGTCCGACGGCACCCGCACCGCCGTTCCGTGGTGCTCTTCCCGTTCTCTGTGCATCTCACGTCGCAGGGCGACATGAGACGCACGCGGAACGGACAGGTGTGTCGGTCGGCGCATCAGGACCGGGACGACGACGGCCGAGGACGGAGGCAGCGATGGCGCCGAGCGACACGCCGGGGGCGTGGGGGGG
>JAEVZA010000091.1 GCA_023392475.1 Actinomycetes bacterium | reverse complement strand
GGTCGCCGTCCCCGCCAGGGCGTCCCGGAGGCCGGCGAGCGGCGTGACGATCGGCGGCAGGTGGGGGCCCGGTGCGAACGCCCCGCCCGCCTGCGGCAGCAGCTCGGCGCCCGACGTCGCCCCGGCGCCGTCGGGGCCCGCGACGCCGTAGATGATCTCGAGGTGGGCGGGGTAGTGGTAGTCGCCCTCGAGCAGGCGGGGATCGTCCGCCGTCGGGCCGACGACGGCGACCGTCCCGAGGGCGGCCGGGTCGAGCGGCACGGCGCCGTCGTTGTTGAGCAGCACGATCGACGAGGTCGCGGCCCGCCGGGCGAGCGCCCGCCCGGCCGGCGTGCCGAACACCGCCGCTGCCGCGTCGCTGTCCACGTACGGCTGCTCGAACAGGCCGAGCTCCGCCTTCTGCAGGAGCACCCGGCGCACCGCGCGGTCGACGACGTCGACCGGCACCACGCCCGCCTCGACCAGCGGACCGAGCTCGCCGAAGCAGTCGAGCGCGGGCAGCTCCACGTCCATGCCCGCGAGGAGCGCCTTCGCGCCGGCCACCGCCTTGGTCGGCGCGACGCGGTGGTGCGTGCGGAGCAGGTCGACCGCGAAGTAGTCCGCGACGACGGTGCCCGAGAACCCGAGCTCCCCACGGAGCAGCTCGCCGAGGATCAGCGCGGAGCTCGCGCACGGGAGCCCGTCGATCGACGCGTAGGAGTTCATGACCGAACCGAGGGCGCCGTCGCGGATGGCGGCCGCGAAGGGCTCGGCGAAGACCTCCCGCAGCTCGCGCGAGCCGAGCTGCACGGGTCCGTGGTTGAGCCCGCCGTCGGAGAGGCCGTACGCGACGAAGTGCTTCGCCGTGGCCACGACCCCGGTGTCGCAGCGGTCGCCCTGGAGCCCGCGGACGTAGGCGGTGCCGATCTCGCCGGCCAGCACCGGGTCCTCGCCGTAGGTCTCCTCGACGCGCCCCCACCGCGGGTCGCGCGCGACGTCGAGCACGGGCGAGAGGCTCTGGCGGGCGCCGACCGCCACCATCTCGCGGCGGATGTGGTCCGCCACGTCGTGCACGAGCTCGCGGTCCCACGTCGCCGCCAGCCCGATGCCGTGCGGGAACTGGACCGCGTCGCGGGCGCAGAACCCGGCGACGCCCTCCTCGTGGATGATCGCCGGGATGGCGAGCCGGGTCTCCTCGAGCAGGTACCGCTGGATCTCGTTGTGGAAGACCGCGAGGCCCTGCGGCCGGAGCCCCGTCGACGCCGCGATGCGCGTGACCTGCCCGGCGCCGTTCGCCAGCAGGCGACCGGCCGCCTCGTCGGAGAAGCCCTCGTCGTCGACCAGCTGGGTCGACCACACCCCGCCCAGCTGGGCGAGCTTCTCCTCGAGGGTCATGGCCTGCAGCAGCTCGTCGACGTCGATCATGGGCGCCGATCCTTGCACCACGGCGGCGGGCCGACGGCGGTCAGCCGGCGGGTTCGGTCTCGGCCGGCGCCATCCGGCCGTCGCGCGCGTCGCCGGTGATGACGAACGCGAGCGCGGCGAGGACGACCACGATGCCGACGACCTGCACCCCGGTGACCGGCTGGTCGATGAACGCCGCGGCCGCGGCCGCCGAGATCACGGGCATGGCGAGCGTGACGAGCGAGGCGAGCACGAGCGTCACGTGCGCGTGCGCCCAGTTCATGAGGACGTGTCCGGATCCGGGCACGAGCACGATGCAGAGCACGGCGAGGAACGTCGTGCCGGTCAGGTGCCCGTCGGAGGCGGTGAGCGAGCCGGTGAGGAGCGCGACGGGCGCGACGACGAAGAACGCGACGAGGTTCAGGACGGTCATGTACTCGAGCGTGTCCAGGTGCGCGCGGGCCCGCTTCGACGTGACGAAGTACGCCGACCACGCGAGCAGCGCGAGCACGGCGACGAGGTCGCCGACCCGGTCGCTGCGACCGACGCCCGTCGCCCCGAAGGTGACCATGGCGACGCCGCCGACGGCCACGACGGTCGCCGCCACGTGCCGAGGTCGGATCCGCTCGCCGAACACGGCGGCCGCGAAGCCCAGCACGGCGATCGGCTGGAGGGCGCTGATCGTGGTGGCGCTGGCCACGCTCGTCAGGTGGATCGCGACGAAGAACGTGGCGATGTTCAGCCCGAACGCCACGCCGCCCTGCCAGCCGAGGCGCAGCGCTCGGAGGGTCGGCCACCGCCCCGTCACTCGGAGGGCGAGGACGTACACCAGCGTGCCGAGCCACAGCCGGTGGAAGGCGATGGCGAGGCCGTTCATCGGGACGGCCGCGATGAGGACGTTGCCGCCGCCCCACGCGGTGACCGCCGCGACCGCCGCCACGATCCCCGCCGGCGAGTTGCGGACGGTCGCGCCGGCCCCCGCTACCGTCGGGCCATGGCCGACGTCGTCATCTTCCACAACCCCAACTGCAGCACGTCCAAGTACGCGGTGTCCGTGGCCGCCGACCTGGGGGTCGACGTGGAGGAGCGGCGCTACCTGCTGAAGGCCCAGCGCCCGTCGGCCGACGAGATCGCGGCGCTCCTGGACCAGCTCGAGGACCCGCCCACGGACCTGGTCCGTCGGGACGCCAACTTCGCCAAGCTCGGGCTCACCGACGACGACGTGGCGACGGCCGACCAGGTGGTGGCCGTGCTCGCGGAGCACCCCGAGCTGCTGCAGCGGCCCGTGCTCGTGAAGGGCGGCAGGGCGATCATCGGGCGGCCCAAGGACCGGGTCGAGCCCTTCCTCGAGGGCTGACGCCCCGGGCCGGCCGCCCTCAGCGCGCGGGGCGCCGGACGAGGGCGCGGAGCACGCGGTCCTGCGCCGCCGCCGGCAGGTGGGAGAGCGCGTCGAGCGGGCGGCTGCCGCCGCCCACCACGTAGCGGCGCCGCGGCCTCGGCGACTGGATCGCCTCGACGACCCGCTCCGCGAACCGCTCGGGCGACACCGAGGCGTCGTCCGCGTGCGCGGCGAGCCGCCGCTGGGCGGACTCGTGGAACCCGTGCTGCTCCGGGTAGGGCCCGTCGGCCGTGACGTCGGCGGCGTCGCTCGTGAGGTTCGTGGCGATGGCGGCGGCCTCGACCATCGAGACGTGCACCCCGTGGGGCGCGACCTCGCGCCGCAGCGTCTCCATCCACGCCTCGAGGGCGCTCTTCGACGCGGCGTAGCCGGCGTTGAACGGCAGCGCGAGCCGGGCCATCAGCGCGGTGTTGACGACGATGCGGCCGCGCGAGGCGCGGAGCTGCGGCAGCACGGCCTGCGTCACGCGCACGGCGCCGAAGTGGTTGACCGCCATCGTGCGCTCCTGCACCTCGATGGGGCACCCCTCGCAGGACGTGTCGCCGTGCAGCTCCGCGATGCCCGCGTTCGAGAACAGCGCCGTGAGCCCGGCCGGCCCCGCCAGCTCGGCGGTGGCGGTGGCGGCCCCGGCGACCTGCTCGGCGTCGGTGACGTCGACGATCAGCGGGTGGACGAGGTCGGGGCGCGTGGCGTCGGCGGCGAGCTGCTCGCCGTCGGCGGCGTGGCGGACGCCGGCCAGCACCCGGTACCCGAGGCCGACGAGGTGCAGCGAGGTCGTCCGACCGATGCCGCTCGACGCGCCGGTGACGAGGACGGTCTCGCCGGGGAGCGCCCGGCGCGGGGTGTGGGTCGCCATGGATGTCCGATCGGCGCCCGCGGCCCCGGGTTGAGCCGGTCGATCAGCCGAGGGCCAGCGCCACCAGCGGCCCGGAGCTCTCGCGGGCGATGACCTCGGGGTCCTCGTCGGGCCGGAACACGTGGCGCACGAACCCGGCGAGCATCTGGCCGACGAGCAGCCGGGCCACGGCCTCCGGGTCCCGGATCTCGGGCACCGCCTGCTCGATCCAGCTGCGCGCCGCAGGGAACAGCAGCTCGAGGAGCTCGCGCCCGACGGGCACGACCGTCTCCTCGCCACGCATGCCCTCGCCGAGGACGAGGCGCCAGATCGACTGCTCCTCGAGGGCGCCCGTGAACACGAAGCGGAACACCTCGTGCAGCCGCTCCTCGGCGGACGCCGACGGGTCGACCGGCAGGGGGTCGGCCATCCGGGTGCCGTACTGGCGCTCGGCGACGACCGCGGCGAGCAGCGCGTCCTTGGAGTCGAAGTAGTGGTAGATCGCCGCGACCTGCAGGTCGCAGGCGGACGCCAGCTGCCGCATGCTCATGCCGACCGCGCCGCGCTCGGACATGAGGCGCAGCGCGGTGTCGAGGATGTGGTCCCGCTGGTTCGGCCGGACCTCGGCGGTGCTCATGCGCCGAGTCTGTCAGTCGTGGTGCACGGGGCAGGCCGTGAACGACGCCGGGATGTCCTCGAGCGCGATCACGAGCGACGACTCCCCGCGCCCCGGCGCGACGCCCTCGGGCACGGCGATGTCGGGCAGGCGGCTCAGCAGCTCCTGGAACACCGTCTTGACCTCCATGCGCGCGAGGTTCGCGCCGAGGCAGAAGTGCGGGCCGATGCCGAACGCGAGGTGCGGGTTCGCCTCGCGGGTGAGGTCGAGCTCGTCGGGCCGGTCGAACACCGTCTCGTCGCGGTTCGCCGAGGCGTACAGCATGAGGACGCGGTCGCCCTCCTTCAGGTCCTGCCCGTTGTACGTGTGGTCGTGGGTGACGGTCCGGAGGAACGACAGCACGGGCGTGACGTAGCGGATGAGCTCGTCGACCGCCCGGTCCATGAACTCGTCGTCCCACAGGTGGTCGAGCATGAGCTGCTTCTGCTCCGGGAACTGCGAGAGCGCGACGAGCCCACCGGAGATCGCGTTGCGGGTCGTCTCGTTGCCGGCCACGAGCAGCACGGCGAGGAAGGCGAGCAGCTCGTCGTCGTTCAGGCCGCCGTCGTTGGCCTCGCGCGCGGCGAGCGCCTCCTCGGTCATGCCCTGCAGCGCCTTGTGCTCCTTGGCGAGGTCGCCGGCGTCGAAGGCGGTGGTGAGGATCGAGATGATGTCGTCCTGCGGGTCCTGGCGGCGCTCCGCGATGAGCTCGATGCACATCGTGGCGTACTCGCCGAACGCGTGGGCCGCCGCGTGCAGCACGGGGTCGTCGGCCTCGACGTGGCCGTCGCCGGCCATCATCGCGTCGGACCACGCGTACATCGAGAGGCGCTGCTCGGGATCGAGGCCCATGAGCTCGCAGATGATGATCAGGGGCACGTGGATCGCGAACTCCTCGACGAAGTCCACGTCGCCCTTGGCGGCGATCTTGTCCACGATCTCGTTGGTGAGCTGGCGCACGTGGGGGATCAGCTCGCGGACCCGGCGGGGCGTGAAGCCCTGGTTGATGAGCCGACGCTGGCGGATGTGCTCCTCGCCGTCGAGCGTGATGATCGACATGTCGCCGGCGATCTTCGGGCGGACGCCGTACCGGTTGCAGAACGTCTCCGGCTCGCGGCTGATCGTGAACACGTCCGCGTGGCGGGCGGCGACGTAGAGGTCGTTCGCCTCGTCGCGGTGGAGGCCGGGCTGGGCCCGCAGCCAGGCGTACAGGTCCCACGGGTCGTCGAAGGTGTGGGGGTCCGTGAAGTCGATCGCGGTCGGTTCGTCGAGGAGCGCCATGACCGGACGGTAACAACCGACCGAACGTTCGTTCAAGGCCCGATTGAACGTTCGTTCAGGGGGTAGGGTCCTCGGCGGACGCACGAACCCACCACCCCCGGGGGGACCGATGACGAAGATGCAGCTGTCCGACGTGGATCTGCTCGACCTCGACGCCTTCGTGGCGGGCCGGCACCACGAGATGTTCGAGGTCCTGCGGGAGCAGGATCCGGTGCACTGGAGCGAGGAGCCCGACGGGCCCGGCTTCTGGTCGGTCACGAAGCTGGTCGACCTCCAGACCGTGAACCGGGACACCGCCACGTTCTCGAGCCAGCGCGGCGGCACCCAGCGCATGGACATCGACGGCGACTTCGACACCCGCGGCGTGCTGCTCCTCGACTCCGACCCGCCGACCCACACCCGCTACCGCCGGCTCGTGAACAAGGGCTTCACGCCCCGGATGATCAACCTGCTGGAGCAGCACCTCCGCTACCGGGCCGAGCTGATCGTCGACGACGTGATCGAGGCGGGCTCCTGCGAGTTCGTGTCCGACCTCGCCGCCGAGCTCCCGCTCCAGGCCATCGCCGAGATCATGGGCGTGCCGCAGGAGGACCGGCGGCTGATGTTCGACTGGTCGAACACGATGATCGGCGCCCAGGACCCCGAGTACCAGGACCCCGACGACCCCGACAAGCCGCTCCGCGCCGCCACCGAGATCTTCACCTACGCGAACGGCCTCGCCGCGGCGCGGCGCGAGGACCCGCGCGACGACATCGTGACCACGCTCATCAACGCCGAGATCGAGGGCGAGTCGCTGAGCGAGCTCGAGTTCGACATGTTCATGCTGCTGCTGACCGTGGCCGGCAACGAGACCACGCGCAACGCCACGTCGGCGGGCATGCACGCGCTGCTCACCCACCCCGACCAGTTCCGCCAGCTGCTCGACCGGTCCGACGACCCCGCGTACGTCTCCACCGCCATCGACGAGGTGCTGCGCTGGGCCACGCCGGTGCTGCACTTCCGCCGCACGGCCACGACCGGCACGGAGATCCGCGGGCGGGAGATCCGGGAGGACGACAAGGTCCTCATCTGGCACATCTCGGCGAACCGCGACGAGGAGGTGTTCGACGACCCGTTCACCTTCGACATCGAGCGCACCCCGAACGAGCACGTGGCGTTCGGCGGCGGCGGGGCGCACTACTGCCTGGGCGCCAACCTGGCGAAGCTCGAGCTCGAGATCATCTTCGCCGAGATCTTCAGCCGCATGCCCGACATCACCTCCGCCGGTGAGGCCGAGATGCTGCGCTCCAACTTCATCGGGGGCGTGAAGCGCCTGCCGGTGACGTTCTCGCCGGGCCCGCGCAAACACGCGCCGGTCACGGCGTAGGCACCACCCGGATCTCGGCGGCGTCGAGCGCCCGCCGGGCCCGCCGGTCGACCTTGCGGTCGAGCCGGTCGAACACGAGCAGGTCGAGCGGGTACCAGATCGCGAGCCAGCCGAGGACGCCGACCGAGTCGCCGATGACGCGGACGATCGTGTTCTCCTCGTCCGCCGTCCACACGTTGAACGACAGCGCGGCGACCATGACGACGACGCTCCACGCCAGCACGCGGAGCGCGACGAACTCCGTGCGCTTCGTGGCGTGCCGCGACTCCACCTGCCAGGCCTCGGCGGCCCGGCTCACCGCGGCGTTGGTGCGCTCGGTGAGGTCCTCGGTCCACAGCTCGCGCGGCACCGAGAAGGTGACCGACAGGGCGCGGCAGCGCGGGTGGGCGTAGATGGCGCCGATGACGAAGTCGGACGCGCTCGTGCGCATCCACGGCCGGTAGGCCGGCGACCACGGCGTGGTGGCGGGCACCTCGAACAGGTCCTCCAGCCGGTCGAGGTGCAGGCGGATCCGCAGCGTGCGGTCGTCCTCCTCGACCCGGTCGCCCGGCAGCTCCTCGCTCATCGGCCCGCCGCGGCGGCGAGCGCCGCGAGCCCGTCGTCGAGCTCGTCGGGGGCCGGCCAGCCGAAGCCGAGCCGGAAGTGGCGGCGGTCGGCGTCGAACCAGTGGCCCTCCCCGACGTACGCGCCGGCCTCGTTGATCGACCGGTACCAGCCGTCGACGTCGCCGACTGCCGACCCGCGGAGCCGCGGGAAGCACACGACGCCGGCCTGCGGTGCGACGGCGTCGAGCCAGTCCTGCTCGGCCAGCCACCCCGTGACCCGCTCGGTCCGGGCCGCGACGTCGGCGAGGAGGCGCGGGAGGTGCTCGTCACGCCGGGCGAGAACCTGGCGGGCGGCCTCCTCGTCCAGGGCGGAGCCGCAGATCACCACCTGCTCCTTCGCGGCGAGCAGCATCTCCTGGAGCGCACGGTCGCGGGTGACCACCCAGCCGAGGCGGATGCCCGGCAGGCCGTAGGTCTTGGACAGGGAGCACACGCTGACGGCCCGGTCCGACAGCGACGCCGCCACCGGCAGCGGCTCGCCGTGGCTCATGTCGCGGTACGTCTCGTCGACGAGCAGGCGCAGGTCGTGGCGCTCGGCCAGCTCGACGAGGCCGTCGAGCGTGGACCGGTCGAGCACCGTGCCGGTCGGGTTGTGCGGCGTGGTCACCGACACGAGCCGGGTCGTGTCCCGGATCGCCGCCGCCACCCGGTCGAGGTCGAGCGCGTAGCCGTCCTCCATGCGGAGCTCGATCGTCGTCACGTCCGCGCCGATGGCCCGCGGCGTCTCCAGGTTGGTGGCGTAGTTCGTGTGCTCGACGACGACGTGGTCACCGGGTCCGAGCAGCGCGGTCGCCACGAAGAACAGGGCGGCGGCCGCACCCGGCGTGCAGAGCACGTCCGCGGCGGAGCACCCGGGTGCCTGCGCGGCGATGAGCTCCCGCAGGCCGGGCAGGCCCCGGTGGTCGCCGTAGGCCATGGTCAACCCGCCGAGGTCCACCCCGTAGTCCTCGAGCCGCTGATCGGTGTACGAGCTCTCGGTCAGGTTGTGGCGGATGGTGGCGTAGCCCCGCTCCTCCGGCGACTCGATCTCGATGGGCAGCCGTCGGTAGCGCATGGACGCACGCTAGGGGCCGTGGGATCCACCGACGGCGCCGCTCGATGGGCAGCCGTCGGTAGCGCATGGACGCACGCCCGGGGCACCGTCACTTCACGAGCAGCTGGCGGCAGCCGAGCAGGACGCCGTTCCCGCCCGGGTTGTCGACGCCGACCGCGCACGCGTCGACCGACCCGGCGCCGTCGTCCCACAGCGCCTCCCACCGGCCGTTCGTGGCCACGACGTCGTGCACCGTGGTGCGCCCGCCCGTCGTGGTGATCACGTGGATCAGCGGCGCCCCGTCGGGGTCGAACGCCGTGCCGCCCATGGCGACCCGCCGCCGGTCGTTGAAGGCGTAGTCGACGGACCCGGTGAGCGCCGTCGGCCCCTGTCGGGTCGCCGGGGCGCCCGAGGCGGCGGCCGCCACGAGGTCGATGCGCCCGGCGCCGGACGCGGAGTCCCAGCCGGGCGTGCCGAGGTCGACGGCCGTCGACTGCAGGCGGGTGAGCACGTCGCCCGGCCCGCGACCCGGGTCGATCTGGCGGAGGATGGCCGCCGCGCCGGAGACCATCGGCGTGGCCATCGAGGTGCCCGACATCGCGCACCAGCCGCCGGTGCGACAGGTCGAGAGGATGCCGTCGCCGGGCGCCGCGACGTCCACGTAGCCGCCCCACGAGGAGTACGGCGCGATGTGGTCGGCGGCGTCGGTGGCGGCCACCGCGATCACGTCGGGGTGGTCGCCGGGCCACTGCGGCAGCGAGGTCGGGCCGGCGTTGCCCGCGGCGGCCACGACGATCGAGGGCGGCTTGCCGCGGCTGCGGTCGCTCGTGACGAACTCGAGGGCGATCGACAGGTCGGGCGGGGTGACCCCCGCCGAGCCGATCGACAGGTTGATCACGTCCGCGCCCTGCTGGTGCGCCCAGAGCACGCCGGCGGCGACGTCGGACGACCAGCCCGTGCCCAGCTGGTTCAGCACCCGCACGGGCAGGATCTGCGCCCCGGGCGCCACGCCGGAACCGCCCACGCCGTCGCCGCGGGCCGCGGCGATGATGCCGGCGACGTGGGTGCCGTGGCCGTGCGGGTCGGTGGTGCCGGGTGAGCCCGTCGCCGGGTCGCCGAGCAGGAAGGTGCGGCCCTGGGCCACGCGGGGCCGGCCGTCGGGCAGGGGACCGACGAGGTCGGGGTGGGTGGCGGTCACGCCGGTGTCCACGACCGCCACGGTCGTGCCGCGCCCGTCGGTGGTGGCGGGCAGGGACCGGGCGCCGATGCGGGTCGGGCCGTACTGCTGGGCCTCGAGCGGGTCGGCGGTGACCGAGACCCGCTGGTCGGGCGCCGCCGCGAACACGCCGTCGACGTCCCGGAGGCGGTCGGTGAGGGCCGGGACGTCGGCAGGGTCCGCGTGGATGCGCTCGACGGTGATGCCGCCCGGCGCGGCGCCGTTGCGGTCGATGACCACCCCGACGGGCGTGCCCGCCCGGTCCTCGGACCGGTCGGCGAGCTCGTGGACGTCGGCGAGCGAGTCGAGGCCGCCGCGCTCGACGAGGGCGGTGGCG
>JAEVZA010000014.1 GCA_023392475.1 Actinomycetes bacterium | reverse complement strand
CTCGCGACTCGTGCGACGGCTGCGCCGGACCGGGGCGCCCGTCGTCGTGACCACCGGCGCACAGATGGCGCTGGAGCCCGGGCGGGGGCGGCGCGCGCTGCCCACCAGGCCGGCCCTCGCCGGCGCGGTCATCGGCATCCTGGGCATCGTCGGCGCCTTCACCCTCTCGGCGGGGATCGACGACGCGCTGGCGAACCCCGCCCGGATCGGATCGACGTGGGACGTCGAGGTGGGGGCGAACGACCCGTCGGCGCTCGCGACGTTCCCCGAGGCGGAGGGCAAGGTCGACGCGTCCGACGACGTGGCCGCGTCGGCCGGCGTGTTCCGGGCGCTGCTCGTGATCGACCGGGTGACGCAGCCGACCTACTCGCTCGTGCACCGGAAGGGTCGCCTCGACTTCACGATGCTGGAGGGCCGACCTCCCACGCGCACGGGTGAGATCGCGCTGGGTCCGCAGACGGCCGAGGCCTACGGGGTCCGCGTCGGGGGGCACGTCTCGGTGCGCCCGCAGACGGGCGGCGATCCGGTCCGGCTGCGAGTCGTGGGGATCGTGCTGCTGCCCACGACGCCGCACTCGAGCTTCGACCAGGGCGCGTTCGTCTCCGACCCGCAGCTCCGCCGCCTCATCCGGCCCGACGGCGACCCGTCGAACCCGCTGTCCATCCCCGCGCTCCCGGAGCAGCTGGTGCGGCTGCACACCGGCGTCGACGTCGCCGCGGCGACGCGGCGCCTCGACCGGGCCGTCGAGCCCCTCGCCGGCGCGACCACGAGGACGATCCCGACCGACCTCGTCAGCCTCCGCAACGTCCGCGTCCTGCCGATCCTGTTCGGCGCCTTCACCATCCTCCTGGCCATCGGCACCCTGGCCCACGTCTCGGCGAGCGTGGTGCGGCGCCGCGCCGGGGATCTCGCCGTGCTCCGGGTGCTCGGCCTCACGCCGCGCCAGACCCGCTTCGCGCTCTCGTGGCAGGCGACCACCGTCGCAGCGATCGGGCTCGTGATCGGCCTGCCCCTGGGCCTCGTGCTCGGGCGGGTCGGGTGGCGGTCGGTGGCCGAGTCGACGCCGATGCTCTACGTGGCGCCCATCGGGCTGACCGCCGTCCTGCTGGTCATCCCCGGGGCGCTCCTCGTCGCCAACCTGCTGTCCTGGTGGCCCGGACGGCGGGCGGCGCGGCTCCGGCCGGCGGAGGTCCTCCGGACCGAGTGACGCCCGACCCGCCCGGCCGAGTTCGGCCTCGCGGGCGCCCATCGCGATACTGGGACCGTGACGTCCGCCCCGATCCACCGCCTCCGCTGATGCCCGTCGAGCGCCGCAGCGGATCCAAGCAGATCACCTCGGTCGTCATCGCGGTGGTGGTCCTCCTCATCGCCGTCGGCGCCGCCTGGGCGATGATCGTCCTCGCGTCGGGCGGCAAGGGGCCGGTCCAGGTCAACCTGGGCGACGACGTCTTCGATGCCGGCCAGGCCGCCCGGGCCGCCCGGCAGATCCGCGACGACGGTCCGCTCCTCTTCAGCGACGTCTCGGGTCGCGGCCAGCGCCTGCCGATCTACGTGAACCACTTCGGCACCGACGACAAGCTCCAGTGGGTGGCGCTGGACGCGGTGCCGCCCGGTGCGGCCGAGGGCTGCTTCCTCTCGTGGAACGCCGAGCGCAACCTGTTCGAGGAGCGCCACAGCGACGAGGGTGGCGGCCGGGACACCGGCTCGCTGTGCCGGGACGTCACGTGGTCGGCCGACGGCACGTCGGGCAGCGACGGCAGCGTCCTCGACAAGTACCCCTGGCACATCGACGCCGAGGGGAACCTGATCATCGACCTGAAGCCCGACGAGAAGAAGCCGGGCGCCAACTGAGCCGGCGGCCCGGATGGCCCGGACGGCCCGCCGCCGTCAGCGGATGGCGAACGAGTTGTCCGCGACCTTCATCGGGGTCGGGTCGACCACCTCGAAGTCGGACAGCGTCAGTCCCCGCAGCGAGAGCAGGTCCGCGTCGTTCCAGCGGACGTCGGGCTCGCCGTCGATCGAGGCGTACGGCCCCGTGTCGCCGACGACCACCCCGTGCACCTGCAGCGCCCGAGCCACGACCTTGGCCTGGGGCGACAGGCGGCTGAGGTCCACCGAGCTCTTGAGGCGGAGCCACGAGCCCATCGGCGGCGTGTTCGGATCGGTGGACTTGCCGTCCGAGCCCATCGCCGGCCACACCTGCGGGCCGGAGCGGACCGTCGGCAACGACATCGTCATCACGTGGTCGATGCTCCCGGACGCGACCTCGTCGTAGCGGACCAACCCGGCGAGGAGCGAGAAGTTGGCGGCGGTGACCATGCCCTTGGCGCGGGGCGTGTTGGAGGACAGGTCGGCCGTCACGATCTTGTCCGTGTACCAGCGGTTCAGCAGTGCGCCGTAGTAGTTCTCGTACGGCGGCTGCACGTTGATGAGCTCCCAGCTCGTGCAGGTCGAGGTGTCGAGCACCTGGAGGTGCTTGTCCCACGCCCGGCCGGGCCACCCCTCGAAGCGGGGGTTGTCGGGCCACGGCACCGGCCCGGTCTCCGAGCGGGACGCCTGGTCGAAGGACACGATCATGTTCTGCGTCGCGGCGGTGCGGGCGTCGAGCACGTTCGTCGGCTGGCCGGCGCGAGACCCGTCGTAGACGTTCGCCCCGAAGCCGGCGCGGACGCTCACGGCGCTGCCGCCCCCGGCGGCCACCATCGTGGAGGACTGCGGCACGGTGGGCAGCGCCGTGACGGTCGCGTGGAAGACGTTGTTCCGCGGGAACACGGCGCACCCGCCGAGCGGCAGCCGTTCGCCGGGCGTGATGTAGCTCGTCGGCGCGACGGTCGTGGGAGGTGCCGTCGTCGGCGGCACGGTGGTCGGTGCAGCGGTAGTGGTGGGCGGCACGGTGGTCGGTGCCGCCACGTCGTTGGCCGGCGGCAGCGGCGCGGGCGCGGGCGGGTTCGCCGGCGGGTTGGCCTCGCAGGCGACGGCGATGGCGACCAGCACCACGACCCCGGCGACGACCGGCGCGCGGCGGACCTTCCGGACCACAGACATCTCCCCAGCTCCCAGCGGCGACACCGACCGACCTGATCGGTGCGCTGTCCGTGTATCGACGGTGGGTCCCAGAACCTTGAAGCGTGATCAGGGCGCCACGCCGCGGGAAACCCCGATCCCCCGGGTCGATCGCCCGCCACCGGGGGGCCGGGCGACCCACGTCGACCGGCCCGGGCCGATCGACCCGGCCGCTCGTCGGCTGCCTCGGCCCGCGACGGGCGGGTCAGAGCCGGTCGAGGAGGAGCGACTGCGCGCCGCGGCCGATGCGCCCGTCGACGTCCCACATCGCGCTGTCGCTCGTGCCGATGCCCGAGGTCGACGTCCGGGTCACCGCCTCCATGCCGATCCACTCCCCCACGGGCTCCCGCCACAGGTGGACGGTGAGGTCGGGGTTGATGAACAGCGACGTGCCGTCGAACGGCGCGACCGCGCTGATGCCGTTGGCGAAGTCCGCCGCCGCCATCGCACGCTGCCACCCGGAGGGCGACTCGCCGGGCACCACCGGCACGCGGAGGCGGATCCAGTCCCAGGCCGGACCCGGCTCGCCGAACCGGCCGACCGCCCAACGGTGCTCCACGGCGATGTTGTGGTACGCCTCGTAGTCGTTGCCGCCGGTCGGCGACATCTCCCGCGGCGCGGCGGGCCGCAGGTCCTCGGGCCGGCTCGGCGGGCGCTCGTCCACCCCGTCGTCGAAGTCCACCTCGACGGCGCGGATGCGCAGCGCGCGGGCCCGGGCGAGGACCTGCCGGTCGTCGGCGCGGGACAGCGTGGCCTCGAGCAGCCCGACCTTCGCGCCGGGGCGGACCACCTCGGCGGTCAGCGTGAGGGGCACGAGCGGCACCGGGCGGAGGAGCTCGATCGTGATGCGGGCGAGGCGCATCTCGACCGGCGCGTCGAGCAGCTCGAGCTCGGGGGCGATCAGCGCCGCCGGCGCGCCGCCGTGGCACGCGCCCGGGTCCCACGGTCCCCGCGCCAGGCGGGTGGGCGTCCAGGTGCCGGCGTCGGGCACGAAGAGCACGCCCGGCTCGGGGAGCGCGTCCGGGTCCGCCGCGCCGCCACCCTCCGGCGCCGAGCCGCTCACGACGCCTGGGAGTCGGCGAAGAGCGGTCGCAGCTTGTCGCGCTGCAGCTTCCGCGTGCCCGTGCGGGGCAGGTCGTCGACGAACACGACCTGGCGCGGCGCCTTGTACCTGGCCATGCGCTGGCGCGACCACGTGATGAGCTCGTCGGTGGTGAGGCGCGAGCCCTTGCGGCGGCGCACCGCCGCGACCGGCACCTCGCCGAGGCGGGCGTGGTCGAGCCCGACGACGGCGGCCTCCAGCACGTCGGGGTGCTCCTCGAGGTCGGCCTCCACCTCGAGCGCGTAGACGCTGTAGCCGCCCGACTTGATGACGTTCTTCGCACGACCCTGGAACATGACCATCCCGAGGGGACCCGAGCGGACGAGGTCACCCGTGCGCAACCAGCCGTCGTCCGTGAGCGCCCCCTTGGTGGCGTCGGGGTCGCCCCAGTAGCCACGGAGCACGCCGGGACCCTTGACCTGCAGCTCGCCGACCGAGCCCGACGGCACCCGGTCGCCGTCGTCGTCGGTCACCCGGAATCGCCAGCCCGGCATCGGCATCCCGAGCGAGTCGCCGAGGCCGACGGGGAGGAGCGGGGGCGAGACCTTCGCGGCGACGCCGCCGCCGACCTCGACCATGCCGTAGCCCTCGAAGAACGCGGCCTCGCCGACCGGTCCGATCAGGGGCAGGTCGAAGGAGGCGCCGAACGACTTGAAGCGGCGGGCGATGTCGGCCGGCATCACGTCGGCACCGGTCATCCACACGCGGATCGAGGACAGGTCCCGGTCCTCGGCGCCAGCCTCGAGGAGGAGCCGGTAGGTGGCGGGCACGCCCATGAACGCGCTCGACCGGCGCTCCTCGATCGCGTCGAGCACCGCCTCGGCCGAGAAGCGAGGCATGAAGAACACGGACACGCCGGCCAGCGCCGGTGCGAGCAGCGAGACGAACCCCATGATGTGCGCGACCGGGAGGCTGAGGACGATCTCGTCGTGGCGGATCCGACCCGGCCAGGCAGCGACGCGGGCCAGCGACCCGACGAGCGCCCGGTGCGTGAGCTCCGCGCCCTTCGGCGCCCCGGTGGTGCCCGACGTGTAGAAGAGCGCCGCCACGTCGTCGGGCGACGGGGTGGCAGGCCGTTCGAGGTGGCTCCTCGAACCGGGCCCGACCGAGAGCTCCGACGTGTCCCGGATGACGAGCGACGCGCCCGAGTCCTGGATGACGTGGCGCACCTCCGCCGAGCTCATCTGCGGGTTGACCGGGGCGGGCAGCCCGCCGGCGCGGCTCACCGCGAGGCACAGCAGGAACTGCTCGATGCCGTTCTCCGTGGCGATGACGACGGGCCGGCCGGGCTCGCTCCGGGCCGCGACCGCGGCGGACCACTTCTCGACCTGCGCAGCGGCGCGCTCGAACGTGAAGGTGCCGACGCGGCTCGAACCCGGGTCGCCGTGGACCTCCGTGGCCATCAACCGGTCGCCGTGCATGGCGGCCAGCTGATCGGCGAGGTCGGCGAGCGTGAGGTGGTGGCGGACCGCGACGTCGACGCGCCGCAGGAGGCGCAGGGTCACCGCACCACCTTCTCGATGGGGGCCCAGGACAGGAGCAGGCGCTTCTCGCCCACCGTCGGGAAGCGCACGACCGCCTCCGTCTTCTCGCCCTGCCCCTCGAGGTGCAGCACGACGCCCTCGCCCCACTTGGTGTGCACGACGTCATCCCCCACCCGGATGTTCAGCTGGTGCGCGCCCGACTGCTCGGGCGGCGCCGGCCGCATCGCTCGCTCCACCTGGCGCTCGCGGCCGCGCGGCGACCACGACGTGGACTCCCACCCGCCCGAGCGCTGGGACGAGCGCGACCGCTGGCTGCGGCTCGCCGCCGCCTCCTCGACCAGCTCGGCCGGGATCTCGTCGAGGAACCGGCTCGGCGGGTTGTACTGGGTGGAGCCGTGCAACGTGCGGCACCAGGCGAGCGACAGGTACAGGCGCTCGCGCGCTCGGGTGATGCCGACGTAGCAGAGCCGCCGCTCCTCCTCGAGCTCCGCCGGCTCCGTCAGCGCCCGCATGTGCGGGAACACCGACTCCTCCATGCCGACCATGAACACGACGGGGAACTCGAGCCCCTTGGCCGCGTGCAGCGTCATGAGGACGACGCCGGTGTCGGACGGGTCCTCCGTGTCGGGCAGCTGGTCGGTGTCCGCGACGAGCGACACCTGCTCGAGGAACTCGTCGACCGTGCCGAACTCACGGGCCATCCCGACGAGCTCCGCCAGGTTCTCGAGCCGACCCTCCGACTCGATCGTGTTCTCGGCCTCCAGCTCCGCGCCGTAGCCGGTGCGGTCGACGATGCGCTCGAGCAGCGCCCCCGGACCGTCGGCCACCTCGGTGCCCAGCTCGTCGACCAGGTTCACGAACGTCTCGATGCCACGAGCCGATCGGGCCGACACGCCGGCATCGTCCCAGCGGCGGAGCGCGTCCATGAAGGTCATGTCGTGCGAGCGCGCGTACGCGTCGAGGCGACCGACCGTCTGGTCGCCGACGCCGCGCTTCGGCACGTTGAGCACACGCTTCACGCTCACCTCGTCGGTCGGGTTGACCACCGCTTTGAGGTAAGCGAGCGCATCCTTGATCTCCCGCCGGTCGTAGAACCGGGTGCCGCCCACCACCCGGTAGGGGATCCCGGAGCGCAGGAACTGCTCCTCCAGCACCCGGCTCTGGGCGTTCGTGCGGTAGAAGACGGCCAGATCGGACCAGCGCAGGTCACCGCCCTCGTGGAGGGTGGAGATCTGGTGGGCGACCCACTGCGACTCGTCGCTCTCGTCCTCGCCGTGGAACTTGACGATCTTGGCGCCGGCCCCCGACTCGGTCCACAGGTCCTTCGGCTTGCGCGAGGCGTTGTTCGCGATCACCGCGTTGGCCGCGTCGAGGATCGTCTGGGTGGAGCGGTAGTTCTGCTCGAGCACGACGACGGTGGCGTCGGGGAAGGTCGTCTCGAACTCGAGCAGGTTCCGCATGTCCGCCCCGCGGAACGCGTAGATCGAGTTGTGCACGAGCATCCCGTCGGCGACGTACGAGTGCGCGTCGTCGACCTGCAGGTCGTGGACCGGGCCGTCGTACGGGACGAACTCGACCGAGTCGACCCGTCGCTCCACGAGCCGGCCGTCCTCCTCGACGAGCACGACCATCCCGCGCCTGAGGTGCGAGAGCGGCGTGTAGTCGTAGACGGCGTCGCCGACGGCCATGCGCCGGCGGAGCTCCAGCCCACCCGCCTCGGCGACGGACCGTGCCAGCGCGAGCGCCTCCGTGTAGTCCCGACGTGCCGTCTCGAAGCGGTAGCCGGCGCGCGAGCCGCCGAGTCCTCGCACCTCGTACCCGCCCGCCTCGATCCGCTCTGCGACGTCGCGCCGGTTGGTCGACCACTGCACCCGGTGCGTCGGCCCCGCACCCCGACGGTCCGAGAACATCGTGAGGTTGAGCGACTGCCGACGCCGCCCGTTCTGCGGTCGGTGGTGCGGGTAGTCGGGGTGCAGCTCGAAGTCCTGCATCAGCTGCTTCGCCGCCGTGGCGGTGTCCAACCCGTCGTACAGGCGCTCGATCCACCGGTCGTCGAGCGCCATGCGCTCACGACCGACGGCGTGGAAGCACGCGGTCGGGAGCCCGTACCGTGCCGCGAACCAGGACTCGTAGAAGGCGGACTCGGCGAGCGAGTCGCACACCCGCAGGACCCACAGCTTGTCCGCGTGCTCCTGGTTCACCCGGACCTTGAACCCGAGCTCCGGGTTGCCCTGGCCGTCGGAGCGGATCGCCTTCGTGCGACCGATCCGGTACCCGCGGTCGGCGCGGTACATGAGGTAGACGACCTGCGTGCCGGGCACCGCGTCCATGCGTGCGGGGACGATGTGGTGCGGCGTGCCCGTCAGGACGGTGCTCCCGGCCCGCACCTCCGTGATCCACCCCCGGTAGCTGCCGGTCTTCACCTGCGAGACGCGAGCCGGGCGGAGATCGTTCCCGCCGAGCGTCCCGAGCACCGTGTCACCCACCGCCACGCGCTCGATCGGGATCACGCCCTCGGGGGTGCGCACCATCGTGCCCGGGGGCAGGCACTGATCCAGGTCGCCCACGACGCAGACGTTGCGGTGCTCCTCGCCGAGCAGCATCACGAGGTCGTTCTGCACCGGGTTCGTGTCCTGGTACTCGTCGACGAGCACGTTCCCGAACCGCTGCTGGTAGTGCTCGAGGACCTGCGGCTCGCGGCGGAAGAGGTCCACCGTGACGCCGAGCAGGTCGTCGAAGTCCATCGCACCGGCCTTCAGCAGCCGCGCCTGGTACTCCGCGAACACGTCGGCGATGCGCCGCTCGTGGATGACCGACGCCCGCTCCGCGTACTCCTCGGCATCGAGGCCCTCGTTCTTGGCCGCCGAGATCGTGGCGTGCACGGAGCGCGGCGGGAACCGCTTGGGGTCGATGTTGAGGTCGCGGATGACGTAGCCGGTGAGGCGGACGGCGTCGGCCTGGTCGTAGATCGTGAACTGGGACGGGTAGCCGAGGAGCTGGGCGTCCCGACGCAGGATGCGGACGCACGCGGAGTGGAACGTGGAGATCCACATCTTCTGCGCCACCGGCCCGACGAGCCTGCCGATGCGCTCCTTCATCTCGCCGGCGGCCTTGTTCGTGAACGTGATGGCGAGGATCTCGAACGGCGAGACCCGGTGCTCCTCGATGAGGTGGGCGATCCGGTGGGTCAGCACGCGGGTCTTCCCCGACCCCGCTCCCGCGACGACGAGCAGCGGGCCCTCCCCGTGGGTCACGGCCTCGTACTGGGCCGGGTTCAGGCCCTCCAGGAGGTGGTCCGCGCTCACGGAGCGATCCTACTTCCGGCCCCTGACGGCCCCCTTCGACCGGTCTGCGCCCTCCGTCACCCTCCGCCCCCGCAGCCCTGTCATGCGCCATGGGGTCGTTCACCCCCGTGGTGGATCACAGAGCGGTGGGGAGGGGAGGGAGACGGGCGGGTGACCCGGGGTCAGCTGTCGGTGGTCTGGAGCCGGGTGCGGAGGAAGTCGACGACCTGGAGCAGCGCGTCGTGCGTCGGCTGGCCCGGCTCGTCCTGGAGGTCCTCCGTGAGCACCGAGTGGGCGGCCTTCCGGTGCCCCCACTCGTTCCCCGGCGCCGAGTCGATCTCGACGCCGATGAACGCGTCGCCCAGCTCGCGCCGCAGCGACTCGAACCGCGACCCGGGCACGAGCCGGTCGCCGCTGAAGCGGAGGCCGAGCACGCAGAGGTCCTCGTCGGCCGCACGCTCCTTCACCGCCAGCAGGTCCTGGTCCGACAGGCCGAGGTCCCGGGCGTGCGCCTTGTTCAGCGCGATGGGCAGCGAGGGCTGCGAGAGCACCGGCGCGAGCATCGCCGGCTCCGTGGACATCGCGAGCGCGAACCCGCCGGTGAAGCACATGCCGACCGCGCCGACGCCGGGCCCGCCGCAGCGCGCGTGCGCCTCACGCGCGAGGGCGCGCAGCCAGTCGATCGCCGGCGGGGTCGTCCGCATCGCGAACGCACGGAACTCCTTCGACACGCACGCGGGCACGACCGCCTTGGCCATGGTGCCGGCGCCGATCGGGGCGCCGGGCTCGCCGAAGAGGTGCGGCACGAACACCGTGAAGCCCGCGTCGACGAGGCGACCGGCGAACTCGAGCACGCCCGGCGTGATGCCCGGGAGCTCCGCCATCACGATCACCGCGGGGCCGTCGCCGCGCACGTAGACCGTGCGCTCCTTGCCACCGAAGGAGAACTGCTCCGACCCGTAGCCGGGGATCGCCACCACGTCGCTCGACATGGGCGGGCAGCGTACCGGTCGGTCCGCCGCCGTCCGGGCCGGGATCGCGGGTGCCGTAGCCTGCGCCCGTGACCCGCCCCCGACCGTTCCGCTTCACCGTGCAGGCCTCCCACCTCGAATCGCCGGAGGCGCTCGTGCCGCTGGCCCGGCGGGCGGAGGACATCGGCGTCAGCGTCCTCACCGTGGCGGATCACCTCGACGACCAGCTCTCGCCGATCGCGGCGCTCATGGCGGCCGCCGACGCCACGACCGACCTGCGCGTCGGCTCCCTCGTCTTCGCGAACGACTACCGCCACCCGGCGCTGCTCGCGAAGGAGGCCGCCACGATCGACCGCCTCAGCGGCGGTCGGCTCGAGTTCGGCATCGGCGCCGGGTGGATGACCACCGACTACGAGGCGGCCGGCATCCCGCTCGACCGACCGGGCGGGCGCATCGCGCGGCTCGAGGAGGCGATCGGCATCATCACCGCGCTCTGGTCGGGCGAGCCGGTGCACCACGAGGGGCCGAGCTACCGCATCGACGGCCTCGTCGGCGCGCCGCTCCCGGCGCAGCGCCCCCGCCCCCCGATCGTGATCGGCGGTGGCGGACGCCGCGTCCTCGAGGTGGCGGCGCGGCACGCGGATGTCGTGCACCTCAACCCCACGCTCGCGGCCGGTGTGATCGACCACCGCGCCGGGCCGTCGTCCACGGCCGACGCCACCGAGCAGAAGCTCGCCTGGATCCGCGAGGCGGCCGGCGAGCGCTACGACGAGCTCGAGCTCGGCGTGCGCATCCACCTGTCGTTGGTCACCGACGACCGCGACGAGCTGTTCGAGGCCCTCGCCGGCGGGTTCGGCCTCACGCCCGACGAGGCCCGCGGGACACCCCACGCGCTGTGCGGCACGATCGACCAGATCGCCGAGGACCTGCGCGAGCGGCGCGAGCGGTTCGGCATCTCGAACATCGGGATGTCCGCGTCGTCGATGGAGGAGCTGGCGCCGCTCATCGAGCGGCTGGCCGGCACCTGACCGTCACGATCTCGACCGCACCGGGCACGCCTCACGTCGCCGGGCGAGGAGGACCGTGCCGGGTCCGCCGGATCAGCGGAGGCGGCCGCCCATCGGCGTCTCGCCCATCCCGTAGATCGACGCGACCCGGACGACGTCACCCGTGTGCGGGGCGTGGATCATCTGCCCGCCGCCGATGTACAGGCCGACGTGGTGCACGGGGCTGCCGTAGAACACGAGGTCGCCGGGCTGCAGCGCGCTCACGGGGATGCGCTGTGTGGCGGCGTACTGGCCGCCCGACGAGTGCGGCAGGCCGACACCGGCGTGCGCGTACGACCACATGACGAGACCCGAGCAGTCGAAGCCGGACGGCGAGGCGCCGGCCCAGCGGTAGGGCACGCCGAGGACCGAGCGGGCGGCGGAGATCGCGGCTGCGGCACCGCCGTTGGGCGCCGAGACCGGACCGGACGGGACCGGCGCGATCGGGCGGGCCCCGCCGGGCTTCGCCGTCGCCTTCGGCTTCGTGGAGGTGGTGGTCCCGCCCTTCGCGGCCGTGGTCGGCGCGGACGTGGAGGACGTGGTGGCGTCGATGCTGGCGGACGCGGCCTTCGCTGCGGCCGTCTCCTGCGCCTGGACCCGGGCCTGTTCGGCCGCGGCGGCGGCCGCCTCGCGGCGGGCCTGCTCGGCCTGGACCGCGGCCTGCAGCTGGGCGTTCGCGCCGTCGAGCAGCTGCTGCTGCTTGGACACGCTCGCCTGCAGGTCGGAGCGGATCGACTTCTGCTTCGACTGCGCGTCGGACAGCTGCTTCGCGGACGACTCGAGGTCGGACTGCTTGTCCGCGAGGTCGAGCTTGGCGGCGCGGAGGTCGTCCGCGACCTGCTGGCGATCGCCCTGGAGCGTCTCGAGGAGGACCTTCTGGTTGACGGCCTGGTTGGGGTCGCCCGTGCCGGGCGCGACGTCCAGCCCGGCGCCGGCACCCATGTAGGCGCTGACGACGTAGCTGCTGGCCTCCTTGCGGGCCTGCTCCATGTGCGACTGCGCGTCGTCCACCGCGGCGCGGTTCTGCGACAGCTGCGACTGCGCCTGCTGGAGGCGCTGCCCGGTCTCGAGGTACTGCTCGTCGAGCACGCTGGCCCGGTTCTGCAGGTCGGTCAGCTCGGTGGCGAGCTGCTTGACGCGCGCCTGCTGGCTGCCGACGTCCTGGGCCGAGGCGTCGCCCGCGAACGCGGGAGCGACGACGGCGACGGCGAGGGCGGCAGCGACGAGCGGGCGGACGGCGCGGATGACGTTCGAGCGACGCATGACGGTGGTCAGTCAACCACGATGCGGCGCTCTGTTACAAACAGGTGTCGGATCGTCACCGTTTCGATCGCCGACTCCCTTGGGGCACCACGGATCGTGGCGGACGGACCGGATCCACCCCGGGGCTCCAGGGGACCCCCACGCGCGGATGGGGGCGGAGCCGGGTGGTCGGCCGGCGGTCGGTTCCTGAGAGTGGGACCCACGCCCGCCGACCGGTGGGCCGAGCGGAGGTCCCACATGTCCCCCACCACTGCCCGCGACACCCAGGCGCCGCCCCGACCGGCACCGCCCGTGACCGGCGCCGCGACCGTCAGCTGGTCCGACGGCGTGCAACCGTGGCTCGTGCGCCAGCGCAACGCCGGCGCGACCCCCGCCGACATCACCGTGGAGTTGGTCGATGCCGGCTGGGACGCGGACGTCGCCGCCTCGACGTCGTTCCGCTCGCTCCGGCGCTCGGACCGGAACTCGCTCCTCTACGGCGCGCTGTGCTGGTCCGTCGGCCTGACCGCGGTCGGCGTGACCACCGGCCTCCACCAGCTGCTCTCGGTCGCGCCCGACCGCGAGCTGGCCGCGCTGGCGCTCACCGTGGCGCTCGTCGCCGCGCCCGTCGCCGTCACGACCCACGTCCTCGCCGGACGGGTCGAGTCGCGCTCCGAGCACGCGATCTGGTCGCCCAGCCGACGCGCGTGGTTCGGCACGTTGGCGACGTGCACCGGGGTGGTCGGCGTCGTGCGCCTCGTCGCCTACGTGTACGCGGTGGTCGCGTCGCTCACCGGCGCGTCGGACGCGCCGCTCACGTGGTCGGCGTTCCTCCAGGTCGCCGTGTCCGTCGCGGTCGCGGTGCCGCTGTTCGTCTGGTCCTTCCGCGGGTGGCGGCGGTCGAACGTCGTCATCTCGGCCCTCACGGACCGCCGCGCCGGCCGCCCGGCGGTGGCGTCGTGAGCGCGGCGGACGGTCGGCGCGACCCCGTCCTCGACCTCGTCCGCGCTGCGGCGCTCGTCGTCGTGGTGGTCTGGCACTGGTCGCTCAGCACGCTGCGCTGGAGCGCCGACGGCCCGCACGTCGGCAACCCGATCGGGGTCGTGCCCGGGCTCTGGCTCCTCACGTGGGCGGCGCAGGTGATGCCGCTGTTCTTCCTCGTCGGCGGCGCGCTGCACGCGCGCGACCGCCGACGGGGCGGCAAGTTCCTGCGGCACCGGCTCGGCCGCCTCGTCCCCCCGGTGCTCCCGCTGCTCGGGCTCGCCGCCGTGGCGGCGACGCTCGCCGCGGTGGCGGGTCGTGCCGACGTGGTGCGCGGCGTCGTCCTCATGGTCACGCCGCTCTGGTTCCTCGGTGTCTACGTCGTGCTCGTGCTCCTGGCGCCCGCGGCGCGGTGGCTCGACCGGCGGTGGGGCCTCCGTGCCGTCGTGGTGGGTGCGGTGCTGGTCGTCGCCGTCGACCGGTGGACGGTGTTCGGCGACGTCACCGCGCTCGTCGACGTGCTCGGCCAGTACGTGCTCGTGTGGGCGGTGGTCCACCAGCTCGGGTTCCACCTCGACCGGCTGCGGCGCGCGCCCCGGCGGGCGCAGGTGCTGACCTGCCTGGGCGGGGTCGCGCTGCTCGCGATCGGCGCACGGTGGGGCGGCTACCCGGGCTCGATGGTCGGCGCCGCCGGCGACCGCGTGTCGAACATGTCGCCGCCGAACTCGATGGTGCTCGCGCTCGCGGTCGCGCAGCTCGGCGGCGTCGCGCTGCTCGCCGGGGCGTCGGCCCGGTGGTGCGAGCGGCACGCGGGGCTGCTCGCCCGTGCCGGCGCGTGGTCGATGTCCGTGTACGTCTGGCACATGCTGGCGCTCGCCGCGTTCTGGGCGATCGCCTCCCACCTGCTCGGCCTCCCTCCGGGCCACCGCGTGGACGCCGCCTGGTGGTCGCAGCGGCCGCTGTGGCTCGTGGGTCCGCTCGTGTGCGCCGTCCCGGTCCTCGCTGCGGTGCGGCGCCGCCGACCGGGCCCGGTCGCGCCGGTCCGGGAGGTCGAGCGGGCACGATGAGCGGGATGGGAGGACGGGTCACGCCCACCGCCGCGGCGCTCCAGCGACGCATGGAGCTCGCCCTCGGCGCGCTCCGCGCCGTCACGCTCGTGTGGGCCACGGTCGTGTGCGCGGTCGACGCGAGCTCCGGCGTGCTGGACCACCCGGCCCCCGCGTTCGCCCTCCTCGCCGTCCTCGCCACGTGGTCGGCGATCTGGACCGTGGCGGTCGGCCGCCGCGACCGGTGGATCGACGGCCCCGGCGCAGCGGTCGACGTCGCCTTCGCCGTGCTCGCCGTGACCGCCGACCACGTCCTCTACGACGGCCCGCACCCGCAGTCGTTCGCCTCGGCCTGGCCGTTGATCGCGGTGGTGGCGACGGGCGTCGCGGTCGGCCCGGCGATCGGCCTGGCCGCCGGCGCGGTCGTCGGGCTCGGGAACCTCGTCGCCACCGCGGCGTTCGACGGGCTCGAGGGCGAGGTGCTGTCGACGCTCGGCACGTTCGTGCTGCTGGCTGCCGCAGGCTGGGTGGCCGGCTGGGTGGCGTCCCGGCTGCGCACGACCGCGGAGCAGGCCGCGGCGGCCCAGGCCCGCGCCGAGGTGGCGCGCACCCTCCACGACGGCGTGCTCCAGACCCTCGCCGTCATCCAGCGCCGCTCCACCGACGACGAGCTGGTCGCGCTGGCGCGGGAGCAGGACGCGGAGCTGCGTGCGTTCTTGCGGGGCGACCCGTCCGACGGCGGACCGGACCGCGCCGCGGCGGACGACGGCTCGGTCGCCGACCTGCTCGGTCCGCGGCTCGCTCGCCTCGAGGCCCGCCACGGCGTCACCGCGCACCTCGTCGTGATCGACCCCGGGACCGCGGCGGGGTCCGACGCAGAGGCGCTCGCCGCGGCGGTGTCGGAAGCGGTGGTCAACGCCGCGAAGCACGCCGGCGTCGACGAGGTCTGGGTGAGCGTCGACCGGCGCTCGCCGTCGGGCAGCATGGTCGTCGTGCACGACGAGGGCGCCGGCTTCACCCCGTCCCCCTCCGTCGAGGGCGCCGGCATCGACGGCTCGATGCGCGGGCGCCTGCAGGCCGTGGGCGGTGGCCTGCGGATCGACAGCACGCCCGGCTCGGGCACCGACGTGACCCTGTGGGTGCCGTGACCGCCGCAGGTGGGGGCGCCACCCCGATCCGGGTTGTCGTCGCGGACGACCACCACATCTGGCGGTCGGGCATCCGCGCCGACCTGGGCGACGGGTTCGAGGTCGTCGCCGAGGCCGAGGACGCCGCGGGCACCGTCGACGCCGTCCGCGCGACGTCGCCCGACCTCGTGCTCTGCGACCTGCACATGCCCGGGGGCGGCGGCGTCTCGGTCGCGCAGGCCGTCGCGTCCGAGGCCCCTGTCGTCATCCTCACGGTCTCCGAGTCGGAGCGCGACGTGCTCGACGCCGTGGCCGCCGGCGCGGTCGGCTACCTCGTGAAGTCGTCGCGGCCGGAGGAGCTGCGCGATGCGCTGCGGCGGGCCGCCGACGGCGAACCCGTCTTCTCACCCCAGCTGGCCGCGCTCCTGATCGGCGAGTACCGGCGACTCGCGGCCGGCGGTGGCGACGGCACGCTCCCCCTGACGGAGCGCGAGCGGGAGGTGCTCGCCCACGTCGCCCGCGGGCAGTCCTACCGCGTCGTCGCCGACGAGCTCTTCATCTCGCCGAAGACCGTGGAGAACCACGTGCGCAACATCATGGCGAAGCTCCACCTGTCGCGGCGCCACGAGCTCGTGCGCTGGGCCGTCGACCACGGCATCACCTGAGCGGCACGCCCCGCGCCGATCGCCGTTCCCGGTGCACCTCGTGTCGCCCGGCGACACGGGACGCACAGGGAACGAGCGGGTGCGGGCCGAGCGGTCCGGTCACTCCCACTCGATGGTGCCGGGCGGCTTCGACGTGATGTCGTACGCCACTCGGTTCACGCCCGGGACCTCGTTGATGATCCGGGACGCCATCGACTCGAGCACGTCGTACGGGATGCGCGCCCAGTCGGCGGTCATCGCGTCCTCCGAGGTGACCGCCCGGATGATGACCGGGTGCCCGTAGGTGCGCTCGTCGCCCATCACGCCGACGGTGCGGATGTCGGGCAGCACGGCGAACGCCTGCCAGATCTCCCGCTCCAGGCCGGCGATGCGCAGCTCCTCGCGGACGATGGCGTCGGCCTCCTGGAGGAGCGCCACCATGTCGGGCGTCACCTCGCCGATGATCCGCACGCCCAGGCCGGGGCCGGGGAAGGGCTGGCGCCACACGATCTCGTCGGGCAGGCCGAGCTCGTGGCCCACGGCCCGCACCTCGTCCTTGAACAGCAGGCGCAGCGGCTCGACGAGCTCGAAGTCGAGGTCGTCGGGCAGGCCGCCGACGTTGTGGTGGCTCTTGATCGTGGCGGCGTGAGCGGTGCCCGACTCGATGACGTCGGGGTAGAGCGTGCCCTGCACCAGGAACTTCGCGTCCTCGACGCCGCCGCGGGCGTCCTCGAACACGCGGATGAACAGCTCGCCGATCGCCTTGCGCTTCTCCTCGGGCTCCGTGACGCCGGCGAGGCGCTCGAAGAACCGGTCGGCGGCGCGCACGTGGATCAGCTCGATGCCCTGGTGGCGCTGGAAGGTCTCGACGACCTGCTCGCCCTCGTTCTTGCGCATGAGGCCGGTGTCCACGAACACGCACGTGAGCTGCGGGCCGATGGCCTTGTGCACGAGCGCCGCGGCGACCGCGGAGTCGACGCCGCCCGAGAGCCCGCAGATGGCGCGGCCCGTGCCGACCTGGGCGCGGATGGCCTCGACCGACGCGTCGATGAAGCCCTCCATCGTCCACGACGGCGGCAGCCCTGCGAGGTCGTGGAGGAACCGCGTGATGAGCTCCTGGCCGTGCGGCGTGTGCGCCACCTCGGGGTGGTACTGCACGCCCCAGATCTTCCGCTCCGGCGACTCGATGACCGCGCAGGGCGCCCCGTCGGACGACGCGGTGGCGGTGAAGCCCTCCGGCGGGCGCTGGACCGCGTCGAAGTGGCTCATCCACACCGTCTGGTCGTGGGGCAGGTCGTCCGTGAGGATCGTCGAGCCGACGCCGTCCGTGCGGTGCACGACCGTGCGCCCGTACTCCCCCGCGCCGCCGCCGCCGACCTCGCCGCCGAGCTGCTGCGCGATCAGCTGCTGGCCGTAGCAGATGCCGAGGATCGGGACGTCCAGGTCGTAGACACCGGGATCGATGGACGGGGCGTCGGGCACGCGCACCGACTTCGGTCCGCCCGAGAAGATGATCGCGGCCGGTCGACGCGCCGCGAGCTCCTCGGCGGTGATCGAGTGCGGGACGATCTCGGAGTAGACGTTCGCCTCGCGGACCCGGCGTGCGATCAGCTGGGCGTACTGCGCGCCGAAGTCGACGACGAGCACCGTCGGCTGGTCGGCCACCACGGCGCCCGCCTCGGCCTCGGCGCCGGCCCGTGCCGCGTCGCCGCTCATCGCTGCGCCCCCGGTCGGACCGCGGGAGCGGCGGTGACCATCAGCTCGGCCTTCTGCAGCTCCTTGAGCGTGCCGTGGCCGGTGACCGCCATGGACTTCCGCAGCGACCCCATGAGGTTCGTGCGCCCGTCGGACCGGTCCGAGGGGCCGAGCAGGATCTGCTCGAGGCTGCCGAGCCGGGGCGTGCGCCGCAGCCGGCCACGGGGCAGCCGGGCGTGGAAGGCGGTCATCGACCAGATGGCGCCGCCCGCGGGCGCCTCGTCCGCCGCGGCGAGCGGGGCGCCGAGCATGACGGCGTCGGCGCCGCACACGACGGCCTTCGCGATGTCGCCGCCGGTGACCATGCCGCCGTCGGCGACGAGGTGGACGTACACGCCCGTCTCGTCGAGGTGGCGCATGCGGGCGGCCCGCGCGTCGGCGATCGCGGTGGCCTGCGGGTTGCCGACGCCGAGCACCCGACGGCTCGTCGAGGTCAGGCCGGTGCCGATCCCCACGAGCACACCGGCGGCCCCGGTGCGCATGAGGTGCAGGGCCGCCTGGTAGCTGGAGCAGCCGCCGACGACCACCGGGACCTCCAGTCGGCGCACCAGGTGCTTGAGGTCGAGCGGGTCGTGCGCGCCGTCGGACACGTGCTCGGCGGAGGTGACCGTGCCCTGGATGACGAGCAGGTCGGGCTCCGCCTTCTTGATGGCCGGCAGGAGCGACTCGGTGCGGGACGGGCTCACGGCCACGCAGACCGTGGCGCCGGCGTCCCGGATCTCGGCGATCCGCTGCTCGACCAGCTCCGGGCGCACCGGCGCCGAGTAGGCGTCGCGGAGGAGGGCCACGCCGTCGCGGTCGTCGTCCGCCTCGTGGGCGGCGATGCGCTCGAGGATCGGGGTGGGGTCGTCGTGGCGGCACCACAGGCCCTCGGCGTGCAGGGCGCCGACGCCGCCCAGCCGGTCGAGCTCGACGGCGGTGGCGGGGCTGGTGACCCCGTCGAGCGCGGCTCCGATGACCGGGAGGCGGAACTGGTACGCGTCGACCTGCCAGGAGGTGTCGACCTCGTCGGCGTCACGGGTGCGGCGGCTGGGCACGATGGCGACCTCGTCCAGCGAGTAGCCCCGGCGCCCGTCCTTGCCCAACCCGATCTCGATCTCTGCCACGGCTCACCTGTCCCGGGGGCGTTCCACCCTCGCCACGCTGCCCGATCCGGTGCGGAGGCCGGTCCGGGGAAAGGGAGGAGTCTAGGCGCCTCCCGGACCCTCGACTGCGCATCGGCCGCCCCGGGTGCCTAGCGTTCGGGCCATGTCCAGCGAGCCCTCCTCCGCCGCTCCGGACGGCCCCGGCCCGACCGTCGACGAGTGGATCGCACGGGACGTCGACGTCGTCTGGCACGGGTTCACGCAGATGGCCGCCTACGCCGGCAACTCGCCGGTGATCGCCGCCGCGGCCGAGGGCCACGAGATCATCGACGTCGACGGTCGCCGCTACCTCGACGCCATCAGCTCGCTGTGGGTGACCACGCTCGGTCACCGCGTGCCCGAGCTGGACGAGGCGGTGCGGCGCCAGCTCGACCTCGTCGCCCACACCACGATGCTCGGCAACGGCAACCGGACCGTGGTCGAGCTCGCCGAGGCGCTCGTGCCCCGGCTGCCGATGGACCGCCCGCACCTCCTCTTCGCCGCCGACGGCGCCGTCGCCGTGGAGCAGGCGCTCAAGTTGGCGTTCCAGTACTGGCGCAACCTCGGGGTCGAGGGCCGGGAGCGCTACCTCGCCTTCGGCGGCGCGTACCACGGCGACACCGTCGGCTCGCTCTCCGTCGGCGACGGGGGCTTCGGGACCGACCTGTTCGACCCGTTGCGCTTCCACGTGCTGCGGGCGCCCGGGTTCGACGACCCCGACGCCGTCGACGTGGCGTGCCGGATGGTGGCGGAGCGCGCGGGCGAGCTCGCCGCCGTCGTCGTGGAACCCGTCGTCCAGGGCGCGGCCGGGATGCAGCTGCTGCCGCCCGAGCGCTTCCGGGCCCTCGGCGAGGCGTGCCGGGCCCACGACGTGCTGCTGATCTGCGACGAGGTGGCCGTCGGCTTCGGGCGCACCGGGACGCTGTTCGCGTCGGAGCAGTGCGGCCTCGAGCCCGACCTCATGGCGCTCGGCAAGGGCATCACCGGCGGGTACCTGCCGATGTCCGCGACCGCCGCCAACCGGCGCGTCTACGAGGCGTTCCTCGGGGAGGACCTCGGGGAGCGGACCTTCTACCACGGGCACTCCTACGGCGGGAACGCCCTCGCGGCCGCGGTGGCGCTCGAGCACCTGCGCCTGATCGACCGCGACGACGTGCTCGCCAACGTGCAGGCGAGGGCGGCGGAGTTCGAGGAGCTGCTGGCCAAGGACGTGGCACCGCTGCCCGGGGTCGCGGACGTCCGCCAGCACGGCCTGATGATCGGCATCGAGCTCGCGCCGCCAGCGACGTCGTCGGACGAGCCGGGCGGGTTGCGGTGGGGTCGCCGGGTCAGCGCCGCGTGCGTGGCGCGGGGCGTGCTGATCCGGCCGCTGGGCGACGTCATCGTCGTCGTGCCGCACCTGACGACGACGGCCGACGAGGTCGTCCGCATCGTCGACGTGCTCCGCGAGGCGATCACCGAGGTCTGCGGCTGATGGGCTCGCTCGGCGACGCGGTCCGGGCCGCGAACGAGTCGATCGCCGGCGCGGGCCGCTGGCGCTCGGTCCGCACGCTCGCCTCCGGCGGCACGCGCACCCGCCTCGCCGACGGCCACGAGGTCGTCCACTTCGCGTCGAACGACTACCTGGGGCTCAGCCAGCACCCCGCCGTCGTGGCGGCCGCGCACGCCGCGCTCGACGAGTACGGCGCCGGCGCCGGCGCGGCCCGGTTGATCGTGGGCGGCCAGCCCGTGCACGACGAGCTCGAGGCCGCGCTCGCCGGGTGGCACGGCACCGAGGCGGCGCTGGTGTTCCCGACCGGCTTCGCCACGAACCTCGGGATCATCGGCGCGCTGGTCCGGGCCGGTGGCCGGCACGACACGCTGGTGCTGAGCGACGAGCTCAACCACGCGTCGATCATCGACGGGATCCGGGCAGCGCGCGCCGAGGTGTGCGTGTACCCGCACGTCGACCTCGACCGGCTCGCCGACGCGCTCGTGTCGCGCCGGCAGCGGCACGCCGTCGTCGTCAGCGACAGCGTGTTCTCCATGGACGGCGACGTGGCGCCCGTCGACGAGATGGCCGAGCTGTGCGCGGCCCACGACGCGGTGCTCGTCCTCGACGAGGCCCACGCCGTGCTCGGACCCGACGCGCCGCGCCGGCCCGACTGCGACGTCGTGGTGGTCGGGACGATGTCCAAGACGCTCGGTGCGCTCGGCGGCTTCGTCGCCGCGAGCCGGGACGTCGTCGACCTGTGCACCAACGTGTCGCGCTCGTTCATCTTCACGACGGCCGGCTCGCCGGTCGACGCCGCGGCCGCGCTCGCCGCGGTGGGCATCGTCAGCGGGCCGGAGGGCGACGAGCTCCGGGCGCGGCTGCGGGGCCACGTCGACGTCATCCGGCCCGGGCACCCGTCGCCGGTCGTGCCGGTCGTGCTCGGGAGCGAGGCCGCCGCCCTCGACGCCTCGGCGCGGCTGCGCGAGCAGGGCCTCCT
>JAEVZA010000447.1 GCA_023392475.1 Actinomycetes bacterium | reverse complement strand
CTTCCGGACCCTCGACGAACAGAACGGGGAGGAGCGTGCCCGACTCGGCGCGGCGGGGTCAGGTGGCGAAGTCCGGACGGGCCCGGCGGACACTGTCGGCGCGGCCCTTGGGCTCCTCCCACTCCTCCTGGCGACCGAGCGGCGTGAGGTCGAGGAAGGCGTACGCGCCGCCGAGCCACTCCGTCCCGCGGGCGAACACCGAGTAGGTGTGGAACACGTCGTCGCCGACTCGCAGGAACACGCTGTAGCCCGGTTGCTCGGAGGAGCCGTCGAGGAGCCAGCCCGCGCCGGTCGCCCGCAGCTCGTCGGCGTCCCGGTAGTTGAACTCCACGGGGGCGACGGACGGGTCGATCGTGACGTGGAAGTCGTAGTTGAAGCTGCTGCCGAACGACGAGTACCAGGGAAAGGTCCAGCCGCGCCGCGACTTGTAGCCCTCGATGCGATCGAGCGGCGCCCGTGAGACGACCGCGAAGGTCGTGTCACGGGCGTGCAGGTGCTCGAGCAGGCCGTCGGACACCTCGTCGGCCGCCGCGGTGCAGCTGCTGCACCCGTCCACCCACTCCGGGTCGAACATGAAGTGCTGCACGATCAGCTGGCTGCGGCCCTCGAACAGGTCGGCCAGGCCGACCTCGCCGCCGGGTCCCTCGAAGCGGTAGCCCGGCTCCACCCGCACCATCGGCAGCTCCCGCCGCTTGCGGCTGAGCGCGTCCCGAGCGCGGGTCATCGCCTTCTCCTCGGCGAGCAGGTCGACGCGAGCGGCGTGCCACTCGTCCTCCGACACGATCCTGGGCAGCGCCATGGCCGCCTCCTTCCGTGGTCCGTCACGGGGTGGACGGTCGCCGACGCCCGGCCTCATCGGTCGCGGTGCGTCCCACCCCGCGCCACCTCCCCCGCGGACGGTCCCGGCAGACCCGGCGGTACGGTGAGGGCACCGACGACGGGAGGTCAGATGGCCCTCACGGAGACCGACGCACCCACGGGGATCGACCGGTCGGGGGCGCCCGACGGGCACCTCGGCGCCGACGAGGTCACGCTCGAGGAGCTCACCCGCCTCGCGCTCGCCGCCGATCCCGACGCGCCGCTCCCCGAGGGCGCGGTGCCGCTCGGCCCGGCCGTCGACGACGGCCCGCTCCCGTCCTGGTACATGCCGGCCGCGACCACCCGCCGGCTGCGCGGCGGGCGCGGCGTGGCCGTCGCGGTCCTGATCGTGGCCGCGCTGCTGATGATCGTGGCGTCGGGCCTCTGCATCACCTACGGGCAGCTGACGATCGCCTGAGCGGGATCCACGCGGCACGGACCTCGACGGGCGGCGCCGACGCCCGCGTCGCGGGTCAGATGACGCCGAGCCCCGCGTCGACCCGGGCCCTGAGCAGGTCGGCGAGCCGGTCGCGGTGGAACGCGGCGTTGCCGAAGCTCACGCGGTCGAGCTGGACCCGCTTCAGGTAGAGGTGCACGTCGCACTCCCACGTGAAGCCGATGCCGCCGTGCACCTGCAGCGTGGAGGCGAGCACGCGGTCCGCGGCGTCGGAGCACCAGGCCTTGGCCGTCGACGCCGCGACCGATCGCTCGTCGTCGCCGACCGAGAGGCACCACGCGGCCCACCACGCCGTCGACCGCATCCCCTCGACGTCGACCAGCATGTCCGCGCAGCGGTGCTTGACCGCCTGGAAGCTGCCGATCGGCCGCCCGAACTGCACCCGCTCCCGCGCGTACTCCACGGTGTCGTCCAGGCAGCGGACCGACGCGCCCAGCAGCTCGGCCGAGTAGGCGACCGCACCGGCGTCCAGGTGGGACCGCACCGCGTCGGCGGCGCCGAGCCGCACCGCCGGCGCGCCGTCGAGCACGATCCGGCCGAGCTCCCGCGTCCGGTCCATCGCCGGCTCCGCCGCCGGCGCGGCGTCGCCGAGCTCCACCAGGAACAGCGACTCCTCGTCGCCCGAGGTCGTGGCCCGCACGACGGCGACCGCCGCGGACGGTGCGAACGGGACCGGCTCGGTGCGGCCCGACAGGGTCCACGAGCCCTCGCCCCCGGTGGCGACGAGCGGGCGGAAGGCCGCGACGCCGATGGCGTCACCGGCGACCAGGCGCTCCGTCCAGGGCGACGCACCGCCGGCGCGCACGATCGCGTCGAGCGCCACGACCTGCCCGAGCACGGGCGCCGGGGCCACGAACGCGCCCATCGCCTCGAGCAGCACGGCCGCCTCGACCCACCCGAGCCCGATGCCGCCGGCGTCCTCGGGCACCGCGATCCCCGGCCAGCCCTGTGCGCACAGGTCGGTCCAGAGGTCCCGGTCCCAACCGCCGCCCGCGTCGACCACGGCGCGCACCCGCTTGGGATCGGCGCGCGCCGAGAGCAGGTCGGTCGCCGCGTCACGCAGCGCGAGCTGGTCGGCGGAGAGCTCGAAGTCCATGCGGGGATCGTAGCGGCCGACCTGACACCGGCGTCAGGTCGGGCCCCGGTGCCCTACCATCGACGCGATGGAGCAGGCGCAGCCGTGGACCTGACCGAGGCACCCGACCACGCGCGGCTCCGCGCCGAGTGCCGGGAGTGGCTGCGCTCGAACCTGCCGTGGGAGTACGGCACCGGGCTCCCGCCCCGCTTCGAGGACCTCGCGGAGGAGGTCGAGTTCGGGCGGGCGTGGCAGGCGCGGCTCGCCGCCGACCGGTGGGTCGGCCTCGCGTGGCCGGAGGCGTTCGGCGGGCGCGGCGCCGGGCCGATGGCCCACTTCGTCGTCCAGGAGGAGCTCGCGAGGGCACGGGCGCCCGAGCTGGTCGGCCGGATCGGCGTGAACCTCGTCGGCCCCACGCTGCTCGCGCACGGCACGCCCGAGCAGCAGCAGCGCTGGCTGCCGCGCATCCTGGACGCGACCGACCTGTGGTGCCAGCTCTTCAGCGAGCCCGGCGCGGGCTCCGACCTCGCGTCGCTCTCCACCCGTGCCGTGCGCGACGAGTCGGCGGGCGGCTGGCGGCTCGAGGGCCAGAAGGTGTGGACGAGCTACGCGCAGTTCGCCGACATGGGGCTGTGCCTGGCCCGCACCGACCCCGACGCCGCGAAGCACCGGGGCATCTCCGCCCTCGCGGTGGACATGCGCGCGCCCGGCATCGAGGTGCGGCCGCTCGTCCAGTCGACCGGCGAGGCCGAGTTCAACGAGGTGTTCTTCGACGGCGCGCTCGTGCCCGACGACCACCTCGTGGGCCCGGTGCACGAGGGCTGGCGGGTGTCGCAGTCCACCCTCGGCCACGAGCGGGGCGTGAACCCGCGCCAGCTCGTGATCCACATCCAGCACCTCGAGGAGCTGCTGCGCCTGGCGGCCACCACCGGCGCCTTCGACGAGCACCGGCTCCGCCAGCAGCTGGCGGAGGCCTACGTCGAGGTGAAGCTCTTCCAGCTGCACAACTGGCGATCGCTCACCCGGCTCGAGACGGGCCGGCCGCCCGGGCCCGAGGGCTCGGCGCTCAAGCTCTACTGGTCGGAGATGTCCAAGCGGCTGCACGCGACGGCGATGGACGTGCTCGGCGACGACGCCCCGCTGTGGCGCGGCGCCGACGGGCCCGGCGACGGCGAGTGGCAGCGGGCGTGGCTCTACTACCTGTCGTCCTCGATCTTCGCCGGGACCAACGAGATCCAGCGCAACGTGATCGGTGAGAGGGTGCTCGAGCTCCCCCGCGAGCCGAAGGTGGGTGCATGAGCGACTTCGAGACGATCAGCTACGAGGTCGACGGACCCGTCGCCACGGTCACGATGCGCCGGCCGACGGCCGCCAACGCGCTCAACAGCGCCATGATCGACGAGCTCGACGCCGCGCTGTCGACCGCGGAGGCCGACGACGACGTGCGGGTCGTCGTGCTGGCGGCCGAGGGCAAGCACTTCTCCGCCGGCCACGACCTCAAGGAGCTGCTCGCCGGCGAGGAGCGCTGGGCGTCGACGCGCGGCACCGCCGAGGGCAAGCTGCGCCACGAGCAGGTCATGTACTGGGACCGCTCGCTGCACTGGCGCGACACCCCCAAGCCGACGATCGCCGCGGTCCAGGGCACGTGCAGCGCGGCGGGCCTGATGCTCGCCTGCATGTGCGACCTCGTGGTCGCCGCGGACGATGCGCGCTTCTCGAACCCGGTGCTGCGCATGAGCGGGGCGGGCGTCGAGCTGCTCGTGGAGCCCTGGGAGCTCGGCGCGCGCAAGGCGAAGGAGTTCCTCCTCTGCGCCCGCGTGCTGACGGCCGACGAGGCCGAGCGGGCCGGGATGGTCAACCGCGTGGTGCCCCGCGAGGAGCTCGCGGCGGCCGCGCGCCGGATGGCCGACGAGGTCGCGCTGGTGCCGCCCATCACGGCCCAGGCGGTGAAGGGGTCGATCAACGCGACGCTCGACCGCCAGGGCCAGCGCGACTCGTGGCGCCACCACTTCCTCGTCCACCAGTTCGTCTCGAACACCGAGACGGCGCTCGGCAAGGTCGCCGAGCGGGCGGCCGGCGGCATGGACGCGGTGAAGCGGGAGCAGGCCGGTCCGGGCGACCGGACCGGGGACTGACGCCGGCGTGGCCGGTCCGCTGGAGGGCCTCCGCGTCCTCGATCTCGGCACGCGCATCGCCGCGCCCTTCTGCGCCGGCCTGCTCGGCGAGCAGGGCGCCGACGTCATCAAGGTCGAGCAGCCGGGCGCCGGCGACTTCATGCGCGAGATCGGCCCGTTCGTCGACGCGGAGGACGGGCCGTACTCGCTCTTCTGGTCGGTCGAGGGCCGCGGTCGCCGGTCGGTCACGATCGACCTCCGGCGACCCGAGGGCCAGGACCTGTTCCGCCGGCTCGCCGCCTCCTGCGACGTGGTGTGCGAGAACTTCCGGCCCGGCACGCTGGAGCGCTGGCACATCGGGCCGGGCGACCTCGACCCGCGGCTCGTGGTCGTGCGCATCTCGGCGTTCGGCCAGGACGGCCCGTACGCGCAGCGCCCCGGCCTCGACCGGCTCGGCATCGGCTACGGCGGCCTGCTGCACCTGACGGGCGACCCCGACCGCCCGCCCGTCCGCCCGGGCGTCACCACGAGCGACTACCTCACCGGTGTCTTCGCCGCCCAGGCCGCCACCGCGGCCCTCTACCGGCGGGACGCCGGACGTGCGCAGAGCCGGCGGGACGCGGGAGGCGGGGGCGGCGGCGGGGCCGTCATCGACGCCTGCCTCTACGCCTCGGTCCTGCGGATCCTCGAGTGGACGGTGGCTGCGTACGACCGGCTCGGCACGGTGCGCGAGCGCGAGGGCAACCGCCTCGCCACGTCGGCGCCGCTCGACAACTACCCGACGGCCGACGGCCGCTACGTGTGCCTCGTCGCCGGCTCCGACGCGAACTACGCGCGGCTGTGCCGGGCGATGGACCGTGAGGACCTCATCGACGATCCCCGCTACGCGACGCTGTCGGAGCGGGCGTCGCGGTCCGACGAGATCAACGGCATCGTGGCGGCGTGGACGAGCGGCCTCCCCGCGGACGAGGTGGAGCGCCGGGCCGTGGAGCACGACGTGCCCGTGGCGACCGCCTACACCGCCGCGGACATCGCTGCTGACCCGCACATGGCGGCGCGGGGCGACCTCGTCGAGGTCGCCGATCCCGTCGCCGGGCCGGTCCGGCAGCAGGCGCCGGCGGTGCGGTTCGTCGGCGAGGACCGCCCGCTGCCCGGTGGGGCACCCCGGCTGGGCGAGCACACGCGCGAGGTGCTCGACGAGTTCCTGGGGCTCGGCGACGACGAGATCGACCGGCTCGCCGCCGACGGCGTGATCTGAGCCTCGGGCGCCGGGTCCACCGCCCGGCGGGGTCGGCGGGTCATGATCCCGGGATGCTCACGGCGCACCACCGGTGGTGGGAGAGGTACCTGCGCCAGCCCTCGGAGCAGAAGAGCATCGCCCCCGTCCTCGGGCTCACGCTGCTCGCGCTGATCAGCACGCCGCTGCTCAACGACTACGAGTGGGGTCGCACGGTCGAGGTGGCGCTCGTGGGCGGGAGCGCCGTCGTGGCGCTCGTCCGCACGGGCGCCCACTCGGGCTTCCGCCGCGGCGCGGAGGTCCTGGTCGGCCTCACCACGCTCGCGGCGGCCGTCGGGCCGCACCTGGGCAAGGGCGACCACTCGGGCCTGCAGATCGCGACGGCCGGGCTGTTCGTGCTCCTCCTGCTCGTCACGCCGCTGGTCGTGATGATGCGGCTGCTGCTGCGGCCGAAGATCACCGTCGACACGCTCGCCGGTGCCCTGTCCGCCTACCTCCAGATCGGGATCTTCTTCGGCGCGCTCTACCGCTTCGTCAGCCTGATCCAGTCGAACCAGCAGTTCTTCGCGCAGACCGCCCACCCCGACGCGCTGGCGTTCCAGTACTTCAGCTTCATCACGATGACGACGGTGGGCTACGGGGACTACACGCCGATCACCCCGACGGGCCAGACCCTGGCGACGATGGAGGCCGTCGTCGGCCAGGTGTTCCTGGTGACGGTGGTCGCGCTGACGGTCTCGAACCTCGGGCGGGAGCTGCCCCACCGTCGCGGCCTGCACCTCGATGAGCCGCCCGGGGACGGCGGGGCCGGAGCCGGGACCGGCGCCGGGGGCGATGCCGCGAGCCAGGCGGCCGCAGCGCCCGAGGCGCCCGAGGTCGGCGGCCCCGAGGCCGGGCCGACCCCGTCGACCGACTAGATCGAGCCCACCCCGGTCCGCCGCCTAGGCGGAGGCGAGGTAGGAGTCCGCGACCTTCTCGCGCCAGATGCCGTGGTAGCCGAGCAGCAGGTCGTTCGCCTTCGCCCGCCGGTAGTAGAGGTGGGCGTCGCACTCCCACGTGAACCCGACGCCGCCGTGGATCTGGATGCCCTCGCCGGTCACCTCGTTCGCGGCCCGGCCGGCGAACGCCTTCACCATCGCGGCGGCCTCGGCCCGGACGGGCTCGTCGACATCCGAGGTCCACGCCGCGTAGTGCGTGCCGACGCGTGACAGCTCGATGCGCTCGAGCAGCTCCGCCGCCTTGTGCTTGGTGGCCTGGAACGTGGCGATCGGGCGGTCGAACTGCACGCGGTCCTTCGCGTACTCGATGGCGAGGTCGAAGCTCGCCTGCATCGTGCCGAGCAGCTCGGCCGCAAGCGCGACCGCGCCGTCGTCGGCGACCCGGCGCCAGATCGCCGTGTGGTCGCCGTCGGGGCCGACCGGGGTGGCCGGCGTGTCGTCGAACTCCAGGCGGGCGAGGCGACGGGTGACGTCGAGCGACTCGACGGGCACGCCGTTCGGCTGCTCGACGACGAACGTGCCGAGGCCCTGCTGCGTGCGGGCGGCCACGAGGACCCAGTCGGCGCTCTGGCCGTCGAGGACCACCGGCTTGGTGCCGCTCAGGCGCCACGAGCCGGACTTGCGGCTCGCACGGGTGCGGATGCGGTCGACCACGTCGCCGTGGCCCTCCTCGTCCAGAGCGATCGTGCCGCGGGTGACGCCGCTCGCGAGCGCATCCAGGCGGTCGTACAGGCCGAGGCGGCGGGCCGCCATCGTCGCCAGCACGGCGGAGGAGAGGAACGGACCCGGCAGCGGGCGGCGACCCATCTCCTCGAGGACGACCATGACCTCGAGGAGGCCCATGCCGGCGCCGCCGTGCTCCTCCGGGACGAGGAGGCCGACCCAGCCGAGGTCGACGAGCTGCTGCCAGAAGTCCGACGTGACACCCACCGGGTCCTCGGTCATCGCGCGCACGTACGACGAGTCGGCCTGGTCGGCGAGGAACTGCCGAGCCGTCGTCTGCAGGGCCTGCTGGTCGTCGTCGAGCGTGAACTCCATGGCGTGGGAGCGTACCTGACGCACACGTCAGGTCGCTCGGGCGGGGCCGGCCCCGGAGGTCGTCAGGTCGACCCGACCGGACCTGGGTCGAACCAGTCGCGCCACGTGCCCGAGGCCCGACGGAGGTCGGGGCGGACCGAGAGCTCCGACAGCACCCGGTCCACGTACCGCAGGTGCGACCGGGTCACCGTGGCGGCGACGTAGCGGCCGCGCCCGATCCGCTCGACGTGGCCACGCTTGCGGGAGGTCCGCAGCGCGTCCGACAGGGCCGCCGGCATCGGGCGGAGCGTGTCGTACCCGGCCTCACGCAGGCGCTCCCCGAGCTCGGACAGCGAGAGCGGACGGCCCGCGCGCACCAGCGTGCGGACCGCGGCGTGGCGGAGCAGGTGGCCGCCCAGCACCGTGCGACCCGGCGTCGACGCGAGCCAGCACCGGTACGGGATCCACGGGAGGATCCCGGGCACGGCGGGCAGCGCCCGCTCCGGCATCGGCGTCAGCGGTGGCATCGGCTCCGGCGGTGGCATCAGCTCCGGCGGTGGCATCGACTCCGGCGGTGGCATCGGCTCCATGCGCGACGACTGCAGCACCTCGGTGCGACATCCCCGATCCAGCGCCCCTCCTGCCGCCGGCGCCGTGCGCTCGTGACGCGCTTCGGTGGCCCGCCGGCATCGTCTCAGCGGGGTGCTGTCATGTGGCCCGGGAGACTCTTCCTGGAGATGCCGGCGCGTGCGTGCTCGTGCGAATCGGGACGGGCCGACGGTGCACCAGCAGGCGCGATGGCCAGCGCAACGGGGAACGCCGGCGGCCCGCCCCCGCACGACCACGCACGAGGACCTGCCGCCACTCGCACGAGCACGCACCAGGCCCCGCCCATCCTTCGCACGAGCAGGCACCAAGGCCCGCCCTCATTCGCACGAGCACGCACCAAGGCCCGCCCTCATTCGCACGAGCACGCTCGGAAGGTCCACGACGACGCTCACACAGCGGGCCAGCCGGCGGCCGGCGTACGGCGGCGGGCGCGTGGCCCACCGTCGCACGAGCGAGCACGGCACCCCACCGTGTTCGCACGAGCACGCACGAAGGCCCGCCCCTCATTCGCACGAGCACGCACGGAACGACCGGCGCAAGCCCGGCGGGCCCGGCGGGCCCGCTGAGTAGGCCGATCGATGGCGCACCGGTCGACGGTGGTCGGCCGCGGGGCTCGGGCGCCGTGCGCTCGACCTGACACGGACGTCAGGTCGAGCGGTACGCTCTCGCCCATGGACTTCGCCGACACCGCCGAGGACGAGGCCTTCCGGGCCGAGCTCACCGGGTGGCTGGACGACCACCTCCCCAAGTTCCTCGCCGAGTGGTCCGAGGAGCACGAGGGTGCCACCGACGAGGCCGGCGACTCGGCCGGCGCCGGTGCCGGCGGCGTGATGTCGCAGATGGAGCGCCGCCGTGCGTGGCAGCGCACGCTGAACGAGGGCCGCTGGGCGGCCATCACCTGGCCGAAGGAGTGGGGCGGCCGCGAGGCGACCGTCTCACAGAACGTCATCTACTCCGAGGTCATGGCCCGCTACCGGACCCCGGGCATCTACAACGCCAACGGCCTCTGGCAGATCGGCCCGATGATCATCCGCTGGGGCACGGACGAGCAGAAGGACCGTTGGGTCCCGAACATCCTCAACGCCGACGACCACTGGTGCCAGGGCTTCTCCGAGCCCCAGGCGGGCTCGGATCTCGCCAACCTCCGCACCGTCGCCGTGCAGGACGGCGACGACTACGTCATCAGCGGCACGAAGATCTGGACGTCGTCGGCCCACCTGGCGAAGTGGGGGCTGTTCCTCGTCCGCACCGACCCCGAGGCCATCGCCGAGGGCCGCAAGCACGAAGGCATCACCGCCCTCATCATCGACCTTGAGGCCCCCGGCATCACGATCCGCCCCATCCGCGACATCGCGGGCGAGGAGATGTTCTGCGAGGTGTTCTTCGACGACGCCCGCGTCCCGGTCTCCTACCGGCTCGGGGGCGAGGGCGAGGGCTGGCTCGTCGCCATGGGCACCCTCGGCTCGGAGCGGGTGGGCACGGCCGGTCTGGCGGTCGGCATGCGCGCCGACCTCGACTCGATGGTCAACCTCGCCCGCTCGGTGAACCCGGCGGCGCTCGACGATCCCGGCATCCGCGAGCGCATCGCCGACGCCCACACCCGCATCGAGTACACGAAGCTCCTCAACTACCGGGCGCTGTCGAAGATCCTCCGCCAGGAGAAGAACTGGCCCGAGGTGCCGCTCGCCAAACTGCAGTGGAGCTACCTCGCGCAGACGCTGGCGGAGCTCGCGATCGACCTGCTCGGCCCGTCGGCGCTCCCCTCGAAGGGGGCACCGGGCACCGTCGACGGCGGCGCGTGGAACCGGCTCTACGTGTTCCAGCGGTACACGTCGATCGGTGCCGGCACGACCGAGGTGCAGAAGAACATCATCGCCGACAAGGCGATCAAGATGCCCCGCAGCTGAGCGTCGTCAGTCGACCCGCTCGATGACGGCGGCGTTCGCTGCCACACCGCTCCCGGCGCCGCCGGGAGGCGAACGCGTCAGTCGACCCGCTCGATCACCGTCGTGTTCGCAGCCACACCGCTCCCGGCTCCGCCGGGAGGCGAACGCGTCAGTCGACCCGCTCGATGACGGTGGCGTTCGCCATGCCCCCGCCCTCGCACATGGTCTGGAAGCCGTAGCGGCCGCCGGTCGCCTCGAGCTGGTTGAGCAGCGTCGTCATGAGACGCACGCCCGAGGCGCCCAACGGGTGGCCCAGGGCCACCGCGCCGCCTCGCGGGTTGTAGCGGGACAGGTCGCCGTCGGGCAGGAACTCCTTCGCCCACATGAGCGCGATGGCGGAGAAGGCCTCGTTGCACTCGATGGCGTCGAACTGGTCGACCGTCATGCCGGAGCGGTCGAGCAGCTTGCGCGTCACCGGGTTCGGCGCGGAGAGCACGAGCACCGCGTCGTCGCCCCCGACCGCGAAGTGGCGGAACACGGCGCGGATCGGCAAGCCGAGCGACTCGGCCACCGAGCGCTCGGCGATCAGCATCGCAGCCGCCCCGTCGGAGGTCTGCGACGAGTTCCCGGCGGTGATGTCGGGCGCGATGCTCGGATCCCACTTGGCCGCCGAGCCCAGCGCGGCGAGCGTCTCGACCGTCGTCTCCGGACGGATGCCCTGGTCCGCGGTCATGACCTCACCGGTCTCGTTGCCCTCGTCGTCCCGGATCGGCACGGGCACGATCTCCGTCGCGAACGCACCGGAGTCCGTGGCCGCCTTCGCACGCCGGTGGGACTCGGCCGAGAACGTGTCCATGTCCTCGCGCGTGATGCCCCACTTGTCCGCCAGGATCTGCGAGATCTCGAACTGCGTCATCAGCTTCCCGTCGATCACCGACAGGTACTGCTGCGTGAACGGTCCGAGCCCGCCCGTGGCGTTCGACGCCATCGGCACCCGGCTCATCGACTCGACGCCGCACGCGACGGCGACGTCGTAGGCGCCGGCGAGCACGCCCTGTGCCGCGAAGTGCACCGCCTGCTGCGAGCTGCCGCACTGCCGGTCCACCGTCGTGGCGGACACGTTCTGCGGCAGCCCGGCGCCCACCCACGAGTTGCGGATGACGTTCGTCGACTGCTCCCCCACCTGGGTCACGCAGCCGCCGATCACGTCGTCGACGCGCTCCGGGTCGATCCCGGTGCGGTCCACGAGCTCCGTGAGCGCGAGCCCCAGGAGGTCGGCGGGGTGCCAGCCGGCGAGCTGGCCCTTGCGCTTCCCGATGGGCGTCCGGAGGGTGTCGACGATCACGGCTTCTCGCATGACCCAGAGGCTACGACCGACCTGACGCCCGTGTCAGGTTGCCGTGCCTTCGGTTAGTGTCGGCGCCGTGGCACCCAAGACGGACCTGACCGGTCGTCCCGTCGAGCTGCGGGACGTCGACCTCGACACCTTCTTCCACCCCAAGCGGGTCGTGGTGATCGGTGCGTCGGACAACCGACGACCGAACGACTCGATGTGGCGCAAGATCCGGGCCTGGGGCGAGCGCGCCGGCGCCGAGGTGATCCCGGTGAACCCGAACCGGGACACGGTCGACGGCGTCACCTGCTACCGCAACGTCCTGGACGTCCCGGGCGACGTCGACCTCGCCGTGATCCTCGTCGGCGCGGCGGTCGACATGTTCGAGACGGTGCTCGAGAAGAAGCCCCGCTTCGCGGTGATCTTCGCCGCCGGCTTCGCCGAGCTCGGCGAGGAGGGCGAGGCGCTCCAGCGCCGGCTCGAGGATCTCGTCGCCTCCGGCTCCACGCACCTGCTCGGCCCGAACACGAACCTCAACGCGTTCGAGACGTTCGACGACGAGCTCCCCGGCAAGCGCATCGCGCTGATCACGCAGTCGGGCCACCAGGGCCGCCCGGTGTTCCAGTCGCAGCAGCTCGGCATCGCGCTCAGCCACTGGGCCCCCGCCGGCAACGAGGCCGACCTCGAGTTCGCCGACTTCGCCCGCTACTTCGCCGACCTGCCCGAGACCGGCGCCATCGCGGCCTACATCGAGGGCTTCAAGGACGGCCGCACGATGATCCTCGCGGCGGACCACGCCGCGCAGGCCGGCGTGCCGATGGTGGTCATCAAGGTCGGCCGCACCGCCGAGGGTCGGTCGATGGCGAAGAGCCACACGGGCCACCTCACCGGCTCGGACCGCGTCATCTCCGACGTCTTCCGCCAGTTCGGCGTGATCCGCGTCGACGGCCTCGACGAGCTCACCGAGGTGTCGGCCACCTTCTGCCGCACCGAGGCGCCGCCCAAGGGCCGGGCGGCCGAGCGCCGCGTCTGCATCTACGCGATCTCGGGTGGCACCGGCGCCCACATGGCCGACCTCGTCGCCGCCGCCGGCCTCACGATCCCGGATCTCACGACGAAGACCCAGAAGGAGCTGCGCGAGTACATCCCCGGCTACCTCCGGGTCTCCAACCCGGTCGACTCGGGCGGTCCGCCGTCGTCCGACGAGCGTGGCATCAAGGTGCTCCGGGCCATCGTGAAGGACCCGAACGTCGACATGGTGATCGTGCCGATCACCGGCGCCCTCGCCAGCATCTCGGCGCCCCTCGCCCGGGACATCGTGACCGTGTCGAAGGAGACGGCGAAGCCGATCCTCGTCGTCTGGGGCTCGCCCACCTGGGACGAGGTCTACGAGCAGGTCCTGCTCCCCTCGGCCGTGCCGACCTTCCGCACCTTCCACAACTGCGTGACGGCGGCCCGCGCCTGGTTCGACCACCACGAGTTCAGCGAGCGCTACGAGAGCCCGCTCGGCCAGCTGCCGTCGAAGCCGTCGGGCGCCGCGAAGAAGGTGGCCGACCTCGTCGCCGGCGACCCCGAGGCCGGTCCCACCGGCCCCGGCTCCTCGCTCTCCGAGCTCGACGCCAAGGGCGTGCTCGCCGCCTACGGGATCCCCGTCACGAAGGACGTGCTCTGCACCACGGCGGCCGAGGCCACGCGGGCGGCGCGCGAGCAGTTCGGCGGCAAGCCGGTCGTGATGAAGATCGCCTCGCCCGACATCCTCCACAAGAGCGACCTCGGCCTCGTCGCCGTCGGCGTCGAGGGCCCGGCGGCCGTCCGCCGCACGTTCGAGGAGTTCATCGAGATCGCCGGCAAGAAGGCGAAGAAGGCGGGCATCGACGGCGTCCTCGTGTGCGAGATGGCCGAGCCGGGCATCGAGTGCGTCGTCGGCGTCTCGAGGGACGAGCTGTTCGGGCCGGTCGTGATGTTCGGGCTCGGCGGCGTGTTCGTCGAGGTCTTCGCCGACGTGGCGTTCCGGGTGCCGCCGTTCGACAAGGCCGAGGCGCGCCGGATGATCGAGCAGACCACGGGCTCCGCGCTCCTCCAGGGCGCACGCGGCGCGAAGAAGGTGAAGGTGTCGGCGATCGTCGACGTCCTCATGAAGGTGCAGAAGCTCGCGCTCGACCACGCGGACACCATCAGCGAGATCGACATCAACCCGCTCGTCGTCCGCCCGGACGGCGTGGTGGCGCTCGACGCGCTGATCGTGCGGGGCTGAGGCGCCGTCCCGTGAAGGACGCGACCGCCGTCGCCGGCATCGGCACGACCGAGTTCGCGAAGCAGATCGACCGCTCGGAGCGCCGGCTCGCCCTCGAGGCGATCTCGGCCGCGCTCGACGACGCGGGCATCGCCCCCGCCGAGGTCGACGGGCTGTCCTGCTACTCGATGGAGGCCACCGAGGAGGTCGACATCGCGCGCAACCTCGGTCTCGGCGACCTCAGCTACTTCGGCAAGGTGCCCTACGGGGGCGGCGCCGGCTGCGGCGTGGTCGGACAGGCCGCGATGGCGGTGGCCACCGGGCAGTGCACGGTGGCCGTGGCGTGGCGCTCGCGCAAGCGCGGTGCACGCTCCTCCCGCCCGTGGGCGGGCGTGGCGCAGCGCGTCGGTGGTGACCAGCAGCGCTGGACGCGCCCCTACGGGCTGCTCCGGCCGGTCGACGAGATCGCGGTGCTCACCCGCCGGTACCTCCACGAGTACGGCGCCACGCGGGACCACCTCGCGAACGTCGCGCTCGCGGCCCGCCGCCACGCCGCCAACAACCCGGCCGCCACGATGGGCCACAAGCCCATGACGCGGGCGGACTACATGGCGGCCCGGTGGATCTCCGAGCCGCTGTGCCTCTTCGACAACTGCCTCGAGACCGACGGGGCCTGCGCGGTGGTCATCACGTCCGCCGAACGGGCGCGCGACCTGCCGCAGCCGCCGGCGCTCATCCACTCGTGGGCGCAGTCCCTCCCGCAGCAGCACCAGACGATGACGAACCTGTTCTGCGACGACCCGCTGCGCGGTCCGGCCTGGGCGTGCGCGGCGAAGCTGTGGGACCTGGCCGACGTCGGTCCGGAGGACGTCGACGTGGCGCAGCTGTACGACGCGTTCAGCCCGCTCGTCCTCCTGTCGCTGGAGGGCTACGGCTTCTGCGAGCGCGGCGAGGCGGGGCCCTTCACGGACGACGGCGGCATCGAGCTCGGTGGCCGGCTCCCGGTCAACACCTCGGGCGGCGGGATGTCGGAGGCCTACCTCCACGGCTTCAACCTGATCGTCGAGGCGGTGCGGCAGGTGCGGGGCACGTCCACGAACCAGGTGCCCGACGCGACCTTCTCGCTCGTCACGTCGGGCGAGGGCGTCCCGACGGGGGCGCTCCTCCTCCGGAGGGACCGATGATCGAGGGCATGCTCCTGCCGGAGCTCGACGAGGACTCCGCGCCGTTCTTCGAGTTCGCCGCGGCGGGCGAGCTGCGGGTGCAGCGGTGCGGGAGCTGCGGGGCGCGCCGGATGCCGCCGCGACCGATGTGCCCCGTGTGCCGGTCCTTCGACGTGGGGTGGGAGCTGCTCTCCGGCCGTGGGCGCATCTGGTCCGTCGCCGTGCCCCACCCCCCGCTGCTGCCGGCGTACTCGGAGGTCGCGCCGTACAACGTGATCGTGGTGGAGAGCGACGAGGACCCGTCCATCCGGTTCTGCGGGAACCTGGTCGCGACGGCCGACGGCCCGCTCGACGAGGTCGACCCGCACGGCATCGAGATCGGCGAACCGGTGCGCGTCGTGTTCCCGAGCCCGGTCGACGACGGCCTCGGGCCGGTCGTCATGCCGCGCTGGGTGCGCGGCTGGGAGGTCACACCGTGAGGTTCGGGGTGGCGCTGGCCCGCACGAGGCCCGAGATGTTCGCGGAGGTGGCCACCGCTGCCGACGAGCTCGGCTACGAATCGCTGTGGCTGTCGGACCACCTCGTGTTCCCGGTCGACATGGCGGGCTCGCCGCACGACATCGATGCCGGCGAGGACGCCCACCCGCCGGTCCCACCCACGACGCCGGTCTTCGACGTCGGCGCCATGCTCACCCTCCTCGCGTCGCGCACCACGCGGATCCGGCTCGGCACGTTCGTCTACCTGCTCGCCATCCGGCACCCGTTCATCGCGGCGCGCACCTTCGCGACGGCCGACGTGCTGTCGGGCGGCCGCGTCGAGGTCGGCGTCGGCGCCGGGTGGCTGCGCAGCGAGTGGGAGGCGGTCGGGCTCGACCCCCGCACCCGCGGCCCCCGGCTCGACGAGTCGATCGAGGTGTGCCGCCGGCTGTGGACCGAACCCGAGGTCGCGCACGACGGCGCGCACTGGCGGTGGGACGCGGTGGCGTTCGAGCCGAAGCCGGTGCAGGCGGAGCTGCCCGTGCTGGTCGGCGGCGAGTCGGACGCCGCGCTCCGCCGGGCCGCCCGGCTGGGCGACGGCTGGATCGGCATGGACCACGGCGTCGCCGAGGCCCCCGACTGGGTGGGCCGGCTCCGGGCCGCCGAGGCGGCGGTCGGCCGGGACCGCCCGCCGTGCACGGTCACGATCGGCGGCACGCCGGCCGACGACGCGGAGCTCGCGGCCTACGAGGCGGCGGGCGTCGACCGCCTCATCGTCTCGCCGTGGGCCCGGTCGCGGGACACGCTGACGGGCCTGGAGCGGTTCGCCGAGCGCTACCTCGGCTGAGCCGCCTCAGGCGCCACCGCCGCCCTGGACGTCGAGGAGCACACCGAGGCCGCGCACGGTGACCACGTACCGCGGATCGCCGGGATCGGGTTCGAGCTTGCGGCGCAGCCCCGCGACGTGGAACCGCACGTAGTGGCCCATGTGCGGGTCGTCGATGCCCCAGATCGTCGACAGCAGGTCCCGCTGCGTCACGAGCCGCCCGGGGGCGGCGGCGAGCGCCGCCAGCAGCGCCCACTCGATCCGCGTGAGGTGGACGGCCCCGTCGACACGGACCACCTCGTGGCGCGAGAGGTCGACGGTGAAGTCGTCGGTGCGGATCACGGGCAGGCCGGGGCGCCGGGGGCTGGGGCGCACCGCGGCGCGGACCCGGGCCATCAGCTCCGCGGTGCTGAACGGCTTGGTCACGTAGTCGTCGGCGCCCGCGTCGAGCATCGCCACCTTCCGGCCCTCGTCGTGGATCGCCGACACCACCAGGATCGGGACGTCGGTCCAGCCCCGCAGGCCGTGCACGACCTCCGCGCCGTCCAGGTCGGGCAGTCCCACGTCGAGCAGCACGACGTCGGGGACCACGGCCGCCGCGGCGTCGAGCGCGCCGACCGCGTCGGAGCAGGCGACCACGTCGAAGCCGCGCGCCCGCAGGTTGGTGCACAGCAGGTGCCGCATCGGGGCCTCGTCGTCGACGACGAGGACCGTGGTCACGCGACGGCCCCGGCGGGGTCGTCGTCGTGGACGGGGGGGTGGCCGCCGCCGAGGGCGTCGAAGCGCACGCCGACGCGCGGGACGGTGACGAAGTAGCGCGGCTCGTGCGGGTCGGGCTCGAGCTTCCGGCGCACCGTGTGGAGGCACACCCGCACGTACTCGGCGTGGTCGACCTTGTCGGGACCCCACACCGCGGCGAGCAGCCGGTCGTTGCGCACGATGCGCCCGTCGTGGCGGACGAGGAGGTCGACGAGCGACCACTCCTTCGGGGCCAGGCCGACCTCGGTCCCGCCCCGACACGCCCGCCGCGACGCGAAGTCCAGCTCGAAGTCGGCGGTGACGACGCGCTCGCACCGCCGGCGTCCGTCGCGCCGCAGCACGGAGCGGAGCCTGGCCGCGACCTCGCCGGCCCGGAACGGGAGCTCCAGGTGGTCCGCCGCACCGGCGTCGAGCGCGGCCGCCGCCGTGCGGTCGTCGGGCGCGGCGACGGTGACGACCGGGACGTCCAGCCGCCGGGCCACGGCGCCGACGGCGCGGTCGACCTCCAGCCCCTCCACGTCGACGACCGCGGCGTCGACGCGGATCGGGGTCCGGGAGATCAGCAGTGCGCCGAGGCTCATGGCGTCGACCTCGTCGAACCCGAGCGCCCGGATCTCGTCCCGCAACCGGTGGCGACCCGGCGCGGTGTCCGATGCGACGAGGAGCCGGCTGCCGCTCGTGGCCGCACCCCCGCCGTCCGTGCGGACGCCCGCGTGCGGCCGGCCCGTCGAACTCGGCCCGATGAGTTCCATGGCTCCATCTGAGGGCACCTGCGGACCACCCCGCACCGCTCCATGCGGGAATCATGCACATCGGGACCGGTTCTTGACGAGGCCCGTCCGTCCGCAGCGCCCGCGCCGCCGAGCACCGCCGCGACGTCGGGGCCGGAGCGTCGGGCTTGATGTCGCCTTGACCGGGCCTTGATGCGGCCCCGACGTCGCGGGAACCGAGGGTTCACCCGGCGGTGCCGGGGCGGAAACGGGACGTCCGTACCGTCCGGGCGGGCGCCGACGGGGCGCCGCACGGACCCGGAGGCCAGTCCATGTCGCTCGCACCCCTGTTCGCCACGATGGTCGCGCTCGCGCTGATCGTGCCGGTGCTGTTCCGGCGGCAGCGCCGCCGCTCGGGCGCGGCCCCGGGTGCGCCCACGTGGCGCCGGCGGGCCATCGCCGTCACCGGCCTGTCGGCGCTCCTGCTGGTCGTGGGGCTGGGCGGCATCGCGGCGGCCGACAACGGCGATCCGAACGGCACGAGCACCCCGCCCGCCTCCGCCTCCCAGACGGTCCTCCCGAAGGACACACCGGCGAAGGACGCGCCGCACCAGCTGGCCGGGCAGGTCGCGAAGACCCAGGCCGCGGTGAACCTGCTGTGGCTGATGGTCGGCGGCATCCTCGTGCTCTTCATGCAGGCCGGCTTCGCGCTGGTCGAGACCGGGTTCACGCGGGCGAAGAACGCCAACCACACGATGATGATGAACCTCGTCATCTTCGCCCTGGGCGCCGCGGGTTGGTGGATCTGCGGCTACGCGTTCATGTTCGGGTCCACGGCGAACCCGGTGCTCGGCCTCACCTCGCTCGCGGGACCCGTGCACCTCGGGAGCTGGAACGTCCTGTCGACGGGCGGGTTCTTCCTGGGCGGGCACGCGTACGACGTGTCCGTGATGGCGTTCTTCTTCTTCCAGCTCGTGTTCATGGATGCCACCGCGACGATCCCGACCGGGGCGATGGCGGAGCGCTGGAAGTTCTCGTCGTTCTGCTTCTGGGGGCTCTTCGCCTCGATGATCCTGTACCCGCTGTACGGCAACTGGGTGTGGGGCGGCGGCTGGCTCTCCCAGCTGGGCGCGCAGGGACCGGGCTGGGGCCACGGCGCGGTCGACTTCGCGGGATCGGGCGTGGTCCACGCCATGGGCGGCGTCGCCGCCTTCTGGGGCGCCCGGGCGCTGGGACCGCGCCTCGGCAAGTTCGCGAAGGACGGCACCCCGCGGGCGATCCCCGGGCACCACATCCCGATGGCCTTCCTCGGCGGCTTCATCCTGCTGGTCGGCTGGATGGGCTTCAACGGCGCGTCCACGTTCGCGGCGACGGACCTCCGGTTCACCGTCGTGATCACCAACACGATCCTCGCCTCCGCGGCCGGGTGCCTCAGCGCCCTGTTCGTCGTGTGGCGCAAGTTCCGCTACCCCGATCCGTCGATGACGGTGAACGGCCTGCTCGCCGGCCTCGTGGCGATCACCGCGCCGTGCGCGTTCGTCGCCCCGTGGGCGGCCGTCGTCATCGGGCTCGTCGCCGGCGTGATCGTCGTGTACGCCGTGCTGGCCGTCGAGCGCATCGCCAAGGTCGACGACCCGGTGGGCGCGGTGGCGGTCCACGGCGCCGCGGGGCTCTGGGGGGTGCTCTCCCTCGGCCTCCTCGCCGACGGCAACTACGGCGACGGCCTCAACGGCGTGTCGGGCGGCGTGACCGGCCTGCTGTACGGCGACGGCGGCCAGTTCCTGGCGCAGCTCACCTCGGTGGTCGTGCTCGTCACGTGGTGCTCGCTCGCCTGCATCGTGTTCTTCGGCATCATGCGCCGCACGGTCGGCCTCCGGGTCACCGAGGAGCAGGAGCGGACGGGCCTCAACAGCGGGGAGATGGGCCAGCAGGCGTACCCCGACTTCATGGAGGCGCCCGACCAGGGACCGCACGAGGACGAGGCCGAGCTGGCCACGACCCGGGGGTGAGGGCACCTGGGGCGGCGCTCAGGCAGGCGTGAAGCCGCCGTCAAGATCCTCGGCCCGGACGTCTCGTCGGCGGGCTGTCCGGATATGGTCGATCGACAGGTCCGGTCGTGCGCCGGACGCGGGCCGCCATCCAGCACCTCCCTCCGCCGACGGCGGACGACGAACCGGACCCGCGCCATGGACACCGCCCTCCCGAACGCCGGACAGCTCCCGCCCCTCGGCGGTGCGACGTCCCTGTACCAGCGCCTGTCCCAGCTGGCGGCGGACGACGAGGTGCTCGTCGCCGGGCTGTTCATGCCGAACGCCGCCGGCCGGGGTGAGCTCTCGTCGCTGACCGGGCTCCGGCAGCGCCAGTCGATGAAGTGCCGCCGCGGCTACCTCGGCGAGCGGGTCATGCTGGCCCTCACCGCGCTGCACCTCTACGTGGTCCCGCCGATGATCGGGTGGCCGTTCGTCGGCCACCACTACCTCGTGGACGTCGTCCGCCTCGACCGGGCCGACGTCCGGGCCGTCGAGGTGCCGGTCGCCGTCGAGGGGCTCGGGCCCGCGCTGCGGCTGCGGGACGACCGGCGCAACGTCGACGTGGGCGAGGTCCGCATGCGGGTGCTCGACGACGGGGCCCGCCGCCTCGTCGGCGCCCTCCTGGGTCGCACGACCTGACCCACCGGGGACTCGTCCCCATTGATCTCCACGCGGGTGGAGGCGATGCTTCCTCCGCGACAGGAGAGGAGCCCGGTCGGGCGCGTCACGCGCTCCGCCGGGTCCTGTTTGGGAGGACAGCCAGGGCCCGGCTCGCGCGGGTGAGCCGGGCCCGCCCACCCGTCGGGCGGGTGGGACGGGCGCAGCGCCCTCCGGCCCCGGTGCTCAGGCCGTCTTCTTCGGCGCCGCGCGCTCGGCCAGGTCCACGATGCGCACCGGCGTGTCGGGTCGGGACACGACCTTGCCCGACGAGCGCTCGGACACGTCCACGTCGGTGGCGAGCCCGCGCAGCGCCCCCACCGTGGCCTGCTCCCGGGGGATCGACGCGAACGGGTCGTACCGGAACAGCCGCATCGCGTTGAGGTGGGTGATGGCGTCCACCTCCTCGTCGGGGATGCCCGTGAGGGTCTGCGCGAGCAGCTCCGGCGACTCGGGCCACGTCGAGTCGGAGTGCGGGTAGTCGCACTCCCAGGTCATCTGCTCGATGCCGACGTCGTACCGGTTCTTCAGCCCCGCCGCGTCGTCGATGAAGCAGGTGATGAAGCGCTCGCGGAACAGCTCCGACGGCAGCATCGGGAGGTCCTGCCCCGTCCACTCGCGGTGGTGGCGGTACACGTAGTCGGTGCGCTCGAGGAAGTAGGGGATCCAGCCGATGCCGCCCTCGGAGAGCGCGAAGCGGACGTCGGGGAACTCCGTGAGCACCCGGGACCACAGGATGTCCGCGGCGGCCTGCACGATGTTCATCGGCTGGAGCGTGATCATCACGTTGATCGGCGCCTCGATCGACGTGATCGTCAGCTGCGACGAGGACCCGATGTGCAGGCACACGATCGTGCCGGTGTCGGAGACGGCCTTCCAGAACGGGTCCCAGTGCTCGTTGTGGAAGCTCGGCCACCCGAGCTTCTCCGGGTTCTCCGAGAACGTCACGGCGTGGCAGCCCTTCGCCGCCATGCGCCGCACCTCCTCGGCCATGAGCTGCGGGTCCCAGATCGGCGGCAGGGCGAGCGGGATGAACCGGCCCGGGTAGGAGCCGCACCACTCGTCGACGTGCCAGTCGTTGTACGCCTGCAGCATCGCGAGGGCGACCGCCTTGTCCTCGGTGCGGCTGAACAGCTGGCCGCAGAACTGCGGGAACGACGGGAAGCACATCGAGCCGAGCACGCCGTTGGCGTCCATGTCCCGGACCCGCTCGTGGATGTCGTAGCAACCCGGCCGCATCTCGGCGAAGGTCGTGGGCTCGATGCCGTACTCCGCGGGCGGCTTGCCGGCGACGGCGTTCAGCCCGATGTTCGGCAGCTCCTGGCCCTCGTAGAACCAGACGTCGTCCCCCGACTCCGTCTGGATCACCTTCGGCGCGAGGTCCTTGTACTTCGCGGGCAGGTGGCGGTCGAACATGTCGGGTGGCTCGACCACGTGGTCGTCCACGGACACCAGGATCATGTCGTCGATCTGCATGTCGACCCCCCTGAGACGGTTCGCGCCGATGTTAGCCGCCGACCTGACACGTGCGTCAGGTCGGCTGCCCCGGTGTCGGGAGCGCCGGCCCGGCGCCGCGGCGTCCGGGTGCCGGTGGCGGCACCGGCCTCGGCCGGTACCGTCGCGGGCGTGGAGGGGACGCCCGACCCGAGCGTGGTCCCGCCCCGTTCGGCGGACCCGGGCGTGGCGCGCGCCGCGTACGACGACGTCGGCGCCGTCGTGGTGCCGGGTCCGGGTGCCGATCCCGCCGCCCTCGCGGCGCTGGTGGCCGACCTGTTCGGCGACTCGCTCCGCAACGTCGGCGAGCACGTCCCGGTGCGGGCCACCGGCGGCCGGGACCGGCCCGACCTCGAGGCGGAGGCGCACGCCCTGGTGATGCCGCTGCACAGCGACGGGTTCGCCCTGGCGGACGGCGCGCCCGACGTGGTGCTGCTCGGGTGCGTCCGGCCGGCGTCCGACGGCGGCGCCACCTCGTTCCTGCTGGACGTCGACCGCGCCGTCGCCCCGCTCGCCACGGGCTCCCCCGACGACCGCGAGCTCGCCCACTTCCTCGTGCACCACGTGGTGGACCAGACCGAGG
>JAEVZA010000410.1 GCA_023392475.1 Actinomycetes bacterium | reverse complement strand
GTGCCCGACCGCTGCCCGGTGGAGCGAGCGCTGGAGGCGTCGTGAGCCAGCCGCACGCGGCGAGCGGATCCCACGCGGCGCGGCGCGGGGTGCTGGCCGCGACGGCGGCCGCGACGCTGTGGGGGTGCGGCACCGTCGCGTCGGCAATCGTGCTCGAGCACGGCGTGCCGCCGGGCCCCTTCACCGTCGTCGAGCTGGGTGGGAGCGTCGTGTTCCTGTCGGTGCTGGCGCTGGGCACCCGCACGCGGATGCCGTCGCTGCGCACGTCGTGGCGGGCCGGGGCCCTCGGCCTCCTGGAGCCGGGGCTCAGCTACCTGCTCCTGAACGCCGGCCTCGCCCGCACCGCCGCCTCGCACGCCGCGCTCATCGGCGCGCTCGAGCCCGTGCTGATCGTGCTCCTCGGCTGGGCGGTGCTGCGCCTCCCGCTGCCCCGTCGCCTGCTCGTGCCGATGGGCGCCGTCCTCATCGGCTCGGCCGCGGTGGTGCTGGCCCAGTCGGCCGGCGGCAGGTCGTCGGTCACGGGCGACCTGCTCGTGGCCGCCGGCGTGCTGTGCGCTGCCGCGTACGTGCTGGGCACCAGCCGGATCGACCACGAGCTGCCCGCGATCGGGGTCGTGCTCCTCCAGCAGCTGGCCGCGCTCGGCCTCGTGGTGGTGGTCGTCGCCGCGACGGTCGGCGACGACCCGACGGGCGGCGCGCCGCTCGGCGCCTGGCTGGCCGTGCCCGTGATCGGGGTGATGTCGTCGGCCGTCACGTTCTGGCTGTACCTCGTCGCGCTGCGCCACCTCCCCGCCGGGACGGCCGGGCAGTTCCTGGCCGCCATCCCGGTCGTGGGCTTCGTCGGCGCCGTGGTCGTGCTCGGCGAGGACGCGACGGTCCCGGCCGCGCTCGGCGCGGCGCTCGTGGTGCTCGGACTGGTGCTGGTGTCCCGAGGCGAGCAGCGGGCCGCGGATCAGGCCGGGGGCCCGGCCAGGAGGTCGTCGAGCGACAGCACCACCGGGGACGACGTCGCCGTCGTCGACAGGTAGTGCTGCACGCCGATCGAGCCCGCCGCCTGCAGCGCGGCGCTCGTGTCGGTGGACTGGAGCGCCCACGCCGCCGGCTCGGTCGTACCGCCGGCCCACACCTTGGTGGCGATCGACGTCGTCCCCGTGCCGGTGACCCGCACCTTCACGTGGAGGACGGCGCCCGGCACGTAGTTGATGCCCGGCAGGGCGTTCACGGACTGGAGCGCGGTCTCGGTGCCGGCGAGCGTCCGAGACAGGATCAGCGACACGGTGCCGTTCGGGTTGAACCGCAGCTTGGACCGGTAGTCGTTGTTCGTGCCGACGCGCCGCCCGATGAGCGACACGTAGGTGCCGCCGCCGGTCGCCGCCCGGTCCAGGCTGATGGTGGCCGAGAGCTCGGTGTTCGTCTGCTGCACGCCGTCGAGCGTCGCCGTCCGACTCGCGCCGGGCGCCGTGGCGTTGAGGCGGGCGACGCCGCCGCCGACCGAGTAGTTGGCGGCCGTCCCCGTGACGGTCCACGCCCCGCCCAGGTCGGCCTGCCCGAGCCCGGCTGCCACGGTGCGCCCGAAGGCGTCGGACGCGTAGGCCGCGCCCTGCGGCGCGGTGACCGTGACCTGGCGGGTGGTCGTGCCGGTCGCTCCGTCGTCGTCCGTGACGGTCAGGGTGACCGTGTAGGTGCCGGCGATGGCGTACGCGTGGGACGCGGTGGACCCGGTCGCGGTACCGCCGTCGCCGAAGTTCCACGCCCAGGCGGCCACGGTGCCGTCGGTGTCGGACGACCCGGTGCCGTCGAACGACGCGGTGAGGTTCGTGGAGAGCGACGTGAAGGACGCCGTGGGCGCCACGTTCGCCGGCGGCGGTGCGGTGACCGTGACCGGGTGGCTGACCGTCGAGGTGGCGCCGTCGTCGTCGGTGACCGTGAGGCTCACCGTGTAGGTGCCGCCGGTCGCGTAGGCGTGCGACGCCGTGGCGCCGGTGGCCGTGCCACCGTCACCGAAGTTCCACGCCCACGACACGACGGCGCCGTCGGGGTCCGACGACGAGGTGCCGTCGACGCCGGCCGTCAGCCCGGTGGACCCGGACGTGAAGGCGGCGGTGGGCGCGAGGTTCGCCGGCGGCGGCCCGCCGGCCCGGCCGGACGCCGTCCAGTGCGCCGCGACGCGCGCCGCGGTCAGCGCCCGCGGGTACACGGCGACCTCGTCCAGGGTGGCCGAGATGGCTTCCTGCGCCGGCGCGTCGGGCCAGAGCGCGAGGCGGTCGCCGCCGACCCGCCAGTAGCCCCAGAAGACCTGGGCCTCGGTGACCGTCGCGTTGGCCGCCGCGAGCGTGCCGTCGACGTAGAGCCGCAGCCCGTCGGGCCCGAGGGTGCCGACGAGGTGGTGCCAGTTGCCGTCGTTCAGGCCGGCGGCCGAGTGCACGGTGACGCGGGTGCCGAAGTCGGGGCGCACGCCGAGGTGCACCGTGCCGTCGGCGGTCATGTACAGCTTGCGGTCGCTCGTGTTGGCGCTGCTGCGACCGGTGTTGCTGTTGCCGAAGCCGATGATCTGACCGCCCGCGGTCGACGTGGTGTTGACCCACGCCTCGAGCGAGAACGACTGCGGACCGGGGCCCCAGAAGTTCGGCTGCGCCGGCACCGTGTTCGTGGCCGTCGAGCCGGCGAACCGCGTGGCGGTGTCGGTGTCCGTGCTCATCGCCCCCGCCACGTTGCGGGTGGCGTCGGGCAGCAGCGTGAGGTCGTCGTTGCCGCCGGTGTCGACCGCGGAGGTCCCGCTCGCCTCGTCGAAGCGCCAGCGGTAGTCGGGCGAGTCGGCCCGGACGGCGTCCGAGTACGGGCTCGCGGGCGGCGCCCCGGCCGGGACGGCCACCGTGGCCGCCGAGCTCACGATGGAGTTGCCGAGGGGGTCCGTGGCCCTGATGCGGTAGGTCTGCGTCGTGCCGGGCGGCGCCGTGCGGTCGACGAAGCCGAGCGGCCAGCGCGTCCACCAGTTCGACTGGTCGTGCTGCACGGTCGTGAGCACCGTCGAGGTCGCGACGGTGGCGCCGCGGAGCACCTGGTAGGTCAGCACGTCGTTGTCCCGGTCCCACGCGCCGGTCCAGCCGACCCGGACCGTGCCGGGCTGCACGGGCGTGAGCCGCGGCGTGAGCTCGGGCGTGCCCTGGACCGGGTTGTTGTTCGGCGCCAGGCCGCGGCGGGCGAACCGCACGAGGCCCTGCTGGCCGGTGCCGTTGACCGACGGGAACTCGCCGCCCATCACCACGTAGTCGGCGTTGCCCTCGACCGTGTAGGCCGCCTGGTACGAGCCCGTGTAGGTGCCGAACTGCAGGGTGGGCTGCCAGTGCAGCATCTCGGCCGACGGCAGGCCGGCGAAGGGCCGCCAGTTGCCCGAGGGGCCGAAGGCGTTCGTCCGGCCGTACGGCGAGGCCGCCTTCGTGAAGGCCTGGCCGCGCTGGTACTGGTCGGGGTTGTACTGCGGGTTGCCGCCGATCATGGCGCAGTCGTGGGCGTGGCCGGCCGTGTAGATCACGTCGCCGATCACCTCGAGGCCGTAGTTGTCGCCCCGGCAGCCGTTGACCCAGTTGAGCTGCCCGGTCATCGGGTTGGCCGAGAACTCGCCCTCGAAGTTCGCGACGGCGCCGCCGCCGAAGTAGGACCAGCCGACGCCGAACACGTTGGTGCCGTCCGTCTTGAGGTCGGAGATCTCGGTGTTGGCCCCGCTGTTCTGGATCGTCTGGTTCGCGGCCCACGGCATCGTGGCGCCGGTCGTGCCGTCCACGGCGCCCATGCCGAGGTTGGTCGCGCCGTTGATGGTGGTGAACGAGCCGCCGATGATCACGCGGTTGCCGGGGGCGTACGAGGTCATCGAGACGACCTCTCGGTCCACCGCCGGCGCCCAGGCGAGGAGGGCGCCGGTGGTCGCGTTGACGGCGGCGAGCCGTCCGCGGGTCTGGCCGCCGACGGCGCTGAAGGTGCCGCCGAAGTAGAGCGTGGTGCCGACGGGCTCCATCGACCACACGCGGGCGTTGGCGGACGGGTTCCAGTTGGCGATGACCGCGCCGGTCGTCGCGTCGAGCGCGGCGATTCGGTTGCGGGCCTGGCCGCTCACCGAGGTGAAGTCGCCGCCGACGTAGATCCGTCGCCCGTCGGGGGACGCCGCGATGGCGAGGCCCTGGGCGTTGAGCGTGGGCGCCCACGACGTGATGAGCGCGCCGGTCGTGACGTTGTAGGCGAGGATGTTCGACCGGGCCGTCTGGCTGGTGCCCGGCGCTGCGCCGGCGGGGCGTGCCTGCGTGAAGGCCCCGGTCACGTACACGGTGGTGCCGACGACCACCTGGTCCCACACCACGCCGTTGATCTGCACGGTCGGGAGCGCGTCCGCGCTCACGGTGGGCGGCAGCTGCGGATCGGCCGGCGCCGTGTCCGCGCCGGCCACCGACGTGCCCGCCGCGACCCCGAGCGTGGCCGTTACCATGCCGAGCACCAGCAGGGCGGCCAGTCGGCGCGCCCCTGAATCGGACCTGCGGTCCCGTCCCATCGCCGTCTCCCCAGTCGTCAACGCATGACTGTCTTCCCGGACGGATGGTACCGACGCGCCCGGTCCGGGTCTTCCCCTTCTTCGGCGGGTCGGGCAGACCTGCTCAGGCGTCGTCGGCGCGCGCGTCGTAGTCGGCACGCGCCGTGGCGATGTCCTCGCGGTGGGCGCGCGTCCACGCCACGAGCGGCTCCACGGCGCCGAGCAGCGTTGCCCCGGTCGGGGTCAGCTCGTAGTCGACGCGCGGCGGCACCACGGGGTGCACCGTCCGGCGCACGAGCCCGTCGCGCTCGAGGTTGCGGAGGGTCAGCGTGAGCATGCGCTGGCTGATGCCGTCGATCTCGCGCTTCAGCTCGGTGAACCGGTGGGTGCCGGTGCCGAGCAGCTCGACGACGAGGAGCGACCACTTGTCCGCGAGGCGGTCGAGGAGGTCGCGGATCTCGCACGTGCGCGTGGCCGAGACGTCGGGCGCGGCGCCGTGGTCGGTTCCCCGCGTGTGCCCCGGGGCGCTCGATGTGCCGTCTTCCACCGCCCCCCACGGTGCCCGATGATGGGGTCGGTCACCAAACGGAACCGAGCGGCCGGAGGGCCGGGGAGGCGGAGCGACATGGCCGGAGCGACGGATCGGGGCCCGGAGATCGGGGTGTTCCTGCCCACCATGAGCGCCCGGGGCGAGCGCCCGGGCGATCCGGCGGCCGCGGCCCGCCACGCCGAGGACCTCGGGTTCGGCTCGGTGTGGGCGGTCGACCAGCTGGTCGGCGGTTCGGGCGTGCCCCTCGTCGACAGCACGGTCGCCCTCGCCGCCGCGGCGGGCGCGACGAGCCGCGTCCTGCTCGGCTACGGCGTGCTCGTCCTGCCCCTGCGCCCCGTGGTCTGGGCGGCGAAGCAGGCGGCGTCGCTCCAGGAGGTGTCGGCCGGGCGCCTCGTGCTCGGCGTCGGCGTGGGCGGCGACCGCCACGACCGGTCCTGGGAGGCCGCGGGTGTGGCC
>JAEVZA010000363.1 GCA_023392475.1 Actinomycetes bacterium | reverse complement strand
GTCGCGCCCGGTGCGCCGCCCGCGGCCGCGCCTGCGCCGGCCGCCACCATCGCGCCGGCCTGGGCAGCCCAGGTCCTCGACGCCTCGAAGGTCTACGGCTCCGGCGAGGCCACCGTCCGGGCCCTGGACCACGTCACGGTCGGGTTCGAGCACGGCCGCTTCACGGCGATCATGGGGCCGTCCGGCTCGGGCAAGTCGACGCTCATGCAGTGCGCCGCCGGGCTCGACCGCCTCACCGAGGGCCGGGCGATCATCGGCGACACGGACATCACGAACCTGAACGAGAAGCAGCTCACGCTCCTGCGCCGTGAGCGCATCGGGTTCATCTTCCAGCAGTTCAACCTGCTCCCGACGCTCGACGCCCGGGAGAACATCACGTTCCCGCTCGACCTCGCCGGGCGATCGCCCGATCCCGAGTGGATGGAGCAGGTCGTGCGCACGGTCGGGCTCGGCGACCGGCTCGACCACAAGCCGTCGGAGCTGTCGGGCGGCCAGCAGCAGCGCGTGGCCGTGGCCCGGGCGCTCGTGGAGCGGCCGGCGATCATCTTCGCCGACGAGCCGACCGGCAACCTCGACTCGAACGCGTCGACCGAGATCCTGACGTTCATGCAGCGGGCGGTCCTGGACTACGGGCAGACCGTGGTGATGGTCACGCACGACCCGATCGCCGCCACGTACGCGAGCCGGATCCTGTTCCTGGCCGACGGCCGGATCGTCGACGAGCTCATGAGCCCCACCCGCGACGCGATCCTCGCCCGCATGGGCGGGCTCGGCGCCTGACCCCGCGCCTGCGTGCTCCGCTTCGCGCTCAAGAACCTCCGGGCCAACGCCACCCGGCTGGTGGCCACCGCCACCGCCGTCATCATCGGCATCGCCTTCCTCGCCGCCGGCCTGATGCTGACGGACGCCATGCAGCACGCGCTGGCCGGCAACGTCGACCAGCAGTACCGCGGCGTCGACCTCGTCGTCCGGCCCGGCGCCTCGATCGGTGACTTCGCCGGCATCGTGCCGGCCGACCAGCTGGCGAAGATCCAGGGGACGGAGGGAGTCGCCGCCGCGGCGGGCGAGCTGAAGGCGCCGGCGTCGATCGTGCACGACGGGAGCGACCTGTCGAGCCGGTCGCAGGGTCGCGCCTGGATCCCCGATCGCCGCCTGAACCCCCTGACGCTCGTCTCCGGGCGGGCACCGAAGGGCGCGGACGAGGTGGTCGTCGACCGCCAGAGCGCGGAGGACGCGTCGCTGCGGGTCGGCAGCACGGCCACGGTCAACACGCCGAGCGGGCAGATCCGCCCGAGGGTGGTCGGCACCTCCGAGTTCGGCGACGACCCCGCCGTCGACGACGGGGGCACGATCAGCTTCGACGCCACGGCGGCGATCGACCTCCTGAACTCCGGCGTGAAGGGCTACGACGACGTGCTCGTGCGCACGGACCCGGGCGCGGCGCAGGCCGTCCGGCAGCGCCTGTCGTCCACCCTGCCGCCGAGCCTCGAGGTCGTCACGGGCGCGTCGTTCCGTGCCGACCAGCAGGCGCAGAACGCCGGGCTCGTCGACCTGCTCCGACCCGCGCTGCAGGCCTTCGCCTACCTCGCGCTGTTCGTCGCCGGGTTCGTCATCTTCAACACCTTCTCCGTGGTGGTCACCCAGCGGTCCCGCGAGCTCGCGCTGATCCGCGCCGTCGGCGGCACGCCGGGCCAGGTCCGCCGCTCGCTCCTGTTCGAGGGGCTGGGCATCGGCCTCGTCGCGAGCGCGATCGGGATCGTCGTCGGCGCGCTCCTCGCGCTGCTGCTCCAGTCCGCGCTCGGCTGGTTCGGGGTGTCGCTCCCCGGGGCGGGCGTCTCCCTCAGCGCCTGGACGGTCGTGCTGTGCATGGTCATGGGCACGCTGGTGACGCTGATCTCGGTGTTCATCCCCGCGTTCCGGGCCGGGCGCACCCGGCCCGTCGAGGCGATGCGCGACAGCGCGATCGACACGTCGGGCACCTCCAAGGTCCGCGCCGCGATCGGCGGGACGTGCCTCGCCGCGGCGATCGTCCTCCTCCTCGCCGACCGGCTGGGCAGCGCGCAGTGGTACCTGCTGGGACCGGGGGCGCTGCTCCTGTTCGTGGGGCTCGTCGTCGGCGGCCCGCTGCTCGCCCGGCTGTTCGCCCTCGTCCTCCGACCCGTCGGTCGGCGGCTCGGCCTGACCGCTCGGCTCGCCATCGACAACACCGTCCGCAACCCCAAGCGCACTGCCACCACCGCCAACGCCCTGGTGATCGGGCTGTTCCTCGTGACGCTCGTGACGGTGTCGGGCGACGCGCTCAAGAGCTGGACGGTCGACGAGCTCAACAAGCTGTCGTCGTCGGACTTCATCGTCGCCGGCGACGGCACGCCGGTGGACCCCGCCCTGGTGCGCGACATCCAGGGGACCGAGGGCGTCGCGGCCGCGGCGCCCGTGCGGATGGCGGCCGTGCTCAACGACTCGCAGCAGGTGGTCCTGCTCTCCGGCGCCGACATCGCGACCCTCAAGGACACGACCGGGCTCGAGGTCGAGGACGGCTCGCTCAGCAGCGTCGCCGACGGCACCGCGGCCGCGGTCGTCGACCTCCCGGGCGCCCGCGGCGGGGGCGGCGGCAACGGCGACCACCCGCTCGCGCCCACCCCCTCGGGCGTCGGCGCGCAGGTGCAGGTCCGTGCCGACGACGGGCGCACGGTGGAGCTCCCCGTGGCGGCCACGCTCAAGCCGAAGGTCGACACGCTGTTCCTGCAGACGATCGTGAGCGAGTCGACGCTGCGCAGCATCGCCGGCGACCAGCCGATCACGCAGGTGTTCGTGCGCACCGAACCGGGTCAGGCGGACGCCGTCGGGCCCCGGCTCGACCGGCTCGTGCAGGACTACGCCGGGGTCGAGGTGGCGCCCGGCAACTTCCTGGGCCAGATCGTCGGGCAGGTCTTCGACTTCCTCATCGGCACCGTCAACGCGCTGCTCGGGATGAGCGTGGTGATCGCGCTCGTCGGCATCGTCAACACGCTGACGCTGTCGATCTTCGAGCGGCGGCGCGAGCTCGGCATGGTGCGGGCGCTCGGCATGACGCCCCAGCAGGTGCGCGGGATGGTGCGCGGCGAGGCGGTGCTGATCGGCATCCTCGGCACGATCATCGGCGTCGGCGCGGGGCTGCTGCTCGGCTGGGTCGTGATCGGCAGCCTCAGCACCGACATCCCGTTCAGCGTGAACTGGGTCCGGCTGGGTCTCATCGCCGTCGCCGGCGTGGCCGTCGGCGTGTTGGCGTCGCTGCTGCCGGGCCGTCGGGCCGTGCGGCTCGACATGCTCGACGCCATGCGCTCGACCTGACCCGCGCGTCACCGACCGTTCTGTGATGTGGAACGGGGGTCATGACCCCCG
>JAEVZA010000223.1 GCA_023392475.1 Actinomycetes bacterium | reverse complement strand
CTCGCGGACACCGCGCCGGCCGCGGCCGGGACGCGCGGCGGGCACGCCGTCCACGTGACGTTCGAGACCGGTGGCGGTGGCACCGGCGGCCCCGCGGCCGTGCTCGGTGGCACCTGCGACACGTCGGGCGCCTGCCTCGCGGCGGTCGCGTCACCTCCGACGACCTCACCGACGCCGACCACCGGTGACGTCCAGGCGACCGGCGTGCTCGCCGGCGCCGCGCAGGTGATCGGCACCGACGTGTACGCCACCGCGCTGAACACGCTCGTCGGCCACGTCGACGGCTGCGGCTCGGGCACGCTGACCATCCGCTACAGCGCGCACTACCCGCTCGGGAACCCCGTCGACCTGGGCGGCGGCCACTGGGACGTGGTCGACGGCACCGGTGGCGGAGCGCTCGCCGACGCCTGGGGCGGCGGGGACTTCGTCGTCACCTCGCTGGCTGCCGACGGGTCGAGCACCGACCGCGTCACCGGCGTGATCCACTGCGGGGGACCTGCCAGCCTGTGAGGCGTGCCGGCGCCCGACCCCCTGCAGTACGACGTCTTCGCCGACGAGTTCGACGTCCACGCCGAGGACGCCCCCTACAACGCCTGGTACGACCGACCCGCCACCCTCGCGCTGCTGGGCGAGGTGGGCGGGCGACGGGTGCTCGACGCGGCGTGCGGGCCGGGCTTCTACCTCGACGCGCTGGTCCGGGGAGGCGCCGAGCCGCAGGGGTGCGACGCATCGCCCCGGATGGTGGAGCTCGCCCGTGCGCGGACCTGCGGCGAGGTGGACGTGCGGGTGCACGACCTCGACGCACCGTTCGACTGGGTCGGCGACGACGTGGTCGACGTCGTGCTCTGCGCCCTCGCGTACCACTACCTGAACGATCGCCCGGCGTTCCTGCGCGAGGCGCGCCGGGTGCTCCGGCCGGGCGGCCGGCTCGTGATCAGCACGCACCACGCGACATCCGACTGGTTGCGACTCGGCGGCTCGTACTTCTCGGTCGAACCCGTCACGGAGACGTGGCACACGGGTTGGACCGTCACCGCGTGGCGGACCCCGCTGACGGTGCTCACCGAGGAGTTCGCCGACGCCGGGTTCGTGATCGCCCGGCTCGTCGAGCCGCGGCCCGATCCCGGCATGGCCGAGCGCTACCCGCGGGAGTTCGAGCGCCTGGCGACCTCGCCCGGCTTCGTCTGCTTCGACCTCCGCCCGGCCTGACGACCGGCGCCGGTCTCGTCGGCGTCGTCGCGTCGGCGTCGCGGGTTCTGCGGCGCTCCAGTCACGCAGGACGAGATCGAGGACCCCTATTTCGCGAGCGGGGGCCGCGGGGCGGTCCGCTCGGCGCGGCGGGCGCGTCAGGCGGCCGAGCCCTCCAACGGCGCCGGCGCGCCCGCACCGGTCGCCCGCGCCGTCGCGATCGCCACGCACGGGACCACCGGGTACGCCCAGTCGACGACCGCGACCTTGGTGCGCTCCAGCCGGTCCGACACCAGGCGGGCGGCGGCGTTGCCGTGGTCCAGACCGGTCAGCTCCCGCGCCCACCCGGGCATCAGCATCATCGACCCCCGCAGCCCCATCCACCGCTCGGCCCGCTCGCGCGCGCCGGCCTCCTGGCCCTCGACCGCGCCCTCGGCGAGGAAGCGGACGAACTCGCGCGTCTGCTCGTTCACGGCGAGCTCGGGGCGGATGCGCTCCACGAAGGCGTCGAGCTCGTCCATCGACTCGGGCACGCCGGCGCCCCCACCGAGCCGCCCCACGACCGCCTGCTCGGCCAGGTAGCGGTCGCGCTCCTCGCGCCGCAGCGGACGGCGGTACCGATCGAAGGCCGTCATGATCGCCCACGGGATGCACGTGTGGACCCAGGCGAGCAGCTCCGGATCGAGCGCGCGGTACGGCACGCCGTCGGGTCGCGTCCCCTCGACGAACGAGTGGATGTGGCGCACCTTGTCGATCACGGCCGTCGCCGCCGGCGTCGACCCGAAGGTGGTGCGGAGCACGTAGCCGAGGGTGTTCTGCGCGCGCCGGATCGGCTCCGTCCGGAAGGTGGACTGCTGCGACACGCCCGCCATCACGGAGGGGTGCAGGACCTCCATGATCACGGCGGCGGACCCGGCGGCCGCGACCACGCCGAGGTCCGAGTGGAGCTCCCACGAGATGCTGCCGGGACCGCCGACGAGGCCCGGGTCGCCGGGCTCACCCCCGTAGAGGTCGAGCTCGTCGTGCCGGCCCCCCACGGACTCGAGCTCCGAGACCACACGCCGACGGAACGACTGCAGCGGATCCATGGGCGAGACGCTGTCCTGATCCCGATGCCGATGTCAACGATCGGTCGGTGGTGCGGCCACCCGCCGGCGCGACGGTCCCGCGCGCCCGCCCGAGGAGCCGGGTGGCGGCGTCCCGCCTCAGTTGTCAATCCATGGTTGACGCTCCGGACCTGTCAACGTACGGTTGACGCCATGAGCTCCCCCATCCCGCTCGACACCCCGATCCGCCTCGACGAGCTGATCGACGCCATCAAGCGCGTCCACCCCGACGCCCTCGACCAGCTGACGGACGCCGTGCTGGCCGCCGAGCACCTCGGCGACGTGGCCGACCACCTCGTCGGGCACTTCGTCGACCAGGCCCGGCGATCCGGGGCGTCCTGGACCGACATCGGGCGGAGCATGGGCGTCACCCGGCAGGCGGCGCAGCAGCGATTCGTGGCCAAGGACCCGGGCGACGCGACCACGGACGGCGCGTCGGCGTTCGCTCGCTTCACGCCCCGGGCGCGCAACGTGGTCGTCGCGGCGACCAACGAGGCGCACGAGGCGCACGACGACGAGGTCCGCATCCCGCACCTCGTGCTGGGGCTGCTGTCGGAGCCGCAGGGTCTGGCGGCCCTCGCCATCACCGCCATGGGCGTGACGCTCGAGCAGGTCCGGGACGCCGCCACCGCCGCGCTGCCCGAGCCGGCGACGACCGTGCCCGCGCTGATCCCGTACGACGCGGAGGCCCGGAAGGCGCTCGAGCTCACGCTCCGCGAGGCGCTGCGGTTCGGCCACAACTACATCGGCACCGAGCACGTCCTGCTCGCGCTGCTCGAGCTCGACGACGGCACGGGCGTGCTCGGCGGGCTCGGCCTGGACAAGGAGCGCATCGAGTCCGAGCTCAACGCGCTCTTCGACTCGCTGATGACGGCCAAGCTGCCGACCGACGACGAGGCCTGAGACGAGGGCTCCTCAGCCCAGGGCCCGAACGGCGGCGATCGTGTCCGCGTCCACTGCGTCCTTGTCGGAGCGGTAGCGCAGCACGCGGGCGAACCGCAGCGCCACGCCGCCGGCGTAGCGGGTCGAACGCTGCACGCCGTCGACCGCGACCTCGACCACCTGCTCCGGTCGCACGCGGACGACCCCCGGGCCGTCGTCGGGGTCGTCGGAGCCGGTGACCGGTCCCTCGACCGCGATGCCGAGGAACCGCTCGGTCTGCCACCGGAGCAGCTCGTCGGTCATCCCCTTGAAGGTCTTGCCGACCATGACGAAGCCGTCACCCTCCTGGGCCCGGGCGCCGAGGTGCAGGTTGGACAGCCAGCCGCGCCGTCGGCCATGGCCCCACTCGACGGCGAGCACCACGAGGTCCAGCGTGTGGACGGGCTTCACCTTCCGCCACGCCTTCCCGCGGCGACCCGCCTCGTACGCGGAGGCGGCGGACTTCACGACGACGCCCTCGTGGCCGGCGGCGAGCGAGTCCGCGAGCACGGCCTCGCCGGTGGCCGGCTCGTCGGTCAGCGTCGCCGGAACGCGCCACGAACCGGCGACCCGCGCGAGGTGCTCCTGGCGCTCCGCCAGCGGTCGATCGATCAGGTCGGTCCCGTCGACGTGCAGCACGTCGAAGAAGAACGGGCGCAGCCCGACCTCCGGACCCGACGGCTCCTCGTCGACGGGTGGCGGTGCGTGCTCGCGCCAGCTCACCGTGTCCTGGAACAGCCGAGGTCGGCCGTCGGGCCCCAGGCCCAGCGCCTCGCCGTCGAGCACGAGCCGCTCCGCGGCCATCCCGCGCACCGCGGCGACGACGCCGGGCAGGCGCTCGGTGATCTCGTTGAGGTTGCGCGTCCACACGCGGACGTCGTCGCCGAGCCGGTGCACCTGGATGCGGATGCCGTCGAGCTTCCACTCGACCGAACACGCGCCGATGGCCTCGACCGCCTCGGTGACCGAGCCGGCCGTCGAGGCCAGCATGGGCTGCAGCGGCCGGCCGGGCTCCAGGCCGACCTCGTCGAGCGCCGCCCGGCCGCCCGAGATCGCCAGCGCGCCGACCACGTCGAGCCGGCCGCCGAGCATGACCGCACGCCGGACCGCCGTGGCCGGGATGCCCGACGCAGCGGCGACGGCGTCCGTCATGACGCCGGCCAGGGAGCCCTGCCGCAGCTCGCCGCCGAGCAGGCGGGCGAGGAACGACGCCTCGGAC
>JAEVZA010000162.1 GCA_023392475.1 Actinomycetes bacterium | reverse complement strand
CTCGCACGGCACACCCACCGCAGGGAGGTCGCTATGCGTCGGATCGTCGCAGGAATCGTCGCCGTCGTCACCACCGTCGCCGCTGCCGCTGCCGCTGCCAGCCGCGCCCTCAGCCGACTCGGCGGCGAGGCGGGCGTCGGCCCGCTCCTCGCGCACGGCGAGGTAGCCGACGAGGCCGAGCCCGACGAACGTGAGCAGCCAGCTGAGCCGGTCGATGTTCGTGGTGCCGTAGTGGAGCTCCACGTGCTTGTCGGTCGGCACGACGACCATGAGGTTCGGGCTGACCCGGTACGGCCCGGTCGCCCCGGACGCCTGCCAGTTCGGGAAGAACGACGTCTTCACCTCGATCGGCGTGCCGACGCGGTCGACGTCGAACGAGATCGAGTCGTCCGTCATCTCGACGTTGCTGACCTTCGCCTTCGGCACGGGCGTCTTCGGCGGGTTCGTGTCGTCGGGGCTGACGCGCTTCCAGTTGTCGGGGCCGGACGTCGCGAGCGGCACGCTCCAGCGGTCGGGGTCGAGGTACCAGGTCGTGGCCGGGCCGGCGGTCTTCGGCGGGAGCACCTGGCCCGCCGTCGCCTCCGGTCGCTCCTTGCCGTAGACCCACCCGTCGATGTGGTCGTCGGTGTCCTTCAGCACGACGGGCTGGTTCTCGAGCGGCACGACCTGCTGCGCGTCGGCGACCTCGAACGCCACCCACTGGTGCTGGACGCCGTCGGCGGTCGGCTTCGGCTTGACCGACGCGAGCTCCTTCAGGCGCGGGTCCTGGCGGGCCGCGTCGATCGCCTGCTGGGAGGTCGCCATGTAGTACTTCACGCCCAGCATCTGGAGGTGTGAGATGCCGAGGTCGAGGTCGAAGTTGCCGTAGGGAAGGTCACGCTGTGCCCGCGAGGGCTGGACCGACAGCTCCGACTGGTTGAGGAAGTGGAACGGCGTCGTGGACGACGCCTCGAAGTAGAGGCCCTCCATCGAGCCGATGCACTCGTTCGTGAAGTACGGCAGCAGCATCAGCGCCATGGGCGTGCCGAACCGGTCGAGCTTCGGTTCGTACTCCCACATCGCCCGACCGCAGCCGTTCTCCTCGCCCACCGAGCGCATCATGTCGATCACCGACTTGAACTCGGGGTACGCGTCCCGCGACTCGAGGCCTTGGTAGTTGTAGAGCGCCCAGCCGCTCGCGATGTTCTGCTTCGTGCCGAAGTCGATGCCCATCCACTTGTAGGACGTCTGCCCGGGCTGCGACGGGTCGGCGACGAGCTGGCCGCCGGGGAGGACGTGGAGCGCCCCGCCGATCGCGATCAGCACCGCGAGCACGACCGCGACGGCGCCGATCACCGACACCATGACCGGCTCCTCGCGCTCGCGTCTCAGGTCGCCGACGACGAGCGCCAACGATCGGATCACGAGCGCGACGGCGAGCGCCGCGAGCAGGTACAGGCACAGGTAGTAGAAGGGCAGGATCCGCGCGTTCCAGAGCCGCCACTGGGGGGCGAACCGGAAGGCCCAGGCGAGCCCGACGATGAGCAGGCTGAGGTACCAACCGAGCCGGATCCGGTGGACCATCGACAGGATCACGCCGAGGCCCGCGAGCGCGAAGACGACGTTCCGGTACCGCATGTCGAACGCGGTCGGGTCGGTCGGCCAGAGGTACTTGGCGTACTCGGTGTACTTCTCCCAGCCCATGTCGTTCATGAACGGGCTGTTGGCGTAGAACGGCAGGACCCAGAAGGCGGCGACCATCCCTCCCACGGGCAGCACGATCGCCGCCCACTTGAGGGCCCGGGAGTCGAAGGCCACGAACAGGGCCACGGCGGCGATGGTCGCCACGTACGGGAAGAACTCCTGGCGGACGACCAACGTCATCAGGGTGATGAGGACGATCGCGGTGGCGACCGCCCGGCCCGTCGTCGACGAGTCCCACCACGGCACTCGGTCCTCGCGACGGGTGAAGAGCACCACGACGGTCGCCCCGATGACGAACATCGCCGGGATGATGTGGCAGAGGACGACGAGGGCGAAGAGCACCGCGCCGAGCGCCTTCTGCCGGTTGGTGCGCATGCCCTTGATGAGCACCGCGAGGTAGAGGAAGGCGAAGGTCAGCGAGATCGAGAAGGCGAACTCGCCCGCCATCGTCGACGGGATGTTGCCGCCGAGGATCGTGAAGCCCGTCTCGTAGAGGTACGCCGCGGCGCCGACGGCGATGAGCGGCGGACCCGGGAACGGCACCTTGGCGGCGCGTGCCAGCGCGAACGCGGCGAGCGGGAGCGTGACGAGGCCCGAGACGGTGACGAGCTTGAACGCCACCTCGTACGGGATCGGGACCGAGAGGACCGCCAGCACCCCGAGGACGATCCAGAGGAAGGTGCGCAGGACGGCGGAGCGGATGTGGCCGTGGACCCACCACACGCCAGCGGCGATCGCGGCGAGCAGGAACGGCGTCGCCCACAGCGGCGGCCCGACGTTGAGCAGCACCACCGCCAGCGACGGGATGACCATGTAGAAGACGTACGCCGGGAAGCCGGCGTACCAGTCGGGGGTCCAGCCGGTGAGGCGGAACTGCGGCAGGAGGTGGTCGCGCAGGAAGGCGGGGCCCCACACGTGGGCGCCCATGTCGCCGCCGGTGGGCGTCGTGGTCCGCAGGATCCACTCGGGGTGCAGCGTGGCGAAGACGACGATGCAGCAGAACCCGACGATCACCCAGGAGACGTAGTCGGCGACCGTGCGGCCGTGGTGGGCCGGGTCGTCGATCGGGATCATCGGCTCGGACGGGACGGGCGCGCCGCCGTCGTCCCCGCCGTCGCCGCCACCCTCGCCACCGCCGGGCGCGGTGCGGTCGGCGTCCTCGGGGTCGGCGTCGCCCGCGTCGTCGGTGGTGTCGGGCTCGTTCGGGGCGTCGACCGTGGGATCGTCGCGCTCGACGACGGCGAGCTCCCCGGTCCCGGGCGCGCCCTGATCCTCGTCGGACGGGGAGAGGCTGTCCATGCGGTTCTTATCGTGGCACGTCTGGCCGGGCCGGCCCACGCGAGCCTGATGGTCGCTCAGGAGCGCTCCCACTCGTTCTCATGACGATCCGCGCTGCAGGACAGCACGAACAATCGTCAGAACGCGCTCCGGCGCACCGGGAGGGGGCGCGTGGGGCGGTGGTCAGGAGGAGAGGGACCGCCGGTAGCGGGTCGGCAGCGAGCTCAGGTCGGTGAGCACGCCGTCCAGGTCCACCCGGTCACCGTCGCGGTGCCAGCTCCTGGTGTCGCAGGTCGAGCACGACCTCATCACCAGTCGCGACCCGTCGATCACCAGGCCGATCTCCACGTCTTCGTTGCCACACACCTTGCAGGCCGACATACCACCTCCCGCGGCTCAGGGTTCCGGCCGGACGGCCGGCGCCGTGGGTGCTTGCGTGTCCCCAGCGACCCGCTCCTCGTCGGCTCCGTGTCGGTCGGCATGAGCGTTCCATTCCTGAATGGGCCGTTCGACCCATGACCCACGCGGCGGGGTCCCGACGCACCGCCCGGGGACGGGCGGCCGGCCTCAGCGGGAGGCGTACAGGAGGGCGACGCTCGCGGCGTTGAACGCCGCGTGGGTCCAGATGCACGGGCCGAGGCGCCCGGTCCGGACGGCCAGCACCGACAGCACCAGCCCGATCGCGAACAGCCCGACGAACTGCAGGGGCTGGAGGTGGATCGCCGCGAAGATCGCGGCGCAGAGCACGCACGACCAGACGTCGCCGATCCCGCGCTTCTGCAACGAGCGCAGCAGCAGGCCGCGGAAGAACAGCTCCTCCACGATCGGCGCGCCGACCACCACGATCAGGACGAGGAGCACCCAGCCGACCGCGCCGTCCGCCTTGTCGCTCAGCGCGCGGGCGGGTGCCGAGAGGTCGTCGCCGGTCTTGCCCAGGAGGGAGAGGATCGGGATGTAGAGCAGCGGCAGGACGACCAGCTGCATGGCGACGCCGATGACGATGCCGATCGGGGCGTCGAGGGGCCGGACGCGCAGGCCGAAGTCCTGCACCACGCCGTGGCCCTTGGTCCGCCCGGCCACGACGACGGCGCCGAGGTAGCCGACCCACAGCGGGATCTGCAGCAGGGCGCCGGCCCACAGCGGGATGTCGTCGGACGTCTTCCAGCCGGCGGCCCCCATCGCCATGAGCGTGACGAGCAGCGACAGGAACTGCGCGGCGAGGATGCCGAACCCGACGTCACCGAGGCCCCAGGCGCAGTCGGGCTTGAAGGGGCGGCGGGCCCGGGCGACGGGCGCGGCGACGGGGTCGGTCACGGGTTCAGGATCCCAGGCCGCAGGCGTCGTGCGCCATCGGGGCCCGCGCACGGTCGGGTGGCGCCGGGCCGATCGGGCGCCGCGACGGGAGCGTCGGTGCGGGCGGTCAGGCGCCGATGAGGTCGAACTGGGCCTGGCCGTCGGGGCTGCGCTGGTCGAGCAGCTCCCAGCCCCGGGGCACCCGGACCGAGCCGGCGTGCAGCGAGCAGAGGTCGTGGACCATCGGGTGCGCCTCCTCGGCGAGGTCCTCCAACCAGACGGTGCCGTCGGCGTAGGCGTAGGACAACGTGGCGACCGCCGGGCGGCCGCAACCGGGTCGGGCGCAGCTCCTGCTCACGGAGGCGACCGTACCCGGGAGCCGTCGAGCGGTCGGGGATGCCCGCGAGTCCCTTGAAGGCGCTGACAGCGCCGCCCCGGAGCGGCGGGCGTCACGCGCCGGATCGGGAAGCTCGCGCCGCCCGGCGGTGTTCGCCCGTGCCGGAGGACGACGATTCCTGAGTGATCCGCGACCCACGCGATGTCGTTGTCCGGTAAGGCTTCTAGGCTGTGACGATGCCACCCGAGCAGAACGAGACCCCTCCGAGCGGTACCGGCAAGGGCCGGGGCACCGGTCTCCCCACCTGGCTGGTGTGGGTGCTGGTCGCGGTGGTGGGCCTCACGGTCGTCAGCGCGCTGTCGCTGTCGAACACGCAGGCCAAGCCGGTCGCCTTCTCCGCGTTCACCAAGCAGGTGGAGGAGGGCAAGATCAAGACGGTCACGTGGAACAACGTGGACCAGACGATCACGGGCACCACGACGAGCGGCCAGGACTTCTCCACCACCGGCCCCACCGAGCCCCCGCCCGAGCTCCTCAAGGAGATGCAGGCCAAGGGCGTCGACGTCGACTTCTCCACGCCCACGCCGAACCTCTTCGCCCAGCTGCTCCCGCTCCTCCTGCCGCTGCTGCTCATCGTCGGCTTCTTCGTCTGGATGAACCGCCGCGCCCAGGGCCAGATGAGCGGGATCATGTCGATCGGGCGGTCGCGGGCGAAGACCTACACCACGGAGCGCCCCGCCACGCTGTTCACCGACGTCGCCGGCTACGACGGCGTGAAGACCGAGATCCGCGAGGTGGTCGACTTCCTGAAGGAGCCCGAGCGGTTCCTCGAGATCGGCGCCCGGATCCCGAAGGGCGTGCTGCTCGTCGGCCCGCCCGGCACCGGCAAGACGCTGATCGCCCGCGCCGTCGCGGGCGAGGCAGGCGTGCCCTTCCTCTCCGTCTCCGGCTCCGACTTCATGGAGATGTTCGTGGGCGTCGGTGCCAGCCGCGTGCGCGACCTGTTCGAGTCCGCCCGCAAGCACGGCCGGGCGATCATCTTCATCGACGAGATCGACTCGGTCGGCCGCAAGCGGGGCGCCGGCCTCGGCGGCGGCCACGACGAGCGGGAGCAGACGCTCAACCAGATGCTGTCGGAGATGGACGGCTTCGAGGGCACCGACGGCGTCGTCATGATCGCCGCCACCAACCGGCCCGACATCCTGGACCCGGCGCTCCTGCGCCCGGGTCGCTTCGACCGCCAGGTCGTGGTGCCGCTCCCCGAGCTCGACGACCGCAAGGCCATCCTCGCCGTCCACATCCGCCACAAGAAGCTGGCGCCCGACGTCGACCTCGACCTCGTCGCCCGGGGCACGCCCGGCATGTCCGGCGCGGACCTCGCCAACCTCGTCAACGAGGCCGCCCTCACCGCGGTCCGCCGGGGCAGCAAGGTCGTCGAGATGCACGACTTCGAGGACGCCCGGGACCGCGTCCTCATGGGCCAGCGCCGCGAGTCGATGGTGCTCTCCGACCGGGAGAAGGAGATCACCGCCTACCACGAGGCCGGTCACGCGCTCTGCGCCGCCCTCCTCCCCAACGCGGACCCGGTCCACAAGGTCACGATCCTCCCCCGCGGCATGGCGCTCGGCGTCACCCAGCAGCTGCCGGAGGAGGAGAAGCACTCCTACAGCCAGGAGTACCTCGAGGAGTCGATCGTCGTGGCCATGGGCGGCCGTGTCGCCGAGGAGCTGGTCTTCGACCACCGCTCCACCGGCGCCGCGAACGACCTCCAGGTCTCCACCGAGCGGGCCCGCAAGATGGTCACGGAGTTCGGCATGAGCGACGAGATCGGGCCGCGGGCCTGGGGCTCGTCCGGCCCGGTGTTCCTCGGCGAGGACTTCGGCCACCAGCGCGAGTACTCCGAGGACACGGCCCGGGCGATCGACGCCGAGGTGGAGCGCATGCTCCGCACCGGCGAGGACCGCTGCCGCGAGCTGCTCAACAGCAACCGAACGGCGCTCGACCTCATCACCAAGGTCCTCCTCGAGCAGGAGACGATCTCGGGCAGCGAGGTCAACCGCCTCATCCGTGTCGCCAACGGCACCGAGCCCGACCTGCCGGCGCCGTCGCCGCCGCCCGCACAGCCGACCGGCCCGATCGGCGGCTCCACCGCGCCGGTGCCGCCCCCGGTGCCACCGCACCTCGCGCCGAGCCCGCGCCCGAACGTGCTGCCCACGCAGCCGTTCACCGGCGAGGCCGGCGCCTGACCGCCGGTCCCTAGCCCCTCGCCGCCGGCGGCTGACCGCCGCGCCGGCGCACCCCGCACCGGCAGCACCTGTCGCGTCCGGCTGACTCCGGGTGACCGACTGACGCGGGCGCGCATGGGCCGTTCGGCCCACCCTGGGCCATCCGCCTCAAGTCGTCTGGGCCGGACGGCCGAAGGTGGCGGACATGGACGGCACCGGCGGGACGGCGACGGCCATGCGGACCGACGATCCGGATGGCGTCAGGGCAGGCACCGACGAGG
>JAEVZA010000152.1 GCA_023392475.1 Actinomycetes bacterium | reverse complement strand
GAGGGTTGTACGGCTTGTTTGGTGGGGGGGGGGGGGGCGGGGGGGTGGGGGGGGTGCCTGGGGGGGCGGGCCGCGCCGCCCCGCTCGCGGGCGGTGCGCACCACCTCGCCCACCTCGGCCTCCTGCCAGACCACGACCGACGGCATCGCGTCCTCGAGCACGAACGCCAGCTCGTCCGCGGACTGCCGCCAGTTGGCGACGCAGCACACGGCACCGAGCTTGGCGGCCGCGCCGAGGCACTCGATGATGCGGTGGCTGTTCTGCCCGGCCCAGAGCACGACGTCGCCCGGTCCGACGCCCGCCGTGGTCAGCGCGTCGGCCAGGCGGTTGATGCGGTCGTCGAGCTGCGGCCACGTGAGGCGGACCGCGTCGTCGCCCGTGCCGTCGACGGTCGCCAGGCGGTCGGGGTAGCTGCGCCGGTGCTCGCGGAACGTGTCGGCGAGGGTGAAGCGGTGGAGGCCTGCGGACGTCGGGGAGGGTGTCACGGCCGTATCATGCCCGCGAACCTGACGTGGATGTCAGGTGGTCGACGGCCCGGCACGACGGCGTGCGGGCCACGGAGGTGGGTCATGAGCGATGCGTCGGCACCGCCCCGGCACGACGTCCCCAAGGGCGGGCGCAGCGGGTTCGCCGTGGTCGACGGGCGGCAGGTCCACTACCTCACGTGGGGTCGCCCGTCGGCGCCGCCCGTGCTGTGCCTGCACGGCGGGGGCCAGACCGCCTACATGTTCGAGGAGCTGGGATCGGCGCTGCGCGACCGCTACTGGGTGGTCGCCCCCGACCTGCCCGGCCACGGCGACTCCGACATCGTCGAGGGCGTCGCGGTGGCGCACGCGGCCTACGCCGAGTCGCTGGAGCCCTTCCTCGACGAGTTCGGCATCGGCCGGGCCGCGCTGGTGGGCGCGTCGCTCGGAGGCATGACCTCGATCGCCTACGCCGACCTCCACCCGGAGTCCGTCGCCTGCATCTCCCTCATCGACGTCGGCCACAAGCTCGAGCCGGAGGGCGTGCGGAAGATCATCGACTTCATGACCGCGCACGAGTCGTTCGGCTCGCTCGAGGAGGCCGCCGAGGCGATCGCCGACTACCTGCCGCAGCGCCGGGCGCCGCGCGTGGAGTCGCTCACCCGGAACCTGCGCCGGCGCGACGACGGCCGGTGGGAGTGGAAGCACGCCGTCGGCCGCCGGATGCGGGAGCGGCAGGAGAGCGGCGAGGAGACCGGTCACCCCGCCGACCGGCTCGACGAGCTGATGGCCGGCATCGACGAGGCCGCCGCCCGGCTCACGTGCCCCGTGCTCGTGCTGCGGGGGGAGCGGAGCGATGTGCTCTCCGACGAGGGGGCGCAGGAGGTCGCGTCGCTCATCCCCCAGGCGCGGGTCGAGGTCGTGGAGCGGGCCGGACACCTCGCGGCGGGGGACAACCCGCGGTCGACGGTCGCACGCGTCGAGGCCTTCCTGACCGAGACCTGGCCGGCCTGACGGCCCGCCGTCGCCCCGCGGACCGTGCTCGACGGGATCTGTGGGTCCTGGCGGACGCTCAGCGTCCGTGAGGACCCCTATTTCCCCGAGCGCTCGGTCGCGGCGGGGGTGGGGAGGTCCCGCTTGAGGACCTTGCCGGTGGGGTTGCGGGGGAGCTCGTCGAGGAGCGTGACCACCCGCGGCACCTTGTAGTCGGCCAGGCGCTCCCGGCAGAACGCCACCACGTCGTCCGCGGAGGCGTCGACCCCGTCGCGGAGCACGATCCACGCGCCGACGTCCTCGCCGAGCACGTCGTGCGGCACCGCCGCGACCGCCGCCTCGAGCACGTCGGGGTGCTCGTACAGGACGGCCTCGACGTCGGCGGCGTGGATGTTGTTGCCGCCGCGGATGATGACGTCCTTCGCCCGACCCGAGATGTAGAGGTACCCGTCCTCGTCCAGGTGCCCGAGGTCGCCGGTGCGGAGCCACGCGCCGGTCCAGGTGGCCGCGCTGGCGTCCGGGTCCCGGTAGTACTCGCGCCGGTTCTCCCCGACCTTGATCTGCACCTCGCCCGTCTCGCCGGTGGGGACGGGCTCGTCCTGCTCGTCGGCGATGCGCACCTCGGTGCCCATCGGGATGCCCACCGACCCCGGGCGGCGCTCCACCTCCTCGGGCGGCAGGTAGGTGAACGCGGTGCCCGCCTCGGTCATCGAGTAGTTGTTCGTGACCGACGCACCGGGCAGCCGGTCGGCGAGGCGTCGGTGCAGGGCGGGCGGGAGCGGCGCGCTGCCGATCGACAGCATGGCGAGGCTCGACAGGTCGGCCTCGTCGAACCGGGGGTCGGCGACGAGCAGCTGCGCCATCGCCGGCACGACGAAGCTCATCGTCGGCCGGCGCTCCTCGACGACCTCCAGCCACCGCGCCGGGTCGAACCGGGGCAGGTAGAGCGCCTGCATGCCCATCTTCATCGGGTTGTAGATGAACGAGATGCCGGCGAACGTGAACAGCGGCGAGCCGTGGAGCCAGCGCTCGCCGGTCCACGCGACGTCGCCGTTCGGGATGATGTGCAGGCTCCGGTGGCGGACCGCGATGCCCTTCGGCAGCCCCGTGGTGCCCGACGTGTACATGATGTCCGCGAGGTCGTCGTCCCCGACCGGCACCTGGAACGGGCTGCCGTCCTCGTCGGCCAGCTCGTCCCACTCCGGACCGTCGGCGTGCACCACGCGGCGCAACGACGCGACGGCGCCCTCGTCGAGCGTCGGGCGGAGCGTGCTCGACGTGACGGCGACCACCGGCTCGGCGTGGCCCAGCACCGCGCCGACCTCGCGGCCCGACAGCCGCGTGTTCGTCGGCACCGCCACCGCGCCGGCCTTGTGGACCGCCGAGTAGGCGACGATCCAGCGGAGCGGCAGCGTGCTCTCCAGGAAGACGGCGACCCGGTCGCCGGGGCGCACCCCGCTCGCGACGAGGCCGCGGGCGAGGCGGTTCGCCGCCGCGTCCCACTCCGCGAAGGTGAGCTGGTCCTCCGCGGCGAGGTCGACGTACGCGACCTCGTCGGGGACGCGCTCGGCCATCGCCGCGAGCTGCTCCACCTGCAGGGCCACGTCCCGCCTCCGCCGCGCTACTCGCCGAAGCCCATCGGCGGCAGGCCCGTGTCCCGGTCGGCGAACAGCTCGTCGGCCGCGGCCTCGAGGTCATCCACCGTCCAGGCCGATCCGCCGTGGTCGATGCGGCCGACGCGGTGCCACCCCGCCATGAGGTGCACCTTGTCGCCGTTGACGACGAACACCTGGCCCGAGACCTTCGCCGCCGCGTCGGAGGCCAGCCACGCCACGACCGGCGCCACGTTGGCGGGCGACCACTCGTCGAACTCGCCCTCCTCCGGCAGCAGCGCGCCGAGGACCGTCTCGGTCATGCGCGTGCGGGCGCGGGGTGCGATCGCGTTGACCGTGACGCCGTACTTGGCGAGCTCGCGGGCCAGCACGATCGTCATCGACGCGATGCCCGCCTTCGCGGCCGCGTAGTTGACCTGCCCGACCAGCCCGTAGAGGCCCGACTCGGACGCGGTGTTGACGATGCGGCCGGTCACGTCGTCGCCCGACTTGGCCCGCTCGCGCCAGTGGGCGCCGGCGAAGTGGGCGCACGCCGCGTGGCCGGTGAGGTGGACTCGGATCACGTCGTTCCACTGGTCTTCGGAGATCGAGAAGCTCATGGCGTCGCGCAGGATGCCGGCGTTGTTGACCAGCACGTCCAGCCGACTGCCGTCCTCGACCACGCCGCCGACCGCGGACTCGGCGCCGGACCAGGTGGAGACGTCGTCCGTGCTCACGCGGGCGGACCCGCCGGCGGCGGCGATCTCGTCGACCACGGCGCCGGCCTCGGTCGCGTCGACGTCGTTCACCGTGACCCGGGCGCCCTCGGCGGCGAGGAGGAGCGCCTCCTCGCGACCGATGCCGCGGCCGGCCCCCGTGACCAGCGCGTGCTTCCCGTCGAGCCGTCCCATCTGTTCCCCCGTCGTGCCGTCGTCCGACCCGGGATCGTAGCGACGGGAGCTGACGTGCGTGTCAGGTGCGCACGCGGCGGGTGCTCAGACGGTGGCGGCGCGGCGGTCCCGCTCGCTGCGGGCGGCGCCCATGTGGGTGCTGATGTCCACGAGGAAGGCGAGGATCACCAGGAACCAACCGAACCCGGACACCCCGGTCACCGGGTTGGCCCACGCCACCGACCACGCCAGCGTCGTCCACGGGAGGAGGAAGAAGCCGAGGATCGGGAAGAGCCAGTTGCCGTCGAACGCCGCCGGGATCCGGTCGGTGAACAGCCACACGAGGAAGAGCCCGAGCCTCGGCGAGACGAACGAGGCGAGGGCGAGCAGGCATCCGCATCCCATGTGCGCACCCTAGGTGCTCGACGTGCCCGCGGCGCGGGACATCGGGGCGCGGCGTGGGGGTAGCGTCCGATCGACGACCACGACGAGGGGGCCAGCGATGGCACGACGCGACTCGTACGTTCCGGGGACACCGAGCTGGGTGGACCTCGCCGCCGACGACCTGGAGGGCGCCCGCTCGTTCTACGGCGACCTGTTCGGGTGGGAGTCGGACGTCTCCGACGACCCGAGCACCGGCGGGTACACCACGTTCCGCCAGGACGGCCTCGCGGTGGCCGGGGCCGGCGGGAAGATGGGGCCGATGCCCGACGCGTGGACCGTCTACATGTCGGTCGAGGAGGCAGCGAGCTCGCTCGCACGCGTCGCCGACTCGGGCGGCAGCGTGGTGGCCGGTCCGATGGACATCCTCGAGGAGGGCGTGCTCGGCATCTTCACCGACCCGACCGGGACGTTCGCCGGGGTGTGGCAGCCGAAGCACCACACGGGCGCGCAGCTCGTCAACGTCCCCAACACGTTCTGCTGGAACGAGCTGGCCACGTCCGACCTCAGCACGTCGGCGGCCTTCTACTCGACCGTGTTCGGCTGGCAGGCCGGCGAGGGCGACGGCGGCGGCACGATCTTCCTGGACTCCGAGGGCAGCGTCATCTGCGGCGCGCACGAGGCGGGCGAGGGCGAGTTCCCGGCGTGGTCGATCTGGTTCGCCGTCGAGGACTGCGACGCGACCGTCGCGGAGGTGACCGACGCGGGCGGCCAGGTCTTCATGCCGCCCAACGACATGGGCTTCGGCCGCGGCGCCGTCGTGGCCGCACCCGGCGGTGCGGTGTTCGGCGTGGCCCGCCTCACGGACGCCGACGACTGATCCTCGTCCGGCCGGCACCTCCGTCGGCCGGCCGTCCGAGCCCGCGCTGACGGGTTCTGGCGCACGCCGTGGTCGTGATCGGACCACGCGGGACGCAGGAACGGGGTTCGGGGCCGGACGCGGGGCGGTTTCCGGCGCGGGCGACGTCGACGGGGAACCTGACATGCGTGTCAGGTACGCTGGCCGGCGACTCGTCGAGGGGGACCCGCCATGTCGAACCGCCCGGTCATCGTCAGCGCCTGCCGCACCGCCATCACCGACGCCTACCGGGGCTCGCTCGCCCCGGTCGACGTCCGTGACCTCGCGGCCACGGTGGTCACCGAGGCCATCGCCCGCTCCGGGCTGCCGGCGGAGCGCGTCGACGACGTCGTGCTCGGCGAGGTGCTCCAGGGCGGCGGGTGCATCGCCCGCTACGCGGCGATCGCCGCCGGCCTGCCCGACGACACGCCCGGCCTCGCGTTGAACCGCCAGTGCGCCACCGGCCTCACGGCCGTCGCCACCGCGTCGGCCAACATCGCCGCGGGCATGGACCGCGTCGTCGTCGCCGGCGGCGCCGAGAACATGACGCAGTCGCCGATCGCCTACAGGAAGGCGGCCCACCCGTACGGCGTGCCCGAGCAGTTCGTGTCGCCGTCGCACCCCGACCGGCCCGACGCCCCGAACATGAACATGATGATCACCGTCGGGGAGAACACGGCCCGCGAGGTCGGCATCTCCCGCGAGCGGAGCGACGAGTGGGCCTTCACGTCCCACCAGCGGGCGGTCGCGGCGATCGACGAGGGGCGCTTCAAGGAGGAGATCGTGCCCGTGGAGGTCACGGGCTGGGACGGCCAGGCCCGCTCCGTCGAGGTCGACGAGCACCCCCGCCGGGACACCTCGCTCGAGAAGCTCGCCAAGCTGCGCGTGCTGTCCGGTGTGCCCGACGGGACCGTCACGGCGGGCAACTCGTCGCCGATCAACGACGGCGCGGCGGCCCTCGTGGTCGTGTCCGAGGACGTGGCCGAGGCCGAGGGGCTGGAGCCGCTCGCCTACGTGCGGTCGTGGGCCGCGGCGGGCGTCGACGCGGGGCGCACCGGGCTCGCCCCGACGATCGCCATCCCGCGGGCGGTGGAGCGGGCGGGCCTCACGCTCGACGACGTCGACCTGCACGAGATCAACGAGGCGTTCGCGTCGATGACGGTCGGGTGCATCGAGGTCCTCGGCCTCGACCCCGAGGCCGTGAACGTCAACGGGGGCGCCGTGGCCCTCGGCCACCCGGTCGGCGCCTCGGGCGCGCGGCTGATCGTCACGCTGCTGCACGAGCTGCGCCGCCGCGGCGGCGGCATCGGCTGCGCCTCGCTGTGCGCCGGCGGCGGCATGGGCGGTGCGCTGGTGATCGAGGTGCCCGCGGCCTGACCCCGGCGCCGAGCGGTGGCGCCCGACGGCGTCGCCCACACGCGCTCGGCGCTCCCACGGTCCGGGTTCTGCGGCGCTCGGAGCTCGTGGAACGAGATCGAGGACCCGTCCTTCCCGGGTCGTCCCTGGCGCGAGGTCAGGCGAGGGAGGCGAGGAGGTCGGGCACGTCGGCGATCGAGTCCACGACGTGGTCGGGCGCCTCGTCGCCCCGCTCGAGCACCTCCGGGCGGAACTTGCCGGTTCGCACGAGCACGCCGGTCATGCCCAGGTGCTGGGCGGCGAGCACGTCGCCGTGGAGGTCGTCGCCCACCATGGCGACCGCGGCGGGGTCGACGTCCATCGAGGACGCGGCCGTCAGGAACATGGCCGGCGACGGCTTCCCGACGACGGTCGCCGCGACGCCGGCCGCCGAGGCGAGCATCGCCGCGTAGGCACCTCCGTCGAGGCACGTGCCGTCGGCCGTCTTCCACAGCGTCGTGCCGTGCATCGCGACGAGCGCGGCTCCGTCGAGCAGGCACTCCAGCGCGACGTTCAGCCGGTCCCACGTGAACGACGGGCCGCCGCCCCCGATCACGACGACGTCCGCCTCGCGGTCGTCGGGGTCGGCGAGCTTGATGCCGGCGAGGTCGTCGGAGGAGCCGTCGTTGAGGAGCAGGCACCGCGCGCCCGGGTGGTGCGCTCGCAGGTGCGCCGCCGTGGCGATGCCGGCGGTCACGAGGTCGCCCCCGCCGAGCTCGATGCCGGCGTGCAGCAGCATCTCGGCGATGCCCGCGGCCGGGGTCGACGTGGTGTTCGTGACGAACCGCACCGGCGTGCCGGCCCGGCGGAGCCGGTCCACCGCGGCCCCGGCACCCGGCAGGGCCTGCGACGAGACGACGAGCACGCCGTCGATGTCGAGGAGCGCTCCTCCGATCGCGACCACGGCGACCTCCTCCCGGGACGCGTCGCCGGGCCTGCCCGGCGGTCGCTCCTGCAGTGACGTGGTGCCCGGAACGAAGTGTACGGCCGCCTCCCTGACGACCCGCCCTCGTCCGGTCCGCGCGGTCGGGACCGAGCCCGGTCGACGTCGACGGTCAGGCGAACGTGCGGACGAGCTCCAGCACCTCGTCGCCGTCGGGGCCCGTGGCCACGAGCGCGGTCCCGCCGGCGTCCGCGCGCTGGCCGGCGACCAGGCAGAGGTCGAGCGCGGGCCCGCGCACCGTCGTGGTCGCCGGTCCGTCGGGGTCGAAGGCCCACGTCGAGCCGTCGGGCGCGTCGAGGTGGAACGCCACGCCGCCGGGGGCCGGCCGGCCCGCCCGCGCGAACGCGTACGGCA
>JAEVZA010000127.1 GCA_023392475.1 Actinomycetes bacterium | reverse complement strand
GAACCGAGCGGATGCGCTCGGTTCCGCACAACAGAGCGTCCGGAGACCGGGGCGTTCGAGGTAGGCGCCGACCTCCTCGCCGCCCGCGATGCGTTCCGGGACGGCGAGCAGGCCGCCCAGCGCCGCTACTTCACCGAGCGCGATCCCGAGGCGACGGCGGAGCTCGTCGTCGACGTCGAGGACCCGGCCCGCCCGCAGCTCGTCCGCTAGGCGGTCGTGGCGGGCACGAACCGGTAGCGCCACTCGTGGCGAGGGCCGACGTCGTCCAGGACGTAGACCCCGCCCGGTTCCGTGATCTCGAGCCGCGGCGGGTAGACCTCGAGCCGGCTCGTGCACGGGCCGCCCTCGCAGCGGACGAACAGGCGCTGGCCCTCGTGCAGCTCGACCGGCTCGCCGGACTGGTCGTAGGCGTCGACGGCGTGTCGGGCCGCGTCCACGGGGTCGTTCCAACCGGGCACGGGCCCAGTGTGCCAGGCGGCCGATCGCGGCACCGGGCCGTCGTTGGGTAGGTGGCCGAGGTGACCGACCAGCAGCACCGCCCACGACCCGCCGAACTCGGCTCGCTCCCCGACGGCCCTCACGCCGCGGCCGAGCGCGGCGACGCGGGCGAGGACGTCGACGACGGCGCGCCGGAGGGCGCGGACCTGGAGGTGCACGCGGGGCGACCGGACCGCCCAGGCCCCCCGACGGGCTACCCGGAGGGGGGCGACGGGCCTGACGCCTCGGAGCACCACGAGCTCGGCGACACGGCCTACGGCAACGCGGTGGAGTGAGCCGGCGTTCCGGCCTCCGGCGACCCCGTGGGGCGAGCCTGGTTCATCGGCGGCCAGCCCGTCCGTCGTCCCCGGCCGCGTCGTCCGAGTCGTCGGGACCGGGGTGCGTGCGCCGCTGGCGCCGCGGGTTGATGCCAGCGTCGTCACCCACCTGGTGCGACGTCCTACGCTGCAGGTCGATCTCGTCGCGCCGCGCCACGACGTCGTCGGCGTCCTCCGGCTGGGCCTCCCGGTGCCGGGTGTGGTCGGCATCGGTCCGCTCGGGGCGGGCCGGTTCGGGCGTCGTGGCGTCGTCGGCGGGCATGGCGACCTCCGTGGTCGGCGGTCGCGGTGCCCTACCCGCGACCTCGCGGGGCGATGCCCCGGACCGACGGGCCGAGGCGATCGCACGGCGAGGTGTTCGCCACCCCCACCGTCGGGTAGGTGGGCCCACATCACCCACCGGGAGGTCATCATGCGTGCACTCCGACGACACCTCCGACACGCCGGGCTGGCCATGGCCCTGGGCGCCGTCCTCGAGTACTTCGTGGACCCCGACCTCGGCGCCGACCGGCGCCGCCGCGCCGTCGGGTCCATGAGCGGCTGGGTCGACGTGCTCGGCTCGCCACGCGACGGGCGCCCGTCCGACCCGGCCGACGTCGAGCCGGCCACCACCCGGCCCACGCGCCTCAGCCCCGCCGCCGGAGCGTGGTGATGGCACGCAGCACCGCGCACGGCACCCCGGAGCACGTGCGGCGGGCCGACGCCGCCAACGGCGAGCCCGGCGCGATCGAGGACGACGAGCGGGATCCCGGTCCGTCGGGGTCCGACGAGGCGACGGGCGACGACCCCGACTCGCCCGGGTCGGCGATCGCACGGGACCGGCCACCGCCGGAGCCGAACGAGCCGGGCTGAGCCCCGGGGGGAAACGAGGCCGAGGGGCCGGACGATCCACGTGTGGAGCGTCGGCGACCACGGCCGCTGAGGGAACCGTGGTCGTCGACGCCGTCGCGACCCGGGCGACGCACAGGAGGAACGGGTGGAGATCGTGGCGGGACGACGGGACCGACGGAGGTGGGCCGCGCTCGGCGTGGCGGTGCTGCTCCTGGCCGGGGCGTGCTCCCGCAACGAGGGCGAGCGCGTGGCGATCGTCGGGGACTCCCTCGTCACGTTCGACGAGGCCGACCTCCGCACCGAGCTGGGCGACAACTTCGACCTCGTCGTGAGCGGGAACTTCGGCAAGCAGATCCTCGGCGCCATCCCCCCGGCGAAGTTCGTCGCCGCCACGAACGCCGGCCAGGTGATCATCAACCTCGGCACGAACGACGTGCGGGCCGGCACACCGGTCGACCGGTCGATGGCGGCGATGAAGGTGCTGATCGGCCTGTACCCCCACGCGCGGTGCATCCACCTCGTCAACATCAACGAGCACATGCTCGACGGCGCGACGAAGCAGCCGTCCACGGACGCGGCACGCCGCTTCAACGACGCGCTGGAGCAGCTGGCGCAGACCGACGACCGGCTCGACATCATCGACTGGAACGCCAAGATCGAGGACACGCTCGAGGGCAACCCGCCGACGAGCACGCTCACGACCGACTCCGTGCACCTGACGGCGGAGGGCAACCGCGCGATCAACGACCTCTACGGCGGGGCCGTGCGCGGCTGCTGAGCGGTCAGCCCGCGGCGTCCGGCGCGAGGTGCGCCGGCTCGACCCGGAACCCGTTGCCGTCGCTGCGGACCGCGCCGCCGCCGGGACCGCCGACGAGCGTCGTGAGCACCACCCCGCCACGGTCCGCCAGCTCCGCCAGCAACGGACCGCGGGCGTCGGCGGCCTCGGCCGAGAAGGCCTCGAGCTCGTGCACGCCCGGCTCCACGAGCTGCACGGGGTGGATGACGAGGTGGCCCAGGTAGATCGCCAGCTCGCCGTCGCTCTCGATCCGGACCACGGCGTGGCCCTCGCTGTGCCCGCCGGTCGGGACGACCGTCGTCGAGCCGCCGAGGGGGCGCGGCGACGCGACCGGCTCGATCGCCGTCAACCCGTCGAGGACCCGGAAGTCCTCGAGGCCCGGGAGCTCGACGCCGCGGCGGGCCGCGTCCACCTCGTCCGACGGGAAGAGGTAGGTGGCGTGCGGGAAGGACAGCGCCCACCCGGCGCCGTCGGGTCGGGTTCCCCATCCGAGCCCCTCGAGGTGGCTGTACACGACGAGGTCGACCTCGTCGGCCGGCACGCCCGCGTCGGCGAGCGCCCCGAGGAGCCGGTCGGCGGTGGCCGCCGCGTCATCGGCGCCGCGCTCCGCCTGGAGCCACGGGTCGACGACGATCGTCGTGCCGCCGTCACGGATGGCGAGCGCGCTGAAGGCGACGCGGTGCTCGTCGACCGACGGCGCCAGCTCCGGCACGGTCCAGCCGGGCAGCGCCGACGCCGCGGGCATGGCGAAGTCGACGTCCTCGATCCGGACGACCTCGACCTCGCCGATGCGCCAGCGGTGCACGCCGCCAGTGTTCCAGACCGGTCCGTCGGCGGCCCGGGAGTTGCGGCTCAGCGCAGGTCGAACCGGTCCAGGCACATGACCTTGTCCCACGCCGCCACGAAGTCGCGCACGAACTTCTCGCCGGCGTCCACCGAGGCGTACACCTCGCTGAGGGAGCGGAGCACGGAGCTGGAGCCGAACACGAGGTCGACCGCGGTGGCCGTCCACCGCAGCTCGCCCGTCGAGCGGTCGCGACCCTCGTAGACGTGCTCGTCGGACGACGTGGTCCACTCCGTGCCCATGTCGAGCAGGTTGACGAGCACGTCGTTCGTGAGGGTGCCCGGCCGGTCGGTGAGGACGCCGTGCGGGCTGTCCCCGGCGTTGGCGCCGAGCGCCCGCATGCCGCCGATCAGCACCGTCATCTCCGGGGCCGTGAGGGCGAGCAGGTTGGCGCGGTCGAGGAGCAGCGTCTCGGGTGACACCTTCTCGCCCGGGCGCACGTGGTTGCGGAAGCCGTCCGCCCGCGGCTCGAGCACCGCGAACGAGTCGACGTCGGTCTCCTCCTGCGTCGCGTCGGTCCGGCCCGGCGCGAACGGCACCGTGACGTCCACGCCCCCGTCGCGCGCCGCCTGCTCGACCGCGGCCCCGCCGGCCAGCACGATGAGGTCGGCGAGCGAGATGCGGGTCCCACCCGACTGCGAGTCGTTGAAGTCGCGCTGGATGCCCTCGAGGGTGGCCAGCACCGTGGCGAGCTCCTCCGGCTGGTTGACGGCCCAGTCCCTCTGCGGGGCGAGGCGGATGCGGGCACCGTTGGCACCGCCGCGCTTGTCGGTGCCGCGGAAGGTGGCGGCCGACGCCCACGCCGTGCGCACGAGCTGCGGCACGGTGAGCCCCGACGCCAGGACCCTCGCCTTGAGGTCCGCGACCTCCGCGTCGCCGACGAGAGCGTGGTCGACGGCCGGCACCGGGTCCTGCCAGAGCTGCGGCTCGGCCACCCAGGGACCGAGGTAGCGGGACAGCGGGCCCATGTCGCGGTGCAGGAGCTTGTACCAGGCCTTGGCGAACGCCAGGGCGAGCTCGTCGGGGTGCTCGTGGAACCGCTTCGAGATCGGGCCGTAGACGGGGTCCATCCGGAGCGCCAGGTCCGTCGTGAGCATCATCGGCGCGTGGCGCTTCGACGGATCGTGCGCGTCGGGCACCTTGTCGGCGGCCGCCTCGTCCGTCGGGGTCCACTGCTGGGCGCCCGCGGGGCTGGTGGTGAGCTCCCACTCGTAGCCGTAGAGGTTGTCGAGGAAGCCGTTGTCCCAGACGGTCGGGTGGTTCGTCCACGCGCCCTCGAGCCCGCTCGTGATCGTGTCGTCGCCGTCGCCGGTGCCGAAGGAGTTCTTCCAGCCGAGGCCCTGCGCCTGCACCGGGCAGCCCTCCGGCTCCGGACCGACGTACTCCGGGTCCACCGCGCCGTGGCACTTGCCGAACGTGTGGCCGCCGACGATCAGGGCGACCGTCTCCTCGTCGTCCATGGCCATGCGCGCGAACGTCTCGCGGATGTCGACGGCGGCGGCGATCGGGTCGGGGTTCCCGTTCGGGCCCTCGGGGTTCACGTAGATGAGGCCCATCTGCACCGCGCCGAGCGGGTTCTCGAGGTCGCGCACGCCGCTGTAGCGCTCGTCGCCGAGCCACGTGTCCTCAGGACCCCAGTAGACCTCGTCGGGCTCCCAGATGTCGGGCCGACCGAACGCGAAGCCGAACGTGCTGAAGCCCATCGACTCCAGCGCGCAGTTGCCGGCCAGCACGAGCAGGTCCGCCCACGAGACCTGCTGGCCGTACCGCTGCTTGACCGGCCACAGGAGGCGCCGGGCCTTGTCCAGGTTGGCGTTGTCGGGCCAGCTGTTGAGGGGGGCGAACCGCTGCGCGCCCTGGCCCGCGCCGCCGCGGCCGTCGGCGATGCGGTACGTGCCGGCCGCGTGCCAGGACATGCGGATGAACAGCGGGCCGTAGTGGCCGTAGTCCGCGGGCCACCAGTCCTGCGACGTGGTCATGACCTCGACGACGTCGCGCTTGAGCGCCTCGACGTCCAGGTCGGCGACGGCGGCCGCGTAGTCGAAGTCGGGGTCGAGCGGCCCCGACCTGACGTCGTGCTGGCGGAGGACCGACAGGTCGAGCTGGTCGGGCCACCAGTCCTTGTTGCTGCGGGGGTGACCGTCCTCCGGCTTCGGCGTCGGGATGGCCGGGTTCTCGCTCTCGGACACGTCGGACCTCCTCGGTCGTCGTCGCTCCGACCCTAGCCAGTGCCCCTCGGCGCGGCTGCCCGGGTGGGTCGCCGACGCGGGGATCACGCGCCGGTCGGGAGGAGGCGATCGATCGGCGGCGCCCGTGGGCGGCAGCGGCGACGTCGCCGGTGCGAGACTCGCGGGCGATGCCGTCGATCTACGAGTCCGCCGGTGGTGCCGACGCCTTCGTCCGGCTCGCCGCGGCGTGGCACGAGCGGTGCCTCGCCGATCCCGTGGTCAGCCACGCGTTCTCGCACGGCGTCCACCCCCAGCACACCGAGCGGCTCGCCGCCTACTGGGCCGAGACCCTCGGCGGTCCGCCGGCCTACACCACGGGCATGGGCACCGAGACCGGGGTCGTGCGCATGCACTCCGGCAACGGCGAGCACCACGAGATGGACGAGCGGGCGCAGGGCTGCTTCGCGCTCGCCCTCGACGACGCCGCCCTCCCCGACGACCCCGAGCTGCGCGCCACGCTCGTCGTGTGGTTCGGTTGGGCGACCGAGCGGATGTCCGCGTACCCGGGCTCGCCCTGGGACGTGCCGTCCGAGCTGCCCCTCGAGCGGTGGGACTGGGACGGCCCGGTCACCGCGTGACCGGACCGCCCCTGCCCCGCTGGCTCACTTGACGGTGACGCGGTTGCAGCCGATCACGCTGTTCTGCCCGCCGTCCGCGCCGATGGCGTAGACGCACACGTCACGCGTGCCGGGCGGCAGCTGGGCGTTGAACAGGAAGCCGTGGTTCGGGCCGAACCCCGGGTGCGACTGCGGCAGGCCGGGCAGCGTGTAGTCCGCGGTGAGCAGCGTCTGGCCGACGCCGTGGATGTCCACGAGCACCTGGATCGGGTCGTCCGTGTCCGGGTCGATCGCGTAGCCGAGGATGGAGTAGCTGCGCTTGTCGACGTTCGTGATCAGCAGCTGGCCGATGGGCGGCTGGTCGCCGGGCGGCGGCGTCACCGGCGAGGGCACCGTCACCGACTTGGAGGTCGTCGACGACGCGCCCCGGTTGTCGGTGACCTTCAGCGTGACCGTGTAGGTCCCGGCCGAGGCGTACGTGTGGCGAGCGGTCCCCCCGCTCGCCGTGCCGCCGTCGCCGAAGTTCCACGCGTACGACGCGATCGTGCCGTCCTTGTCCGAGGACAGCGAGCCGTCGAAGGAGGCCGTCATCGACGACACCGAGGACGTGAAGGACGCGGTCGGCGGCTGGTTGGGCGGCGGCGTCACCGGATCGCCCCACGTGTAGAGGGCGAGGGACTTGACGGGCGTCGTGAAGGCGCCGGCGAGGAAGATCTTGCGGTTCGCCTGGTCGACGTAGATCGCCTGGACGCCGTTGTTGCCGCCGTCCTCGTTGCTCTGGAAGCCCGTGAGGCCCGGGTCCCAGTTGGTGAGGGATCCGTTGGTCGCCTCGAGCTGCGCGGCGAAGTACGGCCACGGGTTCGTGAGGTCGTGCCGGTGGTAGCCGACGATGTAGGTGCTCCCCACGACCCCGACGCCCTGGCCGTCGCCGGGCTGGAAGACGCCCCACGCCAGCGCCCCGGTCGTCGCGTTGAAGACCCTGGTCTCGTCGGAGCCGTATCCGGCGATGCCGACGACCAGGCGGTTGCGGGCGGCGTCGAACGCGAGCGAGCTGCCGGCCTGGCCGTCGTAGTCGCCGTCGGCGCCCACCCCGGAGTCGGGGCGCAGCCCGGCGTTGAACCCGCTGTCGGGTGACAGGCTGAGCGAGTTGGCCCGGATCAGGCCGTGGCGCGGGAGCCCGCCGAACGTCTCGAACAGGCCACCGACGTAGAGCCACGAGCTGTCGGGTGACAGCAGCAGCGAGCGGACCGCCCCGCCCCCGACCGGCTGCGACGTGATGGTGGCGCCGGTGGTCGGGTTCACGAGCTTGACCGACGTGCCCTCGCCGGCGAAGTACACGCCGGCCGCGCTCCCGAGGACGGCCCGGACGGTGGAGGCCGCACCTGGGTTCCACGGGGTCACCGCGTACGACGGCGAGAGGGCAGCGAGCCGGCTCCGCGCCACGCCGCCGAAGTTGGCGAAGTTGCCGCCGAGGTAGATGGTCCCGTTCCAGCTGCTGATCGCCCGCACGTACGAGTCCGCGTTGCCCGCGTAGACCAGCGCGCCGGTGAACTCCTCGAGGACCGCGAAGTTCTTCGCCGCGTGGCTCACGCCGTCGGGCGTGACCACGGCGGTGAAGTTGCCCCCGATCGCGATCAGGTCGGCGGCGGCACCCTGCACCTTCGTGATGGCGAGGATGTCACCGTTGGTGCGCGCCCACGCGACGCGGTTGCTGATCGGTGTCGACGCGGCCGGGGCCGCGCTCGCCGGTGCGACCGACACCACCGTCGTGACCACGGCCACCGCCATGGCCGCGAGCAGGAACTGCACCCGCCTGTGCATCGCTGTCCTCCCGTGTCGTGGGCCCGCCCCGCAACAGCGGCGAGTTTTGCCCTCCGTTCATGCGCGGGCAAGAGGGAGTTCGCCGGCGGTCGCTGAGCATGACGCCTCGCCCGCGGAGCGTGGTCGGTTCTCGGGACGGGCGCGCGGGACGGGGGCGGCTCAGCCCTCGGGCAGCGCCGCGACGTCGCGCGCTGCCCTAGGTTCCGGTCATGCGCTACGGCATCAACGGTTCCGGTCGGATGCTCACCCACGGCGTGCCCGGCGTGCTGGAGGACATGGCGGGCGCGGAGGCGGCCGGGTTCTCGAGCTACTGGGTCGCGCAGGTCGGCCTCATCGACGCGCTCACCCTGATCGGCGCGCACGGCAGCACCGGATCGCCGATGGAGATCGGCACCGCCGTGATCTCCACGTGGGAGCGGCACCCGCACATGCTGGCCGCCCAGGCGCTGACGACGCAGGCCCTGGTCGGCGACCGCCTCGTCGTGGGCATCGGGGTGAACCACCAGCCGCACGTCGAGGGCAGCCTGCGGCTGCCGTGGACGAGGCCGGTCGGCCACGTGGTCGACTACCTGGCGATCCTCACCGACCTGCTCGCCACCGGGTCGGCGTCGTACCAGGGCGAGTCGTGGTCCTTCGACGGCGAGGGCGCCCGACCGTCGGAGGGCGTGCCGAAGGTGATGGTGGCGGCGCTCGGCGAGCAGATGCTGCGGCTGGCGGGGCGGCGCACCGACGGCACCATCCTGTGGTGCGTCGGCCCCCGCACGATCGAGGCGCACATCGCGCCCGTGATCAACGAGGCCGCCGCCGGCGCCGACCGTCCCCCGCCGGCGATCGTGTGCTCGCTCCCCGTGTGGGTCACCGACGACCCCGCGCCCGCCCGCGGGTTCCTCGCCGCCATCCTCGCCGACTACGCCACGCTCCCGAGCTACCGGGCGATGATGGACATCGAGGGGGTCGAGGGGTTGGGCGACCTGTCGATCGTGGGCGGCGAGGAGGCCGTGCGTGACGCGCTCGGGGCACTCGAGCGCTCGGGGGCCACGGACTTCACGCCGGTGCCGATGGGCGGCAACCCCGACGAGGAGGCCCGCACCATGGCCGTCCTCACCGACGCGATGGGCTGACGCCTCGGGGCCGACCCGACGACGCGGTCGTCGGCGCGTCGGATGTCAGCGGGTCGTGCGGCCGCGGCGGGACACGGCGTCGATCGTCACCGCGGCGAGCAGCACGAGCGCGGTCACGACGTACTTGGCGGCCGCGCTGTAACCCTGCAGCCCCATGCCGTTGTCGATCGCGGCGATGACGAGGCCACCGAGGACCGCGTTGATGGCACGACCGCGGCCGCCGAACAGGCTGGTGCCGCCGATCACGGCCGCCGCCACCGCGTAGAGCACGAGGGTGCCGCCGTCGAGGGCGGTGGACACCGACCGCAGGCGAGACGCGTAGACCACGCCCGCGATGCCGGCCGTGAACGAGCCGAGCATGAACGCCCCGGTGCGGATGCGGGCGAGGTTCACGCCGGCGCGCCGGGCCGCCTCGGCGTTGCCGCCGACGGCGTAGACGTAGCGGCCGAACCTCGTGCGCCCGAGCAGGACGGTCCACGCCGCCAGCACCGCGAGCACGACGAGCACGACCCACGGGATGCCCTCGATCGGGATCAGGTTGCCGCGGTCGGTGTTGCAGATCAGGACGACGACGATGCCCGCCGCGAGCGCGGCCACGACCTTGATCAGGGTGAGGCTGGGCGGCGGCGCGGCGAGCCCGGACCGCCGACGCCGTGCCTCGCGCCGCCACGTCAGGAGCCCGAACGCCGCCACGATGAGCAGCATCACGACCCAGCTCGCGGCGGGCGTGAGGGTGCCGCTGGTGATGTCGTTGATCACCTTGTCGTTGATCGGGACGGAGCCGCCCTCCCCGAGCATGAGCAGCATGACGCCCTGCCACCCGAGCAGGCCCGCGAGGGTGACGACGAAGGACGGCACGCCGAGCCGCGTGATGATCGTCCCCTGCAGGAGCCCGATGCCCGCGCACGCGAGCAGCGCCACGATCACGGCGGCCCACCACGGCCAGCCCGTCGACTCCCGCACGAGCTCGGCCGTGATGATCCCGCCGATGCCGCTGACGAAGCCGATCGACAGGTCGATCTCGCCCAGCAGCAGGGCGAAGGTCTCGCCCAGCGCCAGGAGCATGTAGGCGGCGCCCTGGACCAGCAGGTTGACGAGGTTGCCGGCCGTGAGGAAGTTCGAGTTGAGCGACTGGAACAGGATCGAGATCAGGATCAGGCCGCCGACGACGGGCAGGACGCCGCTCTCCCCGCCGCGGATGCGCGACACCGAGGCCTTGGCGTAGTCACCGAGCGACGTCGACAGCACCTCCGGCGAGGTCGCGAGGCGGGCCCGGGACATGGCGGCGGCGCTCGTCGGGTCCTCGTCGAGCGGCGCCTCGCGGGCGGGGTCCGAGTAGGACGCGGACGCGGCCGGGTCCACCCCGCCCACCGACCGGCGCCGCTGCGACGGCTCGTCGTAGGTGCTCACGTGCCGCTCCCGTCGGTCGCCGTGCCGGCTGCCGTGCCGCCCGTCCCCGGAT
>JAEVZA010000117.1 GCA_023392475.1 Actinomycetes bacterium | reverse complement strand
GTCGCGGCGAGGGCGGTCACGGTCGTCGTCGCGCTCCGTGGACGGCACATCGCCGCGCTGCTCGCGGCGGGCCTCGGTCCGGCTGCGGCGGTTGCTGGGCGGGGCGGCGTGCACCCGCGTGCGCGGCGCGGGCTCGCCGAGCGACTCGAGGTCGACGCCGGTGGTGCCGGTCGGCAGGTCGAGCCGGCGCTGCAGGCCCTTCACGAGCGTCCGCTTCTCCGGCGTGACGAGACTGACCACCACGCCCCGGCGGCCGGCCCGGGCGGTGCGGCCGGACCGGTGCACGTAGTCCTTGTGGTCCTCGGGCGGGTCGAAGTGGATCACCGCGGCGACGTCGTCGACGTGGATGCCCCGCGCCGCGACGTCGGTGGCCACGAGCGCGTCCGCCCGGCCGTCCCGGAACTGCTCGAGCGCCCGGTCGCGCTGGTTCTGCGACCGGTCCCCGTGGATGGCGACCGCGCCGACGCCCGCCGCGTTGAGCTGCTTGCTCACGCGGTCGGCGCCGCGCTTGGTGCGACAGAACACGACCGTCGGGCCCATGCGGGACACGACCCGCGCCGCGGTCGCGACGCGCTCAGCCCGCTCGGTCGCCCAGAAGTGGTGGTCGACGTCGGCGGCGTCCTCCTCGGGCACGTGCAGCTCGTGGCGGACGGGGTCGTGCTGGTACGCGCGGACGAGCACGTCGACGTCGCCGTCGAGTGTTGCGGAGAACAGGATCGTGCGCCGCCGGTCGCGGCACCGGTCGAGCAGGCGCCGGACCTCGGGGAGGAACCCCATGTCGGCCATCCGGTCGGCCTCATCGAGCACGACGACCTCGACGTCGTCCAGCCGGACGACGCGCTGGTCGATCAGGTCGGCGAGCCGACCGGGGCAGGCGACGACCACGTCGACGCCGCGGCGGAACGCGCTGACCTGGCGGCCCATCGGCACGCCGCCGAACACCGACTCGATGCGCGGACCCTTCGATCCGGCGAGCAGCCGCAGCTCGGTCGCGACCTGCGTGGCCAGTTCGCGCGTCGGGACGAGCACGAGGCGGGCCGGGCGGCCCGGCTTCGCACGCGGGCAGTCGACGACGAGCGGGATGCCGAAGGCGAGCGTCTTGCCGGACCCGGTGGGGGCGCGGCCGGAGACGTCGCGGCCGGCGAGCACGTCGGGCAGCGTGAGGGCCTGGATGGGGAAGGGCTCGGTGATGCCGCGGTCGGCGAGCGACGCGACGATGGGAGCGGGCACGCCGAGATCGGCGAAGGAGGTGGTCATCGGGGGGTTCCTGTTCTGCGTCGCGGCGTGGCGACGGGACGTGGCGCATCGGGGTCCGAGGCGGACGGCGCCGGGGGATCGGAGTCGGGTGTGTGGTTCGCCGGCGAGCCGGTGGTCATCACGACACCTGCGACTGGCGAGCGCTCCCGGGCCGGGGCCCGGTGCGTGGTGACCAGGGTAGCCGACCTCGCGGGTCGACCCCGATCAGCCGGTCGGCGACAGCGGGTGGAGCAGGTCGATCCACATGCTGGTGACGCCGAGCGTCAGCAGCAGCGCGACCACGACCACGGCCGCGATCCGGAACCGGTTCGGGTCCAGCCGGTAGCGCGGTCGTCGCCGGACGCGCGCCACGGCGCCCTCCACGACGACGATCGCGGCGTGGCCGCCGTCGAGGGGCAGGAGCGGCAGGAGGTTGAACACCGCGATGCTCGTCGAGAAGATCCCGCCGAGCAGCAGGAGCTGGCTCGGGTGCCGGTCCAGGAGTCCGTCGGTGAGCTGCGCGCCGCCCACCGCGGAGACCATCCGCTGCTTCGGCGCCTGGCCGTCGGCGACCGAGGAGGCGTAGTCGCCGGCGCCCGACACGAGGTCGCGCAGCCCGGTGAGCGTCGACACGGTCACGTCGCCCATCAGCGAGACGGATCCGGTCACCGCCACCCGGGGCGTGGCCTGGATCGACGGGTTCCACATCGCGAACGCCGCGAACATCGCGACGGCGAGCACGAAGTTCGCGGCGACGCCGGCGAGGATCACCGCCAGGCGCCGCGGGCGGCTCGCGGCCCGGTACGTGTACCGCTCGAGCGAGGCCTCGACCTCCTCGGACGGGCCCATCCCGGGGATCTTCACGAAGCCGCCGAGGAGCAGCGCCTTCACGCCCCAGCGCAGCCCGCCCTCCGTCGTGTGCGACCAGACGGTGGGGCCGAAGCCGACGAAGAACTCGGTCGGCCGCATGCCGCAGCGCCGGGCCACGACGTAGTGGCCGGCCTCGTGGATGACGATGATCGCCCCGATCAGCGCGAGGAACACCAGCGCGCCGCGCGACCACCAGCCGAGCGCCGCCAGGGCCGCCAGCACGAGCACCGCACGGAGGGGGTGCATCTCTCGCTCCCGACCCTCCGCGGCGCCGGCCCGACGCCAGCGGACGAGGGCCCGGACCGGCCACGGGTCGGGTCGGACGACCTCGATCTCGTACCGTCCGGACGTGGTCCCGTCGGGCGCGGCCGTGGCCGTGCCGGTCATCCGGTCCGCCCCGTCGCCGTCGGTGCCCGCCGGCACCCGGGGATCGCCCGCCCGATGCCCACTCCCCAGTCGCATCGGGATCCGAGGGTAACGATCCCGATCCGGGGGTGCCCAACGGATCGGGCGGTCCGGGATGATCAACCCAGCGCGGTGAGGACCGCTCCGTCGGCCTCGAGCTCGACGCGCCGCGGTCCGTCCGCCTCGGCCACCCAGAGGACCAGGCGGAGGTCGCGCCCCGACGACGGGTCCCACTCGAGCGCGCTGAACGCGCCGTCGAGGACGCCGCAGCCGGAGTTCGCGTAGCGGACGGCGCGGTCGTGCGCGTCGAGGGGCGTGATCATCGGGAAGTGCGTGTGGCCGAACACCAGCCACGGCCACCCTCCCTCGGGCGCGTCCGCGGCGAGCGCCGCGAAGAGGCGCTGCTCGTCGAGCGAGTCGAAGCGGCGGTTGCCGCCGAAGCGCGGGTCGAGCGTGATGAGCCGGTTGCGGCCCAGCCCGCGCAGCAGGCGGCCGGTCGCCTCCTCGTCGGGGAGGCCGTCGACCGAGCTGCCGACCCGCGGCAGGTCGTCGAGCCCGGTGGCCACCCACGTGACGGCGCGCCCGAGCGTGGCGAACCCGGGCCCGTTCCACGCGTCGGTGAGGTGGCCGTGGGTCACGACGGCCTCCACCCCGGCGATGCCGTCCTCGTCGCCCGCTCCGGCCCGGGTGAGCAGCAGCGTGTCGACGACGTCGGTCCCGGGGAGGTGGTGCGCGAGGTGCTCGACGAGCGCCGGGTCCGCGTACACGTCGTCGTGGTTGCCCATCGTCCGGTGGTAGCGGCCGTCCGACGCGAAGGCGTCGCGGAGGAGGCGGTACGTCGAGGCGTTGTTGTCGACGATGCGGTCGAGGTGCTCGCGCAGCAGCTCGCGCCGGGGCTCGTCGGCGAGGCGCCCGCCGGCGCCGCCGGCCAGCCGGGCGACGTCGTAGACGGCGCCCCACGTCGAGCCGCCCACCATCCAGAAGTCCTCGACGTCGCCGTTCTCGACGAGGTGCCACCCGTCGGCCGCGTAGCGGCCCAGCACCCGCTGGTACAGCTCCTTGGTGCCCTGGCGCTCCGGCCAGTCGAGCCGACCCGGGACGCAGCGGTGGAGGTCCGACGTGATGACGGCGCGGATCCCGGCGTCGAGCCGGGCGACCCGCGGCGCCGGGAGGGGCGTCGGGCGTCCCTCGGCGAGGGCCCGCAGGTGCTCGGGGAACCGCTCGATGCGCTGGAG
>JAEVZA010000088.1 GCA_023392475.1 Actinomycetes bacterium | reverse complement strand
GTGCCACTCCGCGGCGCGGGCCTCGTAGACGTCGAGGGTCGCCCGGTGCGGGTCCGCCGGCGGGGCGGCCTCAGCCACCGGCGAGGCGCGACTGCAGGCGGCGCATCCCGGCGAGCCAGCGCTCCCGGTCGCCCGCCCGGGCCCGCTCGTAGTCGGCCACCTCGGCGTGGGGCAGGATCAGGAGCTCCTCGCGGCGGAGGCCCTCGACCACGGACTCGGCGACCTCCTCGGGCTCGATGACCCGCTGGGCCTTCACGACCTCGGTGGCCAGCGCGCCGTCGCCGGGCGTCCCGGGGGCGCCGAACAGCAGCGGGGTGCGGACGCCCTGCGGGCAGAGGCACGACACCCGGATGCCGCGGTCGCCGTAGGTGATCGACAACCACTCCGCCAGGCCGACCGCCGCGTGCTTCGTGGCGGTGTAGGGCGCGTCGCCGAGGTTCGTGAGCAGCCCCGCCGCCGACGCCGTGGTCAGGAGGTAGCCGTGGCCGCGCTCGAGCCAGGCCGGCAGGAGCGCCCGTGCCGCGTACACGTGGGCCATCACGTTGACGTGCCAGATCTGCTCCCACATGGCGTCGGAGGCGTCGATGCCGGCCCCGGTGCCGATGCCGGCGTTCGCGCAGAAGAGGTCGACGCCGCCGTGGTCGAGGTGGGTCTCCGCCACCAGCGCGCCGACCTGCGACTCGTCGGCCACGTCGATCGCGCGGGAGACGACCGCGGTGGAGGGCGGTGCCAGCGCTCGGACCTCGTCCGCCACGGTGGCGGCGGTGTCCCCGTGCAGATCGGCCACGACCACCGCGGCGGGCGACTCGGCGGCGAAGCGGCGGCACATCGCCGCGCCGATGCCGCTCCCACCACCCGTGACGACGACGACCCTGCCCTCGAGCTCCATGGCCGCGGACCCTACGCCACGGCGTCGGCACCCGTGCCCGGGCACCTGCCCGGTGACCTCCCCGCCCGTCCTGTGCTGCAGATCGGTACGGATCCCTACCGATCTGCAGCACAGAACGGTGGCTCAATCGGCGACGGCCTCGATCGTGGCCTCGATCGTGGCCACGCGGTCCTCGCCCCACGGCAGCGGCATCACGACCGGCACGTCCACGCCCGCCCGCCGGTAGTCCTCGACCGCGGCGGCCACGTGCGCGGCGTCGCCGCAGACGTCGATGGCGTCGACCATGCGGTCGGACATGGCCGCCACGCTGGCCTCGCGGTCGCCGGCCTCGCGTGCCTCCCGCAGCGCCGCGATCTCGTCGCCGAACCCGGCCCGCTCGAACGCCCGGGCGTACGCGTCGACGACCGCGTACGAGAACAGGTCCTTGCGGCCGGACGGTCGTGCGGCCTCCGGGTCGCACACCCCGACGTGCACGTACGCGTACACCGTGCACGCGCCGGGGGAGCGGCCGGCGGCGGCCTCGCCGGCGCGCACCTGCTCGACGCACCACGGCACCGCGGCGGCGGGCAGGTAGTTGAGCAGCACGCCGTCGGCCAGCTCACCGGCGAGCCGGAGCATGCGACCGTTGAGCGCGCCGAGGACGACCTTCGGGCGGCGCTCGCCGAGCCGCACGCCGAGGCGGAACTTGGAGCAGCGGTAGAACTCGCCCTCGAAGCTGACGGCGTCGCCGGCGAGGCACGCCGCGGTGAGCTGCAGGTACTCCCGGGTCTGCGCCACCGGGCGGTCGCCGTAGGTGGCGCCGTGCCACCGGCCGACCACGACCGGCGACGAGATCCCGACGCCGAGCAGCACCTCCCGGTCGGGCGCGACGGCCTGCACGGTCGCAGCGCCCATGGCGGCCACCATCGGCGTGCGCAGCTGGAGGGCGAGGACGCCGGTGCCGAGGTCCAGATCGGGCACGGTCGCGGCCACGGCACCGAGCGTGGCGAACGCCTCGGGCCCGGTGGTCTCGGCCGTCCAGTAGGAGCCCAGGCCGGCCTCCGCCGCGACCCGCGCCATGCGGAGGCCGACCTCCAGGCCGAGCGCCTGGAAGCTGGCGAACGTGAGGCCGGTGCGGCCGGGCCGGCCGCCGTCCTCGGGGCGTGGCGGGTCGGCGCTGGCGGCGGGCATGGGGGAAGAACCTAGCGGCGTCGATGCGCCGTTCCAGGACTGGGTCCTCCGTGTGAAGGCTCCGTGAACCGGCCCGAAACGACGTGGAGCTGTCAGGGGGCCGGGGTACGCTGGCCGAGCCGATCGGGCCCGTGCCGCACGGGAGCCACCGGGACGGCACGAGCAGAGGGAGCCACGAGATGACCGAGGTTCGTGATCCGCAGACCGACGAGTCGATCCGTGAGGCGATGCAGCTGATCGACCGTGGCCTCGGCGACATCTCGGAGCGCCAGCTCGTGTCCACCTCGGAGGTGGCGGACCTGCTGCTGGACGTGCGCTCGCTGCTGGCCCGCCTCGACGCCGAGGTGCACATCAACTGACGCTGCGGCCCCGTCACGCGGGGCCGGCCGTCGCCCGGTTCAGCCGGGCAGGTGCTCGTCGGTGCGGACGGGTGCCGTCACGCCACCGGCCTCGAGCAGGTCGGTGTACGCCTCATCGAGCGCGTCGAGCAGCTCCTGCGGATCCGCCACCGCGGCGGGGTCCACCAGCAGGCCGAGGAACATCCACCCGCGGTAGGACATCGTGGTCAGGTTGAACGCCGTGCCGGCGATCGGACCGATCGGGTAGTTCGCCTGGATGAAGGCCCCCGAGATGAACAGGTCGAACGGCGCGGCCTTCACGTTGGAGCACACGAAGTCCACGGCACCCGCCATGCGCTGACCGGTCCGCACCAGCGCCGCGGTCGGGAGCAGGTTCACGGCCGCGGCCGCGCCCTGCATCGAGCCGAGCACCCGCTCCTGCTTCACCACGTCGAGCGCGTCGTGCACCGCCGCGAACCGCTCGGCCGCCGCCATCGGGCCCGTGGCGACGAGCGCCTGCGACGGTGCGAACGCGTTGCCGCCGGCCCGGCGGTCGTGGCGGGTGCTCACCGGGATGGACACGCGCAGCTCGTCGACCGGCGTGCCGGCGGCCTCGTGGACCGCGGCCGCGGCCGATGCCGCGCCGGCGACGAACAGGTCGTTCACGCTGCCGCCCAGCTCGTGGGCCGCGCTGCGGACGTCGTCCAGGTGCAGCCGCGTGGTCCCGAACCACCGGTCGAGGGAGCGCTCCGTCCACAGCGGCGAGCGGCGGCCGTCGATGGTGACCTGGCGCACGGCGGAGCGGGTCACCGCCACGAGGTCGGCGCCCTTTGACGGGATCTGGTCGGGGTGCCGCACGAGGCTCCCGACCGAGCCCACGGCCTTCGCCGCCTGCTCGGCGGACCGCCGCGCCACGTGGCCGAGCGCGCCGGCGGTGCGCGGCAGCCACGACCCGTCGTCGGACCCGTCGGCGGTGGGGTCGTCCTCAGCGTCCGCGTCCGCGGCGGACGGCTCGTCGCCGTTCCCGTTCCCGACGTCGGCCGGCTCCGGAGGCGGCGCGGGGTCGCGCTCGAGGTCCAGGAACTGGACGGAGATCCGGATCCCGCCCTCGCCGTCGGTGATCGTGTGGTGCAGGCGCTGCGCCATCGCGGCCCGTCCGCCGGAGAGCCCGTCGATGACGACGAACTCCCACAGCGGGCGCTGCCGGTCGAAGGGCTGCTTCGTGAGCGTGGCCACGAGGTCGTAGAGGTCGCGGTCCGAGGCGTCGCCGCCGAGGTCCACCCAGCGGAGGTGGTGGTCCAGGTCGAAGTCGGGGTCGTCACGCCACTCGGGCGGCGCCAGCCGCGCCGGCGCGGGCACCACCCGCTGCCGGAGCCGGGGCACCGCGCGGGACGCGAGGTCCATGCGGCGGCGCAGGCGCTCCCGGTCGGGCGGCCGGTCGAAGACGGTCACGTTCGCGAACGCGGACGAGAGCTGCGGATCTCGCTCGAGCTCCCACATGACCGCCTCGAAGTCGGACATGCGGGCCGAGTCGTGGACCTCGCCACCGGCCATGGGCCATCACGGTACCGCCGCCGCGGGCCGGATCGTCAGGGCGCGGGCCAGATCCGCTGCGCCGCGGCGCCGAGGGCCGCACCCACGACCGCCCCGCCGACGACGTCGCTGGCGTGGTGCGCACCGACGTGGACGCGGCTCCACGCCACCGCGGCGGCGAGCCCGACCCAGACCGGCCCGGCGCCGAGGTCGTGCGTGAAAAGCAGGGTGGCGCACGCTCCGGCCGACGCGTGGCCGCTCGGGAACGACGAGGTGGCCGGCCGCCGCAGGTGGTGCGGGTGGTCGGTCACGTGCTCGGGGCGCTCGCGGCGGAACGCGGACTTCAGGGGGCCGTTGACCACGGCCTGCTCGACGACGAGCACCACGCTGCGGCGCAGGGCGCGCCGCCGGTGGACCGGGCCGCCGACGAGCGCGTCGACCGCGTTGATCCCGTGCCACACGACGCTGTGGTCGCCCGCTCGGGAGAGGGCGTAGAGCGCCCGGTCGGCGACGGCGCGGCCGCGGAGGCGATCAGCCACCCGGTCGACCGAGCCGTCGAGGCGGGCCACGCCGGGGTGGCCGAGGACCGACACGGCGCGGCGGCGGGCGGTCAGGCCC
>JAEVZA010000059.1 GCA_023392475.1 Actinomycetes bacterium | reverse complement strand
GCTCGTGCTGGTGCTGGGCGACCGGGCGACCGTCCGGGGCGTCGCCCGGTTCGACCGGATGGTGGCGAGGCGCGCGGCGGGGGAGCCGCTCCAGTACGTGCTCGGGCGGTGGGGGTTCCGGGGGCTCGACCTCATGGTCGACGGCCGGGTCCTGATCCCGCGGCCCGAGACGGAGGCCGTCGTGGACGTCGCGCTCGCCGAGCTCGACGCGGCCGGCGGCCGTGAGCGGCCGACCACCGTGGTGGACCTGGGCACGGGGTCGGGGGCGATCGGGCTCGCCATCGCCGCGGAGCGGGTGCGGTCGGCCGTGTGGCTCACCGATGCGAGCGAGCCCGCGCTCGAGGTGGCCCGTGCCAACCTCGCCGGGCTCGGCCGGGCCGCGGCGCGTGTGCGCGTCGCCGCCGGGCGGTGGTTCGACGCGCTGCCCGGCGAGCTCCGGGGCACCGTCGACCTCGTGGTGTCGAACCCGCCCTACGTGCCCGACGACCTCGAGCTGCCGGCCGACGTCGAGGACTGGGAGCCCGTCACGGCGCTCCGGGCCGGGCCCGACGGCACCGACGAGCTCCGGGCCATCGTCGAGGGCGCCGGTCCGTGGCTGCGCCCCGGCGGTTCGCTCGTGTGCGAGCTGTCGCCCGAGCAGGGACCGGCGATGGCGGCGTTCGCGTCCGAGCGGTTCGCCCGGGTCGCGCTCGCCGAGGACCTCACCGGCCGGGTGCGCGCCCTGGTGGCCTCCCGCCGCACCTGACCGGTCGGCCGCCGCTCGGCCCCGGCCGGTCAGGTCGGGACGACGAGGATCTTGGCGTGGGCCTCGGGGTCCGCGAGCGCCTCGAACGCGCCGGGCACGCCGTCGAGGTCGACCTCGCCCGTGATCATCGGCGACACGTCGAGCTGGCCGTCGGCGATGCGGTCGAGCGTCGTCTTGAACTGGAGCGGGTCGTAGCCGAGCACGAACTGCAGGTTCAGCTCCTTGCCGACGGCGATCATCGGCCGGACGGTGTCGGGCAGCATGCACACGCCGACGACCAGGATCTGCGCGCCCCGCGGCGCATCGACCATGGCGGCGTCGAGCATCCCCGGCACGCCGACCGCCTCGAACACGACCACGGGCTTGCGGCCGTCGACGCGCCGCCACGCGGCCATGGCCGGCTCGTCGCCGGGGTCGACCGCCTCCGTCGCGCCCATCGTCGTGGCGAGGCGTCGACGGGCCGCGGAGAAGTCGGCGGCCACGATCGTCTCGACACCGGCGAGGCGCAGGGCGGCGATCACCGCGAGCCCGACGGGCCCGCACCCGAGCACGACGGCGGCGTGGCGCGGGTCCACCCGGCTCATCTCGACGGCGTGGAGCCCCACGGCCATCGGCTCGGTCAGCGCGGCGAGCTTCGGGTCGAGGCCGTTCGGCACCTGCATCGTGAGCATGTCCGACAGCACGATGCGCTGGCCGTACCCGCCCGGGTAGTCGTTGTCGTAGCCGACGGCGTGGATGCCGCCCGCGTCCATCACGATCGGGAGGGACACCACGACGTCGCCGGGCGCGCAGTTGCCCACGTTGTCGCCGACGTCGAGCACGCGGGCCGCGTACTCGTGGCCCATCACGACGTCGCGCGAGAGGTCCATGACCTTCGGCGCCAGGCCCCCGGCGTCGGCCGCCGCGAGCTCGGACATCTCGACCATGCGATCGGCGTGGTGGAGGGCGTGGAGGTCCGACCCGCAGATGCCGCAGGCCAGCACCTCGGCGAGCACCTGGCCGGCCTGCAGCGGCGGTTCGGCGAAGTCGTCGACGACCAGGCCGCCGTCCCGCATGATCACTGCGCGCATGGTTCCCCCATCGTCCTGGCGCCGTCGCCGGCCTGTCGTGCGACCGGCCCGGTCCGGCCGAGCCGTCGTCGGATCGACCGCCGACAGTAGTGTGCCGTCGTCGACGCGGAGCGTGCCGCAGCCCGGCGCCGTCGGCGCACTGGACCAGCGCGGCGCCGCCCGCGCCTCAGACACGGGGGGACGAGATGGCGTTCGGACGCAAGCCGGCCGAGAGCGTGGCGTGGCTGTCGCAGGTGCCGTTCTTCGAGGGGTTCACCGACGACGACCTGCACCGGGTCCTCGACCTGTCGGACCAGGTCGAGGCGGCGGCCGGTTCCGTCCTGGTCGACCAGGGCGACCCGGGCACCGACTGCTTCGTGATCGTCGAGGGCACCGCCAGCGTCTACGTGCGGGGCGAGCACGTGGCGTCGTCGGGCCCGGGCTCGATGGTGGGCGAGATGGCCCTCATCGACCACCGGCCGCGCACCGCGACCGTCGTGGCCGACACCGACATGAAGCTGCTCCGGTTCCGCACGAAGTCGTTCCGCACGCTGCTCGACGAGATGCCCAAGGCGTCGGAGCGCGTGATGACGACGCTCCGGGCGCGCCTCGACCGCGCCGACGACTGAGCGGCTCCCGGCGGCCGGCCGGCGCCGACGGAGATCAGCCGGCGCCGACGGCGATCAGCCGGCGAGCCGCAGCGTGCCGTCGCGCTCGATCGTGGCGGCGGCCCCGCCCACGTCCTCGGCCTCGAAGCGCGCCATCGCGTCGGCGTCGTCGGTCACGCCCCACACCCGGGACCCGTCGGGGGTCAGGCACGCCGCGTGGCCCCGGGCCATGGAGCCGTCCCGCTCGTGCATCACGGTCCACGCCTCGACGGTGACGGGACCCTCGTGCTCCTCGAGGACCTCGCGACCGCCGAGGGCGTCGATCTCGTCCTGCGGCCGCTCGGCGCGGAACGGGTTCGCCGGCGGTTCGGTGGAGTAGACGCCGAAGGCGTGCTTCTCGACGTTGCCGCCGTTCGCGGTCACGAGGCCGAGCGAGCCGGCGTCCTCGCGGAGCACGCCGACCATCGACGCGATGGCGTGGCCGACCGGGTTGTTCCAGGGGCCGCCGGCGAAGCACAGGCCGCCGTACACGGTGAGGTCGCGGTCGGTGCCGAGGTCGATGCCGAGGGCCCGCAGCGCGAGCTGCACCGCGGATGGGAAGCACGAGTAGACGTCGAGGTGGGCCACGTCGTCGATGCCGGCGCCGGCGAGCTCGAGCGCGCGGTTCGCGGCCACGTCGATCGCCGGCGACGACGCGAAGTCGGGCCGGAGCGACATCACCCGGTCCTTGCCGTCCGTCCCCGAGTGCGGGAAGACCCAGCGGTCGCGGGGCACGCCGAGGGCCTCGGCCCGCTCGACCGAGCACACGATGCACCCGGCTGCCATGTCGACGTCGGGGTTGGACACCATCCGCTTCGTGTACGGGAACCCGACGAGGCGGTTCTCGGCGGTGGGGGTCGTGATCTCCTCGGCGGTGAAGGACTCCCGCCGCCAGGCGTACGGGTTCGCGGCGGCGACGCGCGAGAAGCCGGCCCACATCCCACCGACCGCGGCGAGGTGCTCCTCGAGCGTGCGGCCCGCGGCGTGGCGCAGCGCGTTCTCGAACAGGGGGTACGCCTGCGTCGGCATCAGGATCCCGCGCGCCATCTCGGCGGGGTGGCCGAGGGCGAACGACTCGCCGTCGGACCAGGTCGGCGCGACGTCCTCGCCCTGCATCGTCCAGTCGAGGTGCTCGTCCGCGCGCTTGGCGGCGACGCGGCTGCGGTAGGCCTCGCCACCGACGACCACGCCGAGGTCGGCGTCGCCGGCGGCGATCGCCGCCGCGAGCCGGTTGACGAGGAGCTGGGGCGTGTTGCCGCCCATGGCCGGGTACCAGGTCGCCGCGCCGGAGGCCCCGAGCGCGCCCGCCACCAGGGCGCCCGGATCGCGGTAGCGCCACGACACGACCGGGACGACGGCCACGACGCCCGCGCCGGCCGCCGCACCGGGCGCGCCGGCGTCGGTCTCCGCGGCGCGGACCGCCTCGACCATCAGGGCGGTCGGCTCCGCCGGGGTGGCCCCCTCGTCGACCCGGTTCAGGAACTGTCCGACACCGATGATCACCGGTGTCCGCGGGTCGACCGCCATGCTGCGCGTCCTCCTGGGTCGGCTCCGGCGCCCGGTCCGGGTCGCCTGCGCCCGGTGATTCTGGCCGTCGTCGCCGGTCCCGGCCACATCGCCGCCCGGGCCGGCGTCCGCCGCCGTACCCGTTCGTGGGCGACCGGGGGGTCCTCCTAGGATCGGACCGTGCCCGACACCGCCGACACCGACCGTCCCGCCCTCCGCATCGCGTTCGGCGCCGACCACGGCGGCGTGCACCTGAAGGACGAGCTCGCCGAGCACCTGGCCGCCCGGGGCGTCGAGGTGATCGACCTCGGAACCCACGGCACGGACCGCGTCGACTATCCCGAGTTCGGCGTCGCCGTGGGCCGGGCCGTCGCCGCCGGCGAGGCCGACCTCGGCATCGCGGTGTGCGGCTCCGGCATCGGCATCGGCATCGCCGCCAACAAGGTGGCCGGCATCCGCGCCGCGACGGTGCACGACGAGACGTCCGCCCGCCTCGCCCGCGAGCACAACGACGCCAACGTGCTGTGCCTCGGCGAGCGCCTGATCGGCGTCGAGGTGGCCAAGGACGCCGTCGACGCCTGGCTCGACGCCTCCTTCGAAGGGGGCCGCCACGAGCGGCGGGTCGCCATGCTCGACGCCCTCCCGGGGGAGTCGTGACCGTCCCGGCCGCCCGCACGGCCGTCCCGCCCCACCCGACCGACCACCAGGGAGCACGTCATGCCGTGGCCGACTGACCGAGACACCGAGCTGTTCGCCGTGATCGACCGGGAGGTCGAGCGGCAGAACACCGGGGTCCAGCTGATCGCGTCGGAGAACTTCACGTCGCCGGCCGTGATGGAGGCCGTCGGCTCGGTGCTGACGAACAAGTACTCCGAGGGCTACCCCGGCAAGCGGTACTACGGCGGCAACGAGTTCGTCGACGAGGCGGAGGACCTCGCCCGTGACCGCGCCACGGCGCTGTTCGGCGCGGACCACGCCAACGTGCAGCCCCACTCCGGTGCCAACGCCAACCTCGGCGTCTACCTGGCGCTGCTCGAGGCCGGCGACACCGTGCTCGGGCTGAGCCTCGACCACGGCGGTCACCTCACCCACGGCTCGCCGGTCAACGTGTCGGGCCGCTTCTACAAGTTCGTGTCGTACGGGCTCACGCCCAGCGACGAGCGGCTGGACCTCGACCACCTCCGGGACCTCGCGCTGGAGCACCGCCCGAAGATGATCGTGGCCGGCGCCACGGCGTACCCGCGCATCATCGACCCGGAGCCGATCCGCCGGATCTGCGACGAGGTCGGCGCCCTGTTCCTCTTCGACGCCGCGCACATCGCCGGGCTCATCGCCGGTGGCGTGCACCCGAACCCGGTGCCGCACGCCGACGTCGTCACGTTCACCACCCACAAGACCCTGCGCGGGCCGCGGGGCGGGTGCATCCTGAGCCGCGAGGAGCACGCCGCCAAGATCGACAAGGCGATCTTCCCGGGCCTCCAGGGCGGACCGCTGGAGCACGTGGTCGCGGGCAAGGCCGTGGCCTTCCGAGAGGCCGCCACGCCGGAGTTCCGCGACTACGCGGCACAGATCGTGCGCAACGCCGACGCCCTGGCCGGCGCCCTCGGCGAGGCCGGCTTCCGGCTGGTGTCCGGCGGCACGGACAACCACCTGATGCTGATCGACCTCCGCACGTTCGACGAGGACCTGACCGGCAAGGACGCCCAGATCGCCCTCGACCGGGCCGGCATCACGCTCAACAAGAACACCGTGCCCGACGACCCGCGGTCGCCGTTCGTGACGTCGGGCCTGCGGATCGGGACGCCGTCGGTCACCACGCAGGGGATGGCGGAGCCGGAGATGGAGCAGATCGCCGCCCTGATGACCCGGGTGCTGCGCGACCCCGGCGACGAGGCCGAGCTGGCCGCCGTCCGCGAGGACGTGCGGGCGCTCTGCTCGAAGTTCCCGGTCTACTGATCCCCGCGGCGGGCGGGGGACCGGCTCAGGCTCCGCCGTCGCGGCGGAGGACGACGCCGACGGTCTTGCAGAGGATCCCGAGGTCCGTCACGAGGGACCAGTTGTCGACGTAGTAGAGGTCGAGCCGGGCGTACGTCTCGAGCGACGCCGTGTAGCGGCCGCTGACCTGCCACATGCCGGTGATGCCGGGCTGCACCCGGAGCCGCTCGCGGAGGGCGTCGTCCCACTGCTCGGCCTCGCCCGGCAGCGCGGGGCGGGGACCGACGAGGCTCATGTCGCCGACGATCACGTTCCAGAGCTGCGGGAGCTCGTCGATCGAGAAGGCCCGGAGCACCTTGCCGACCTTGGTGACCCGCGGGTCCTCCGACATCTTGAACATCGGGCCGGCGGCCTCGTTGCGGGACTGCAGCTCGGCGAGCTGCGCCTCGGCGTCGCGCACCATCGTGCGCAGCTTGTAGACGGTGAACGGCACGCCGTCCTTGCCCACCCGCTCCTGGCGGAACAGCACGCCCGGCCCGGAGGTGATCCGGATGAGGGCCGCGGCCACCAGCAGGATCGGCGTGGCCAGCAGGAGCAGGACGCTGGCGCACACGAGGTCGAAGATCCGCTTCGGGATCCGGCGCCAGCTGACGGCGGCGACGGGCTCGACGCAGACGATGGGGTAGCGGCCGAGGGGCCGGACGGAGATGCGGCTCGAGGAGATGTCGCGCATCGCCGAGGTGAGCTCCACGAACAGGCCCTCGCGGGTGAGGTCGCGGATCAGCTGGTTGGCGGCCTCCTGGTCGACGCCCGTGGTGGCGACGAGGACGCCGGTGGCCTCGGTGGCCCGCACCAGGTCCAGCACCTCGCGGGGCCGGCCCAGGTACGGCCCGAGCTCCCGGCCCGGGCGCAGGTCGATCACGGTCTGGTCGGTGGGGTCGGCGGCGAAGCCCACGACCTCGTAGCCGAGCTCCGGGTAGGCCGCGAGCATCGACGCGACCTCCTGCGCCTCCTCGTTGCGGCCGACGATGACGACGCGGCGGGTCATGACGCCGCGGGCGCGGAACTCGCCGATCACCCGGCGGGCGACCTCGCGCTCGAGGGCCATGGTGGCGATCACGCAGATGACCACCAGGGCGAGCCAGCCGCGGGAGAGGTTGTCCTGCAGGAGCACGGAGATGCCGGCGAGCACGAGCAGCCCGGCGAGCACCGCGTTGACGATGCGGCGCAGCTCCTCGAGCCGCCGACCGAGGCGCCGGGCCTGGTACAGCCCCTGCTGCGCGTAGAGGATGGGCCACAGCGGCAGGGACAGGAGCGCCGTGGGCATCACCTGGCTGACGGGGTTCGACTCGAGGCTGCGGTAGAGCACGGTGGCGAGCGCCATGCCCCCGGCCGTGGCCACGACGTCCGACGCGACCAGTGCGGCCTTGAGCTGCGAGCCGAAGTGGCGGCGGTCGTGCGCGGGGCTGCCGAGCGCCTCGCTGTCCGACACGACGCGCAGCCCGTCCGTGCGCACCGCCTCGGCCCTGGCGGCGTCCGCGCGGGCGAGTGCGGCGGGCACGTCGACCTCGCGCTGTGGCGCGTCCCGTCGTTCCGAAGCGACGGGTGGGGCGGGGACCCACTCCGAGTGCATTCGTTCCCTCCTGTCCACGCAAGCGAGCCCACGTGGACCGGGACCGGCCTTCCCTGCCCGATCCCCCAGCTGTTTACCCAGTGTTTGTACCACAGCCCTCGGAAGGGCATCCAGGGTCCACGCGGTCCGTGACACGACCTTCACACGCCCGTCACGAACACGCGGAACCCCCTCCCGGAACGCGCCGGAGCGGGACCCGGGAGGCGACCGAGGCGGCACTAACCTGCGGCCGGTGGGACCGTACCTGATCGTGCTGGCGGTGTCCGCCGCGGCCACGGCGATCTCGGTGCCCCCGCTGCGCCGGCTGGCCCGCCGGGTGGGTGCGGTGGCCGAGCCCGGCGACCGCACGGTGCACGCCACCGCCACCCCCGTCCTCGGCGGCGCCGCGCTCCTGATCGGCGTGCTCGCGGGCCTCGGCTGCGCGGCGCTCCTCCCGGGGCTGCACCCGGTGTTCGAGGCGCCGGTGAACGTCATCGGCGTGGCGATCGCCGCCGTCGTCATGTTCGCCACCGGCCTCGTGGACGACATCAAGGACGTGTCGCCCCCCGCCAAGCTCGCCGGCATGGTGCTGTCGGGCTCGGTCCTGACGCTGGTCGGCCTCACCGTCATCTACTTCCGCGTGCCCTTCCTCGGCTTCACGGTGCTGCCGCCCGACCTGTCGGCGCTCGTGTCGGTCCTGTGGGTGGTGGGGATGGCGAACGCCGTGAACCTGATCGACGGGCTCGACGGCCTGGCCGCCGGCATCGTCGGCATCGCGTCGATCGCGTTCTTCCTCTACGGGTGGCGCCTGCTCGACGTGGGCGTGCTCGACGCCTCGAACGTCGGACCGCTCGTCGCCGTCGTGACCGCCGGCGTGTGCGTCGGGTTCCTGCCGTTCAACATCAACCCGGCGAGCATCTTCATGGGCGACAGCGGCGCGCTCATGCTCGGCCTGCTGCTGGCCGCGTCGACCATCGCGGTCGGGGGACAGTCCGACGACCCGTTCTCGGGCCAGTCGTGGTTCTTCTTCGCGCCGCTCGTCATCCCGCTGTTCATCCTCGGGGTCCCGCTGCTCGACACCGCGTTCGCCATCGTGCGGCGGGCCACGCGGCGCACGGGCGTGGCGACGGCCGACAAGGCGCACCTCCACCACCGACTCATGGACCTCGGCCACGGCCACCGGCGCACGGTGCTGATCCTGTGGGCGTGGACGGCGCTGCTGTCGGCGTTCGTGCTCATCCCCGTGTTCACGAGCCGGGGGAACGGCATCGTGCCCCTCGGGCTCGCCGCGCTCGGCCTCGCGCTGTTCACGATGCTGGCGCCGAGGATCCGCTCCCGCGCCGCCGCCGGCTGACGGACCACGTCGGCCTGGGCCGAACGACCGAACTCCTGTGCGTGCGGCACGCTGAGCGTTCCGCACGCACAGGATTTCGAGGAAGGGGCCGGCGGCGCGACCCGGGCGAGCCCGGCGACCCGGCGGGTCAGCCGGCGGTGACGGTGTCGGTGTCGACGCCGGAGCGGATGATCGTGCCGGGCGTGGCGCCGGTGGCCTCGCCGTCGCGAACGACCTCGACGCCGCCGACGAGGACGCTGCGCACGCCGACCGAGCCGGCGTACAGGCGACCGGTGCCGCCGGGGAGGTCCTCCACGAGCGACAGGAGCTCGGAGTCGACCGTCTCCGGGTCCACGAGCACGAGGTCCGCGTGCGCGCCCTCGGCGATCACGCCGCGGTCGCGGAGGCCGAACAGCGCCGCCGGCACCGTGGTCATCATGCGCACCGCGTCCTCGACCGAGGTGAGCTTGCGCCCGCGGAGGCAGTCGGCGAGGAAGCGCGTCGGGTAGTTCGCGCCCTGCATGCGGTCGAGGTGCGCGCCGGCGTCGGAGCCGCCGAGCATGACCGCCGGGTGCTGCCACGCCCGGCGGCGCAGCTCCCACGACGCCGGGTCCGCGTCGGTGGCGCCGGGCCAGAGGACCGTGCGGAGGTCGTCCGCGATCACGATGTCGAGCAGCGCGTCGAACGGCGTGGTGCCACGCTCGGCGGCGATGTCGGCGACGCGGCGGCCGGTCAGGCCCTCGTTCTCCTCGGAGAAGGTGTCGCCGATGACGTAGGTGTCCCAGCCCGTCAGGCGGGCGAAGACGCCGGCGTCGGGCGATGCGGCCCGCGCCTCCATGAACCGGCGCGTCTCGGGGTCGCGCAGCTTGTCGATGCGCTCGGGGAGCGGCAGCCCGAGGATCGGGCCCCAGTCCGGCATCATGTTCAGCGCGCAGTAGTTGAGGAAGCTCATGTTCATGCCGACGATGACCGGCATCGTGAGCGCCACCACGCGGGCGCCCGCCTCCGCGGTGGCGTCCATGGCGGCGAGCTGGTTCTCGTAGCGCTCGGGCGCGTGCGAGTCGATCGTGAGCACGTTCCAGTTGAGCGGCCGGTTGCCCGCCCTCGAGAAGCGCGTCATGAACTCGACCTCGGCCTCGTCGAAGCCGTCGAGGCAGCCGTCGGACGCGAACTCGAGCGTGGTGCCGTCGTGCTCGGACACGACCCCCGCCAGCTCGAGGAGCTCGTCCTCGGTCGCCCAGCGCGAGGCGACGGGCTCGCCGTCGCCGTCGGAGTGGGTGCGGGCGCGGGTGGTCGAGAAGCCGAGGCCGCCGGCCCGGATGCTCTCGGCGAGCAGGTCCTTCATGGCCTGGAGCTGCTCGTCGGTCGGCTGGCCGCCGACCGCGTCCGCGCCCATCACCTTCCGGCGGATCGCGCAGTGGCCCACGAGGAACCCGGCGTTCACACCGAGGTTGCCCTCGAGGCGACCCAGGTAGTCGGCGAAGGACTCCCAGTCCCACTCGATGCCCTGCTCGAGGGCGGCCAGGGGCATGCCCTCGACCTTGGCCATCATCCGGCGCACGTAGTCGCCGTCGCCGGGGGCGAGGGGGGCGAGGGTGAACCCGCAGTTGCCGCCGATCACGGTCGTGACGCCGTGCAGGTTCGACGGCGACGCGGACGGGTCCCAGAACAGCTGCGCGTCGTAGTGCGTGTGGGGGTCCACGAAGCCCGGCGTGAGCAGGAGGCCGGTGGCGTCGACGGTGCGCGAGGCGCCGTCGAGCGCGGCCGAGCCGGGCTCGGCGACGACCACGATGCGGCCGTCGGCGACGCCGACGTCGCCCGGTCGACCGGGTGCACCGGTGCCGTCGATGATCGTCGCGTTGCGGATGGCGAGGTCGATCGGTCGGGGATCGGCGGTGGCGTCGGCCACGGCGTGCTCCTCTCGTCGGGGCGAGTTGACGCGTTTCTGACGCTCTGTCAGATTTGGGCCCCCATCGTGGCAGACGCCCCGAGGGGCGGCAACGCACCCCGGGGTCGCGGGAAGGGTCACGGGGCGTCGTTCCACCGCCGTTGCGACGGCGGGCACCGACGGGCCATCTGCTAGAAACCAACAACGCAAATCGCCGGCCGGCGGGTCGCCCGGACGTGGTCGGCACAGGGGGATCCGATGAAGCGTGTACTCATCCTGCTCGCCGCCCTCGCCGTCGTGGCGAGCGCCTGCGGCGCCTCGGGTGACACGAAGGCGGGTGAGGAGAACGAGTCCGGCGGGTCGTCGACGACGGCGGCGTCGGGTGCCACGCAGACCAGCGCCACGTGGGGCAGCCTCGCCTCGCCCTGCGGCTCCGGTGAGTTCAAGGTCAAGGAGGGCGAGGGCGGCAAGGGGACCGACAAGCTCTACATCGGCGTCGCGAACGACCGCGGCTCGAGCATCCGCCCCGGCCTCAACAAGGAGCTGTGGGACGCCTCGGTGGCGTTCGCCGACTGGTGCAACGACCAGGGCGGCGTGGGCGGCCTGAAGATCGAGCCCGTGGACCTCGACGGCCAGCTGTTCCAGGTCGAGGCCGCGATGAGCACCGCCTGCAACAGCGTCTTCGCGATGGTCGGCGGCGCCTTCACCCAGGACAACCTCGAGTTCTCCGGCAAGGACGGCTCGGACTTCCACAAGTGCAAGCTGATCGACGTCCCGGCGTTCACGGTGTCGGTGCAGAAGGGCCTCTCCAACGGCCAGGTCCAGCCGCTGCCGAACCCGCCGAACAAGAAGTCCGAGCAGTGGATCATGGACTTCAAGAAGAAGTACCCGCAGGAGTCCAAGAAGAACGTCGTCGTGTACGGCGACCTGCCGTCGCTCGGCGTGATCAAGAAGCAGTACGACGCCGCGGTGCAGGCCGTCGGCGGCATCGAGCAGCTCCCGGCGATCAGCTACCCGGCGGCGGGCATGACCGACTGGACGCCGCTCGCCCAGAAGGTGATCGACAGCGGCGCCACCTCCCTCTACTGGATCGGTGAGCCGGCCAGCGCCTCGAACCTCTTCAACAAGCTGCGCGAGCAGGGGTGGAAGGGCGTCATCCTCAACGAGACGAACATCTACGACCAGCAGCTCTTCTCGGCCGGCGAGGCCGGCGCGGAGGGCGCGCTGATCCGCATGGCCTTCCCGCCGCTCGAGGAGGCCAGCAAGTGGCCGGCCATCAAGCAGTACCAGGACAACCTGAAGAAGTACGTGCCCGACGGCAAGGAGGCCGCCCTCGGCCTGCAGAGCACCTCGGCCTGGCTGCTCTTCGCGACCGCGGTGGACGCGTGCGGCAAGAAGAACGGCAACGTGATCGACCGGACCTGCGTCCTGCAGCAGGCGGCGGCGCAGAAGGACTGGACGGCGGGCGGCATGCACGTGCCGACGCAGCCGGGCCACACCGAGCCGCCCGAGTGCGGGATGCTCATCACGGTCAAGAACGGCAAGTTCGTCCGCTTCTACCCGCAGATCGGTGGCACGGACGACGACCAGGCCGGCTTCCACTGCCCGAAGGACAGCATCGCCACGGTGACCGAGGACCTGGGGGCCAAGGGCGCCGTGGACCCGAGTCGGCCCATCTGAGCGCGGGCGCCCGCTGCCCACGGCGGCGGGCGCCCCACCACCACGAGGATCAGACGAGGACGCCCTGAGTGGACAAGTTCCTGACCTTCACCATCGCCGGCCTCTCCACCGCCGCCATCTACGCGATCGCGGCCTCCGGCCTGGTCGTGACGTACACGACGTCCGGCATCTTCAACTTCGCCCACGGGGCGTTCGGGATGATGGCGGCGTTCGCCTACTGGCAGGTGAACCAGGGGTGGGGCGTGCCGACCATCCCGTCGGTGATCATCGTCGTGTTCGTCATGGCGCCGCTGTTCGGCGCCGGGGTCGAGCGCGGGATCATGCGCGGCATCGAGGGCGCGTCCGAGGTCGTGAAGATCGTCGTGACGGTGAGCCTCATGGTCGCGCTCCTCGGCCTGGCCACGGTGATCTGGCCCCAGGACGTGGCGCGCCCGGTGCCGCCGTTCTTCGAGGGCAAGTCGGTCGAGATCGCGGGCGTCGTCGTGCCGTACTCCCGCATCCTCACGATGGTGATCGCGATCGCGGTGGCGATCGGCCTGCGGCTCGTGCTGCGGCGCACGCGCCTCGGCGTGGCCATGCGGGCCATCGTCGACGACCGCAACCTGCTGCAGCTCAACGGCGGCCGCCCGGGCCGCACCGCGATGCTCGCCTGGGCGATGGGCGCCGGCCTCGCCGCCATCTCCGGCGTGCTCATCGCCTCCGAGCAGACGCTGAGCGCCACCACGCTCACCCTGCTCGTCATCAACGCCTACGCCGTGGCGGTCGTCGGGCGGCTGCGCAGCCTCCCCGGCGCGTTCCTCGGCGCCGTCATCCTCGGGCTCGCGGAGTCGTACGCCACCGGCTACATCAACCCCGCGTACTCGATCGGGCCGATCAGCCTCCAGAACCTCCGCACGGCCATCCCGGCGATCATGCTGTTCATCGTGATCATGGTGCAGCCCGAGGCCCGCCTCCGGTCGCACGGCATCGCCCGGCCCCGCTCGCCGATGCGCCTGCCCTCGCAGAGCATGGCGCTGTGGGGCGGCGCCGCCCTGGTGCTCGTCACCGCCGGCATCGGCATGATGCTGGCGCCGTCGGACCTCAACCTCGTCACGAAGGGGTTCGGGTTCGCGCTGATCACGCTCTCGCTGGTGCCGCTGACCGGCTACGCGGGCCAGATCTCGCTCGCGCAGCTCACGTTCACCGGCATCGGCGCCGTGGCGATGGCCACGTGGGGCGCGACCGGGTCGCCGATCGGCGTGCTGATCTCGATCCTCGTGTGCGCGGTCGTCGGCGGCGTCGTCGCGCTGCCCGCCCTGCGCTTGTCGGGCATCTACCTCGCGCTCGCCACCGCGGCGTTCGCCCTGTTCTGCACGTCGATGCTGTTCAGCCAGACCGAGGTCATGCCGGGCGGGAGCATCCAGGTGCCGCCGCTGAAGATCGGGCCCCTCGAGATCAGCAACGACTACCGCCAGCTCGTGCTGTTCGCGGTGATCTTCGCCCTGATCGGCAACATCCTCGTGCTGCTGCGCCGCAACGCGTGGGGCCGCCGCCTCGCGGCGATGAAGGACTCGCCGGTGGCGTGCGCGACGCTCGGGCTGAACCTCACGTCGACCAAGGTCGGCGTGTTCGCGCTGTCGGCCGCTATCGCCGGCGCCGGCGGCGCGCTCGCCGGCCGCACCTTCATCGTCGACGACTTCGCCCTGCCGAACTCGCTGCCGATCACGATGCTCGCGGTGGTGGGCGGCATCGGCTCGATCGCCGGCGCGTTCCTCGGCGGCCTGCTGCTCGGCATCATCCCGATCGCGTCGACGGTGTTCGCCGCCAACGCCATCGGCGTGTTCCGCTTCGTGTCCGTGCCGGTCACGGACATCCTCTCGTTCACCCCGGGCACCATCGGCGTCAGCCTCGGCCGGGAGCCCGACGGCGCGGCCCCGCAGATCGCCGCCGGCTACCGGGCGGTGGGGGAGTCGGTCCCGGCGCTCGCGGTGAGCGGCATCGGCGCCATCGGGCTGTGGGCGCTCGCCCGGGCCGACGTCATCACCAACTGGGGCTTCTTCGCCGGGCTCGTCGTGTTCGTCATGTGCGCGGTCCCGCTGCTGCCCATCGTGTTCAGCACCGAGGACACCGACGGCGCGCAGCCCCGTCGCACCGCCACGGGCCTCTGGCTGGTCGTGGTCGTGGTGTTCGCCGCCCTGTTCCCCTGGGCCGACCAGATCGGCTCCAACGGGTTCCGCATCCTCGCCATCGGCGTGCTCACGTTCCTCGCCGCCCGCGTCGCGATCGGCATCGCCGGCGTCGTGCCGGAGCCGCTGCGGAAGCCCGAGGTCGCGTCGCCCGACGAGCTCGGCCTCGACCGGGCGCTCACGCGGTCCGACGCCCTCGACGCCGGTCGCGGGCTCGGCCTCGACGAGGCGCTGCTCACCCCCGAGGCGCGCGGCGTGCCGTCCGAGGTGCCGGCGGGGAGCGCGTCGTGAGCACCCTCGAGATCCGGGACCTCACGGTCCGCTTCGGCGGCCACCTCGCCGTGAGCGAGGTGTCGCTCGACGTGCACGGCGGCCACATCTCGGGGCTGATCGGCCCCAACGGAGCCGGCAAGACCACGACGTTCAACGCCGTCTGCGGCGTCATCAACCCCACGTCGGGCAGCGTGCGGCTGGACGGGCGAGACCTGTCGCGCCAGAGCACCCACCAGCGCGCCCGCCACGGGATCGGCCGCACCTTCCAGCGCCTCGAGGTGTTCTCGTCGCTGTCCGTCAAGGACAACGTCCTCGTCGGCCTCGAGATCCGCAAGAGCTGGTCGCGCCGCCGCGCCGCGTCGCCGCAGTTCCTCGCCGGCGGGGCGGACCTGTCGCCGGCGCAGGAGGTCGACCTGATCCTCGAGCGGCTGGGCCTGGGTCCGGTCGCCGACCTGCCGGTCGGCTCGCTGCCCACCGGCCAGGCGCGCCTCGTCGAGCTCGGACGTGCCCTCGCGGCGCGTCCGTCGGTGCTGCTGCTCGACGAGCCGGCGTCCGGCCTCGACGAGAACGAGACCGAGGATTTCGGCGCGCTGCTGGTGGACCTCGCCGGCGCCGGGCTCGGCATCCTCCTCGTGGAGCACGACATCTCCCTCGTCATGCGCGTGTGCGAGCAGCTGTCGGTGCTCGACTTCGGCCAGGTGATCGCGCAGGGGCCGCCCTCGCAGATCCGCGCCGACGAGTCGGTGCTCGCGGCCTACCTCGGCAGCGCGGGCGGCGACGCCGCGCTCGAGCACGCCGTCGACGGCGGACCGGGCGCCGACAACGGGAGCACGACGTGAGCACGGTGGACGGCGCGGTGGAACCGCTGCTCGAGCTGCGCGGCATCCGCGCCGCCTACGGCACGATCGAGGTCCTGCACGGGGTCGACCTCGCCGTCCCGCCCGGCGCGGTGGTGGCGCTGCTCGGCCCGAACGGCGCCGGCAAGACGACCACGCTCTCCGTCGCGTGCGGGCTGCTCCCGCCGACCTCCGGCCAGGTCATGGTCGCGGGTCGGGACGTGACCGGCGTGAGCCCGGAGGAGCTGGCCCAGCGGGGGCTGACGACGATCCCGGAGGGCAAGGGCATCTTCCCGAACCTCACCGTCCGGGAGAACCTGGTGATGGCCACCTACGCCGGCGTGTCGATCGGGCGCGTCGAGGAGGTGGCCTACGAGCGGTTCCCGCGGCTGAAGGAGCGGCGGACCCAGACCGCCGGCACCCTCTCCGGCGGCGAGCAGCAGATGCTCGCCATGGCCAGGGGCCTCGCGGTGGATCCGGCGGTGCTGCTGCTCGACGAGCTGTCGATGGGCCTCGCGCCCCTCGTCGTCGAGGAGCTGTACGGGATCGTCTCGCAGATCGCCCGGTCGGGCACCTCCATCCTCGTGGTGGAGCAGTTCGCCCGGACGGTGCTGGGGGTGGCCGACGTGGCGGCCATCATGGTGAACGGCCAGATCCGGCGCGTGGGTCGCCCGGACGAGGTGGAACACGAGTTGTCGGCCGCCTACCTCGGCGGCTGACCGGACCTGCACGACGCAACGAGCACGGAGCAGACATGAGCACCGACACGAACGACCAGGGGACCGCGACGGACTCGGCGCGGGTCCAGCAGTTCCGGGCCGAGATCGACGAGCTGAAGCTCAAGGGCGGGTCCTCGGAGAACGAGCGCCGCCTGCTCGCGCTGGGCGTCGTCCTCATGGTCGTCGGCCTCGGCCTCGTCATCTACGGCGCGATCCAGGTCGGCCGCTTCGGTGGCTCGCCGGCCGACCAGCGGGCCTACATGGCGCAGGGCTCCTACGTGGGGCTCGCGCTGGTGATCGCCGGCGGCGTGCTGTTCGCCCGCTACTCGATCGCCCGCTACCTCCGCTTCTGGCTGATCCGCTCGACCTACGAGCAGCGAACCAACACCGACCGGATCGTCGACGCGATCGAGCGCGCCTCGGGCATGCCGTCGTCGCTCGAGCAGCCCCCGGTGTACGGCGCCAGCGATCAGCCCCCGTAC
>JAEVZA010000034.1 GCA_023392475.1 Actinomycetes bacterium | reverse complement strand
CCCCCCGGCGCCGTCGCCGGTGCCGCCCGGTCCGGTCCCGGGGCCGGAGCCGACGCCCGCCGATCCGCCCGCGCCGCCGCCGGTCCCCCCGCCGGAACCGGCGCCCCTCTGATCCGGCCCGTACGCTCGCCCCGTGGGCGACCCCGACGGCACGGCACCCGACCGCACAGCGCCTGACGGCACGGCACCCGGTGCGAACGCGGCCATCGACGTCGTCGCGGTGCACGTGGGCACCCCGTCGCTGCTGGCGGAGCAGCGCGGCGAGCGCGTGTACAGCGGGATCTCGAAGCGGCCGGTCGACAGCAGCACCACGTTGTGGTTGTCGCTGCTCAACCTCGCGGGTGACGGCCAGGCCGACCTCAGCGTCCACGGCGGTCCCGACAAGGCCGTCTACGCCTACCCCTCCGAGCACCTCGACGGCTGGACCGCCGAGCTCGGCGGTGACGACCTCGGTCCCGCGCCGTTCGGCGAGAACCTGTCCACGCGCGGCGCCACCGAGTCGGACGTCCGCATCGGCGACGTGTGGTCCTGGGGCGGCGCGCTGCTCCAGGTGTGCCAGCCGCGCTGGCCCTGCTTCAAGCTCGCCCTCCACCGCGGCCGGGCCGACGTCCAGACCCGGATGCGCTCGACCGGCCGCACCGGCTGGTACCTGCGCGTGCTCGAGCCGGGCGAGGTCGAGGTCGGGGCGCCGATCGCCGTCGTGCGCGCCGATGCCGCAGGGCTGACCGTGCACGACGCGCACCTCGCCATGGCCGACCGCGCCGTCGAGGACCGCGCCCGCACGGAGGCGTTGGCGCGGCACCCCGCGCTGGCCGCCGAGTGGCGCGACCCCCTCGTCGAGCGCCTCTGACCGACCCTCAGTCGTCGGCGCCGGCGGCGATGGCCTCGCGGAGCTCGGCGTCGCGGGCGTCGTCGAGCTCCTCGGCCACGGCCTCGTCCTCGGCCATGACGGCGTCGAGGTCGGTCGCCTCGTAGCCGATCACCCCCATGTCGGCGAACGTCTGGCGCATCTTCGGGCCCCAGAGACCGACGTCCTTGAGCGTCGGCACGATGCGCGTGAACAGCAGGCTGCGGAAGATGCGCTGCGACTCGCTCTCGTTGACGTACGCGATGCAGTCATCGGGGTCGTACCCGAGGCACTGCCACAGCTCCTCGCCGAGGAAGCGGTCGCGCATCCGGTAACAGGCGTCTGCGCAGAACTCCTCGCGGTCGTCGCGCTCGGCCTGGGTCAGCTGCGGGTAGTAGTCGCGCAGCGCGAGGCGCCCGAACATCACGTGCCGCGCCTCGTCCTGCATGACGTACGCGTTGACGGCCTTGCCGAGCGGGTCGCCCGCCGTGTTGCGGATGAGCCCGAACGCGGCGAGGGCGAGGCCCTCGATGAGCACCTGCATCCCGAGGTACGTCATGTCCCACCGGGAGTCGCTCAGCACGTCGTCGAGCAGCGACTTCAGGTTCGGGTTGATCGGGTAGGCCGTCTCGATCTTGTCCAGGTACCGCGAGTACGTCTCGACGTGCCGGGCCTCGTCCATGACCTGCGTGGCCGCGTAGTACTTCGAGTCGATGTCGGGCACCGTCTGCACGATCTTCGAGGTGCAGATCAGCGCGCCCTGCTCCCCGTGCAGGAACTGGCTGAACTGCCACGCCACCATGTGCCGCCGCACGTTGCCCCGCTCGGTGTCGTTCAGCTTGTCCCACACCGGCGACCCGAAGATCGGGACCAGTTCGTCGGGGAGCTGCAGCGGGTTCTCGAGGTCGGGGTCGTGGCTCCAGTCGATCCGCTCGGCGGCGTCCCACTGCTTCCGCTTGCCCTTGTCGTAGAGGTTGATGAGGCGCTCGCGGCCGTCGTCGTAGTCCCAGGTGAAGGTCGCGGCGCCGGAGCCGTCGGCGGTCTGCCAGCCGGTCTGGTCGACCGGCAGCTGGTACACCTTCGTCGTGGCCATGCGGCTCCCCTCTCGCTCGGGGTCGGGGCGGCGCTGCGCCCGTCGCCACGTTACGTCCGGGACCCCGCGCGGTGGCGGCCGATCGTCCGGGTGAGCTCGTCGACGGTGCGGGCGACGGCCGCGGCGTCGTCGGGCAGGTCGAGCCCCTGCTCCCAGCGGTGCAGCGCGGCGTTGACGTCGAGCGCCAGGTCGTGACCGGCGGCCGTGAGCTCCACGACCACGCGGCGTCCGTCGGCGGGGTCGGGCGTGCGCCGGACCCACCCGGCGGCCTGGAGCCGGTCGAGGGCCAGCGTCATGCCCCCGGTGGTGCGACCGAGCACCTCGGCGATCGCCGACGGCGACGTCCGTCCGCCGGGCGCGCCGCGCACCACCCCGAGCACGAGGTAGTCGGCCATGGGCAGCCCGAACCCCCCGGCGATCTCCTCCAGCACGGAGGTGACCGCCAGGTTCAGGCGGACGATCGAGCCGAGCAGCCCGTCGCCCTCCCCCGGCGGCTGGGTGCCGCCCACGTCAGGCCGCGATGCCGAACCGCTCGAGGCCGTAGCAGCGGATCGCGTTGCCGCGCAGGAACGCCCAGCACTCCTCCGCGTCCATGCCGGCGCCCTCGCAGAGGCGGTGGGCGACGCCGCGCGAGTGGGGCCACGTGCCGTCGGTGTGGGGGTAGTCGGTCTCGAAGAGGATGTGCTCGAGGCCGACCGCGTCGCGGCTCACGAGTCCGTGCTGGTCGTCGAACACGCAGCCCCACACGCGGCCGCGCACGATCTCGCTCGGCGGCCGGTCGAGCTCCACGCCCGCGGCGGCGCCCTCGGCGGCGACGATGTCCATCCGCTCGAGCAGGTAGGGCATCCACCCGATCTGGCTCTCGGCGAACGCGATCTTCAGGCGGGGGAAGCGCGACAGGGTCCCCGAGAAGACCCAGTCCGTCAGCGAGCCCTGCGCGTTCTGCGAGCTCAGCGCCATCGACACGCCGAGCGGCGCGTCGGGGCTGGTGGTCGGCATCGTCGACGACGACCCGATGTGCATCGAGACGGTCGTGTCGGTCTCCTGGCACGCGTCCCACAGCACGTCCCACTCGCCGCTGTGCATCGACGGGAACCCGAGCTTCGACGGGTTCTCGGAGAACCCGATCGCGTAGCTGCCCTTCGCCGCGCAGCGCCCCAGCTCCGCCGCCGCGGCGACCGGGTCCCACAGCGGCACGAGCGTCAGCGGGATCAACCGACCCTGGGCGCCGGGACCGCACCAGTCGTCGATCATCCAGTCGTTGTAGATCTGCAGGCACGCGAGCGCGAGGTCCTTGTCGCCGCGCTCGGCGAAGCCCTGCCCGGCGAACCGCGGGAACGTGTTCGGGTAGTTGATGGCGGCCTCGACGTGGTTGACCGTCATGTCCTCGAGCCGGGCGGTGCGGTCGTACGTGCCGGGGCGGAAGTCCTCGTACACGGCCGGGATGTTGACCTGCTCCTCGGTCGGGTACCCGACCGCGGCGTGGAGGAGCCCGGTCGGGAGCACGAGGTCGTCGAACAGCCACAGGTCGCAGGGCAGCCCGTCCTCGGTGCCGCGCGTGAAGCCGTAGTGGCCGCCCTTGAACTCGAGCTCGATCGTGTCGCGCACGACCTTCGGCCCCCGGTCGCGCAGGCTCGGCGGGAGCTGCTCCTGCCACAGCGTGCGGGGCTCGAGGATGTGGTCGTCGACCGAGATGATGAGCGGGAGCTCCTCCTCGGGCGGGGTCACCGACGTGCGGGTCTCGGTGGCGGTCATGGCGTGCCCTCCTGGCGGTCGTCCGTGTCGCTGCTGTCGGGGTTGTCGCGGTTGCTGTCGCTGTCGTCGAGGTCGCTGCCGTCGGTGCGCCAGTGGCTGCGCAGGTCCTGCAACCAGTCGGGGTAGTCGAGCTCGATGTCGGGCAGCGGCGTGGCGCCGTGCTCGTCGAGGACCCGTGCGAACTCCTCCGGGCGGTCGCCCCAGGAGCGCGGGTCGCCGAGCATCACCTCGAACATGACGGCACCCTCGTCGCCGGCCCGGATCGGGCCGAAGGACGCGCCGTCGGGGAGCTCGACGTGCGTGCCCGCCGGGCACCACCGCTCGCCGAACCACGCGCCGCCCTCGATCACGAACACGACGTGCGGGCTGTTGTGGCCGTGGCGGCGGACGATCATCCCCGGGTCGTAGCGGGCGTAGAGCGAGAGGTACTGGGGCGACGGCGAGAACGCGAGCCACTTCTCCCAGACCGACGCCTCGGTCCCGTCGGCGTTGCGCTGGCGCGTCACCTGCTGCCAGCGCACGTCGGGGTCCTCGAGGTGCCGGAACGTCGGCTCCGGCGGGGTCGCGCTCCCCTCGGTCGGCGGTCCGGCGGCGTCCACGGAGATAGCTTTCCACAAAGCTACCTCCGGAGGCGAGTCGGCTACGTTGGCGGCGTGCCGGACCCCGATCCCACCCCCGCCGAGGGGGACGTCCCCGACGTCGTCAGCGTCGAGCGGGTGATCCCGGCGCCGGCATCGGCCATCTTCGACCTGCTCGCGGATCCGGCGCGCCACGCCGACATCGACGGCTCCGGCTCCGTGCAGGGCTCGAGGACCGGCTCCGAGCGCCTCGCCCTCGGGTCGAGGTTCGGGATGTCGATGAAGATCGGCGTGCCGTACTCCATGGTGAGCACGGTCATCGAGTTCGAGGACGACCGCCGGATCGCCTGGCGCACCAACGGCCCGACGGCCATCGGCCGCTTCGTCGGCGGGCGGGTGTGGCGCTACGTCCTCGAGCCGGTGGACGGCGGGACGAGGGTGACCGAGAGCTGGGACATCCGCGGCGAGTCCATCGTCACGAAGCCGGTCGTGCGCATGGGCGGCCGCGACGCGGCGAGGAACATGTCGCGGACGCTCGAGCGGATCGAGCAGCTCGTCACGAGCTGAGGCGCACCGGCGCCGTGAACCCGGGGTCGGTGTCGTCGAGCACGACGCCGAGCTCGGCGGCCTTCGCCGCGGCCTCCTCGGGGAACACGTTCTGCACGATGTACGGGTCGGCCGTGATCGAGTAGTCGGGCGCGAGGAACTTCGTGTACCGGTCGATGTAGAGCAGCTGCTTCGCGATGAGGGCCAGCTCCTGCGGGATCGACGCGTTGTACGCCTTCAGCATCTCGAGCGACTGCGCCACCAGCTGCGCCACGTCGATGCTGCCGAACCCGTCGGTGAGCATCGGCCCCAGCACCGCGTCGAGGAACTCGCCGAGCTCCTCGTCGGAGCCCATGCCCGGCGGGATGGCGCCGACCTTCCGGTAGGCGCGGGCGACGCGCACGAAGTCGAGGTCGAACGTGCACGTGTAGAAGAGGTCCTTGAGGACGCCCTTCCAGTCGTCGGGCAGCTCGCCCATGATCCCGAAGTCGAGGTAGCAGCCCCGGCCGTCGTCGAGCGCCCAGATGTTGCCGGCGTGCATGTCGCCGTGGAACGGGCCGTGGACCATCGCGGCCTCCGCCCACACCTTCGCGCCTCGCCGCAGGATGCCCTGGCCGTCGATGCCGCGGGCCCGCAGGTCCTCGAAGCGGTCCATCGGGAGCCCGTGCACGCGCTCCATGCAGATCGTCCGGGCACCGCAGTGGTCCCAGTGGACCTCGGGGGCGGTGATCCCCGTGTTGTCGCCGAAGGCCCAGATGTTCGTGCGGAACCGATCCTGCTGGAACGCCTCGAGCGCGGGGTTGAGCTCGCGGAAGGTGACGGCGTGCAGGTCGGCGATGATCCCGCGGGCCCCCGACGTGCGCCCCCACGGCGTGCGCTCGATCAACCCGGCGATCCGGTACATGTTCCGGAGGTCCGCCGCCATCTGCTCGCGGATCGCCGGCCGCTGCACCTTGACCACCGCCTCGCGCCCGTCGCGCAGGGTGCACGCGTGCACCTGACCGATCGACGCCGCGGACAACGGCACGTCGTCGAACGACGCGAACACCACCTCGACCGGTGCGCCGAGGTCCTCCTCGACCGTGCGGTGCACCTCCTCGACCGGGAACGGGGGCACGGCGTCGAGGCAGCGGCGCGCCGCGGTGGCCAGGACGTCGGGGAACATGCCGCCGGAGCTGGCGATGATCTGGCCCGACTTCACGAACGTCGGGCCGAGTCGGATGAACCCGTCGACGAGCCCGTCGCAGGCGGTCACCACGACCGTCGTGCGCCGGCGCCGCAGCACCCGCCCAGCGAGGGCGCGGACGACCGACCAGGACAGCACGACCACCACCACGACCGAGCGCCACGCGTCGGCGAGCCGCAGCTCCTGCAGCGGCGGTTCGTCGACGTGGAGCGCCTCGGGCGGCGGCCCGTCGGTGAACGGCCCGCGCCAGGCGGCCGGGTCCGGGCCCGGGTCGGGGCGATCAGACAGCGCCGAACTCCTGCTCGACGCCGTCGCGCAGCTCGGCGAGCACCCGGCTCCGCACCCGCAGCTTCGTCTGGGCGTGGGCGACGGGTTCGAGCGAGGCGAGCCGGTCGGCCGCCTCGCGCACCGCGCCGTCGAAGTCGGCCGGGGGCACCGCTCGGTCGAGGAACCCCGCCGCCACCGCCTCGGACGGCGTGTACACCGCGGCGGTGCCGACCGCCCGGTCGAAGTGCGCCGGCGACAGGCGGTGCCGGCAGAGCGCGATGGCGGCGAACGGCATGGTCAGCCCGATGGCCACCTCGTTGGCCGTGATCGTGGCGGCGCCGTCGACGCCGATGCGCTCGTCCACCGACAGCAGGAGGAAGGACGCCATCGCGATCGCGTGGCCGGGGCAGGCGATGAGCACCGGACGGGGGAACGCGAGCAGCCGCGCCGCGAGGTCGAAGCCGCCGCGCAGCATCCCCACCGCGTCGGGACCGCCCGCCCGCAGCACCTCGAGGTCGAAGCCCCCGGACAGGAGGCCGTCCCGGCCCGTCAGGACGACGACGGACCCGTCGGCCTCGGCGGCGTCGAGCCCGGCGCCGAGCTCCGACAGCATCTGCGGCGACAGCGCGTTCACCTTGCCGTCGTCCATCGTGATCGTGGTGACGGCGCCGTCCCGGGCGACGTCGACGAGGCTGCTCATGGGCCGAGACCCTACGGGTCGACGAGCCCCGCACGCTCCTCCGCGAGCATGGCCAGCGCCTGGTCCACCACCTCGCTGACCTCCTCGGCGCCGCCGGTGTCCCGCCAGTGGTCGAGCGCGGTGCGGAGCGTGGCGACCACGACCGCGGCCACGAGCTTCGACCGGAGCTCGACGTCGGGTCCGTCCCCGGATCGGTCGGCGACGAACTCGGCGAGCTGCGCCTCCCACTCGGCCTGCTTCTCGAGCTTGTGGGCGAGGAGCGACGGCGTGTCGCGGATGACGCACGCCCGGGCCAGCGACGTCTCGCGGTCCATCTCGTAGGAGCCGATGAAGGCGACGACCGCGTTCCGGACCGCCGTGAGCGTGGGCTCGTCGGCCGGCCGGGCGTCGAGCGCGGCTCGCAGCCGCTCGACCTTGTCGGTCGGGCTGCCGACGAGCGCGTCCTCCTTGCAGTCGAAGTACCGGTAGAAGGTCGTCTTCGACACGTCGACCTCGGCCGCGATGTCGTCCGCCGTCACCCGGTCGAAGCCCCGGTCGAGGGCCAGGCGGAGCGCGGCGTCCCGGAGGTCCTGCTCCGTGCGGAGCTTCTTCCGCTCCCGTAGGCCGAGCTCCGGTGCCGCGGGCGCGGTGGCGTCCGGCAGGTCGGACACGCCGGCGGCGACGCCGCCGGTGGCGCTCTCGGTGGCGGTCGGGTCGTCCACGGACCCGATCGTAGCCCCAAACGGGTCGTCGCTCCGAATGCAACTGAGTTGAAAGTGTGACTGAGTACCGTTTAGTCTGCGGATCTCCCCCCGAAGACGTCCCCGCAGGTGATCCGTGTCCCAGTCACAGCTGAACGACCCCCACGCACACGAGCTCCCGCCCGCCGACCCCGCCGTCCTGCGGCGGCGCTGGTGGATCCTGGCGGTGCTCTGCCTCAGCCTCCTGATCGTGTTCGTCGGCAACTCGAGCCTGAACGTCACGATCCCCACGCTGTCCCGGGAGCTGCACGCGACCGAGTCGCAGCTCCAGTGGGTCATCGCCATCTACTCGCTCGTGTTCGCCGGGCTCCTGTTCTCGAGCGGGGCGATCGGTGACCGGTTCGGGCGGAAGGGGGCGCTCCAGTTCGGGCTGGCGCTGTTCATGGCCGCCTGCGTCGGCGCCACGCTCTCCACGGAGATGTGGCAGCTCATCGCCGCCCGCGCCGCCATGGGCGTCGGCGCGGCGTTCATCATGCCGTCCACCCTGTCGATCCTCGTCAACGTGTTCCCACCCGAGGAGCGCACGAAGGCGATCGCGATCTGGGCCTCGGTCACCGGCGCCGCTGGCGCGGTCGGTCCGGTCGCGAGCGGCGTGCTGCTCGACCACTTCTGGTACGGGTCGGTCTTCCTCGTCAACATCCCGATCTGCCTGCTGGCGCTCGTCAGCGGCTTCTTCCTGGTGCCGAAGTCGAAGGACCCGGAGCAGGGCGCGCTCGACCCCGTCGGCGCCGCGCTGTCGATCGTCGGCATCGTGGCCATCGTCTACGGCCTCATCGAGGCGCCGGAGCACGGGTGGCTCGGCAGCACGACCCTCGTGTCGTTCGCGGTCGGCGTCGTCGTGCTCGCCCTGTTCGTGTTCTGGGAGCTGCGCCAGGACGAGCCGATGCTCGACATCCGGTACTTCCGCAACGGCGCCTTCAGCACCGGGGCGAGCGGGATGATCCTCGTCTTCATGGCCATGTACGGCGTCATGTTCCTGATGACGCAGTACTTCCAGCTGATCCTCGGCTACACCGCGCTGGACACGGCGCTGCGGTTCCTCCCGATGGCGCCGATCATGATCATCGTCAGCCCGCTCACGCCGCGCCTCAGCGAGCGCTTCGGCGCCAACCGCACGGTGGCCACCGGCATGGGCCTGGTCGCCGTCGGGCTGCTCCTCTTCCGGGGCGTCGGCGCGCACACGGGCTACCCGTACATCCTGCTGTCGCTGATCCCGCTGGTGTCCGGCATGGCGCTCGCCATGTCACCGATGACCGCGGCGATCATGTCGGCCGTGCCGCCCCGCCGCGCCGGCGCCGGCTCGGCCATGAACGACGCCACCCGCGAGCTCGGCGCCGCACTCGGCGTCGCCGTGATGGGCAGCATCTCGGCCTCCCAGTACGCGTCCCGCATCGACTCGATCGCGTCGGGCCTGCCGGCGCAGGTCGAGCAGGCCGCACGCGGCTCCCTCGCCGGCGCCATCCAGGCCGCCCAGGGGCTGCCCGGCGCCGCGGGCCGCGCCCTCACCGCGGGTGCGGACGCCGCGTTCATCGACGGCGTCCACCTCGCCGTCACGATCGGTGCCGCGCTGGCGATCGTGTCGGGCTGCATCGTCCTGCGCTACCTGCCCAAGAAGCTGGCCCACCAGGGCGCGATGAAGGACGCCACCTCGAGCATGGAGGACGCCGCCGAGCTCGGGCTCGGGGGCGTCCCGCCGATCTTCGCCGACGAGGAGTTCCCCGGGGACCCGGCGCCGCAGACCACGGGGACCTGAGCCCGGGCGGCCCCGGCCCGGATCAGGTCGCCGGCGCGGGCTCGTCCGTGCCGGTGGGCCCGACGGGTCCGCCCGGCCCGATGGGTCCGGTCGCCGCCCGGCCGGAGCGGACGAGCAGCTGGATCACGCCGAGCAGGACGGCCGCGACCACGACGATCGTGACGACGCTGCCGACCGCCGGCTGGTCGAGCAGCAGGAACGCCAGCGCCGCCACCAGCAGGACGGCCGTCCGCAGGAGCGGCGCGTGGGCGGCGACCCAGCGCGGCACCGGACCCGGTTCCGAGCCGGGCGCCGGGAGCCGCACGAACGACCCGAGGAGCAGCACCACGCCGACCAGGCCGGCGATCCGGAACCCGATCCGGAGGTTGTGCACCATGATGTCGTAGGTGGCCGCCGCGGCCGGCTGCGACACGCGGCGCGGCAGCGCCGTGAGGTAGCGGTCCCTCGCGACGGCGAGCGCGGCGAGCACGACCGCCGAGGAGATCGTCACCGCCCAACCGGCACGGCGGACCCCCTTGCGCCGCGGCACCGCGGCGAAGATCGCGCCGAGCAGGCACAGCACCGCGGCGATCCAGAGGAACCACGTGAGGCGGTCGAGCCACCGGACCGCGTCCTGCACCTTGGCGAGGTCCTCGGAGCGCAGCAGCACGAACGAGGCGTCCAGCTTGTCCGTGGGGATGCGGGACGCGAGGTCGAGCCCCGTGCGGTCGTCCACGCCCGAGATCACGCGCTCGGCGAGCGGGCGCAGCTGGAGGACGACCTCGCCGTTCTTCGTCTCGACCGACTTGGTGCCCTCGCCCGTCAGCGCCGCGACCACCGCCTTGTGGCTCGCGCGGTTGGCGGCCTCCCAGGCCGTCCGGAACTGGTCCGACGTCACGATCTTGTCGGCGATCTGGCCGACGAGCTGCTGCGCGCCCGCGGCGATGGGCCCGGCGAGGGCCTGCGCGCGCTCGGGCAGCGCGTCCTTCGCGACCGCCTGGAAGTCGACGGCGTCGGACACGACCGTCGTCAGCCGCGCCGCCGCGGCCCGTTGCACGGCCGGGTCCGCGGCGAGGGGCGCGACGGTCGAGACGTAGCGGTCGGTGTCGAGGAGCTGGTTGCGCAGGAACACGGTGATGCCGGCCAGCGGCAACAGGATGCCCGTGAGCACCGCCAGCGTGATCGAGAGCGCGCCACGCCCGCGACGGCGCGGCGGTGCCGTCGTGGTGTCCCCCGCCGCGCCGGCGGCGGTCCCCCCGTCGGCCGCCGGTTCGGTGGTCGCCGGGGTGGTCGTGCTGCTCGAGCCGTCGGTCGGGCCGGACGTGCCGGTCTCGTCCGCGGGGTCCGTCTCGTCGGGGTCGGAGTCGCTCACGCCCCACCATCATGGACCCGGGGAGGTGCCGGATCGTTCACCCGATGTGGATGATGCCGGGTTCCCCACCGGATCGGGTACCGTCCCGCGGGTGAGCAACGTGGTCACCCGTCTCGCCGTCGTCGTCCTGCTGCCCCTCGCCCTGATCTCGTACGTGCTGGCACGGGCACTCATGCGGCGCTCGCCGGTGCACCCCGTCCGCTCCGCGGGCACCGGCATCCGGACGGCACGGGGCCGGTACCTCGACCTGCTCGACGAGTTCGACGCCGAGCGCGCCCGCATGCGCCGGTCGTTCGGCAGCGAGCTGCGCGACGAGGCCCTGGCGTCGTTCCTCGGGCGCGGCCGGATCTGATCCCGGGGCGCCGCACCCCGCGGCGCCGACCTCGCAGCATCGGCCCGGTCCGCCGATACCCTGCCTCGGAGGAGGTGGACGTGCCGGACCGACCCGAAGGCAGCCTGCCGCCGCGGCGGTCCGCGTGGGACCAGCCGCCCCCGCCCGTGCCGCAGCCGGGTCCGCTCCCGCCGCGCACCGCGCCGCCCGCGACCGGGGCGACGGACACCGACGCGCCGCTCGGCAC
>JAEVZA010000472.1 GCA_023392475.1 Actinomycetes bacterium | reverse complement strand
GTGTGGCAGCGGGCGGCCACGGCGGCGGCGAGCTCGGGGGCTGCGGCGGGCCGGGGGGCGGCTGGTCCATGGGGGTCTCCTCGTCGGTGGCGGGGCCGGTCGGGTGGACGGCTCCCATCCTCCGGGGCCCGGTCGAGGGCCGGATCGGAGGACGGTGAGAGCTGGGCGAGAACCGGCTGGGCGCCGGCCGTGCGCGGGCCGTGAGGACGCCGAGCGGGCCGTCGACGCCCCGGCGACCGGCGGGCGATCGATGCGGGTCGCCTGGGTGAACTCCGCGTCTGGGGGCTTCACATGAGGGCCCCGGACGTGTACACCTTGGAACCCTGGCGTGAGCAGGTGTCCGGGGGGCGGGCGATGTCGGACGACACCACGGCGAGGACGAGCACCGGCGGTGCGATCGCGCCGGCGGTCATGGCGGTCCTCGACGCCTACGGTCCCCGACCGTTCTGGCGGGGGCGCGTGCACCTCCTGGCCGCCATGGTGGCGGTGCCGGCCGGCATCCTCCTCGTGCTGTCGGCCCACTCGGCCGCCGCCCGCGTGGCGGTCGCCGTCTACGCGGCGTCGCTCGTCGGCGTCTACACGGTCAGCGCCTCGTACCACCGCCTGGCCCGCACGCCGACCGCGGTGAAGTGGTTCCGCCGGGCGGACCACTCGATGATCTTCCTGCTGATCGCGGGCAGCTACACGCCGGTGTGCCTGCTCGCCCTGCCCCGCTCGTGGGGCATCCCGCTGCTGGTCGTGGTGTGGGTGGCCGCCCTCGGCGGCGTCACGCTCAAGATGGCCCGGCTGGGCAACGGGCCCGGGAGCGCCGGCTCGTGGCTGTACATCGTGATCGGGTGGGCCGCGGTCGTGGCCATCCCCGTGCTCGTCACGAGCCTCGACGGCGTGCAGCTCGTGCTGCTGGCCACGGGCGGCGTGCTGTACACGCTGGGCGTGATCGTCCTCGCCCGGCGCTGGCCGGACCCGGTGCCCCACCTGTTCGGGTACCACGAGATCTGGCACACGATCACGGTGGCGGCCGGCGGCTGCCACTTCGCCATGGTGGCGCTGCTGCTCCGGTAGCGCAGCGATCCACCGGGCAGGGACACCCGCCCCGGTGCGGGCCGACGGCCGGGCGGGCCGGGCGGCGACCGCGCCGGGGCGGTGGGTCGCCCCGGACCGCGGGTCAGACGGGTCGGGCGAGGCTGAGCAGGAAGTCCCCCGACGAGTCGGTCCAGCTCCGGACGACCTCGAGGCCGGCCGCGGCGAGCTCCGCCACCACGCCCTCGGGCGTGAACTTCGTGCTGATCTCCGTCCGCAGGTGGGACCCGGCGGGCAGCGCCAGGCGCAGGCCACCCAGCCCGGCGATGCCGACCTCCTGGTCGGAGCCGCTGACGAGGTGCATCTCGATCCGGCGGCCGGCCTCGTCCCAGTGGGCGCGGTGGCGGTAGGCGGTGGGGTCGAAGTCGGCGCCGAGCTCCCGGTTCATCACCGACAGCGCGTTGAGGTTGAACGCCGCCGTGACGCCCGCCGCGTCGTCGTAGGCAGCGAGCAGCCGGTCGGTGTCCTTCACGAGGTCCGTGCCGACCAGGAACCAGTCGTCGGTGTCCAGCGCACCGCGCACCTGGCGGAGGAACACCTCGCGCTGGGCCGGGTCGAGGTTGCCGATCGTGGAGCCGAGGAACGCGAGCAGTGCGACGCCGTCGGTGGGCACCTCGTGGAGGTGGCGGTGGAAGTCGCCGACGACCGCGTGGACCTGCACGCCGGGCAGCGTGGCGGCGATCGTGCCGCTCGCCGAGCGGAGCACCTCCTCGCTCACGTCGAACGGCGAGACCCGCCACAGGCAGCCGCGCCGGTGCAGCGCCTCGAGCAGCAGCATCGTCTTCTCGGACGTGCCCGAGCCGAGCTCGATGAGGGTGCCGGCGCCCGTGAGCTCGGCCAGCTCGTCGGCGTGGTCGCGGAGGATCTCGCGCTCGGCGTCGGTCGGGTAGTACTCGGGCAGCCGGGTGATCTCGTCGAACAGCTTCGAGCCGGCCTCGTCGTAGAACCACACGGGCGGGATCCACGGCGGGTCGGCCACGAGCCCGCGGCGGGTCTCGGCCGCGAGGTGCTCGGACCAGTCGGTGGGGTCGAGGTGCACGTCGACGCGCACGGGGAGCGGCTCAGCCATCGGTCGCCAACCTCACGCCGGAGAACGCCCAGCGGGCGCCGGGCGGGAAGAAGTTGCGGTACGTGGGGCGGGCGTGGCCCGGCGGCGTGGCGCAGCAGCCGCCTCGCAGCACGTGCTGGTTGACCATGAACTTGCCGTTGTACTCGCCGACCGCACCGGCGGCGGGGCGGAAGCCGGGGTACGGCAGGTAGGCGCTGGCGGTCCACTGCCACACCTCGCCGTGGAGCTGCAGGGGATCGGGGCCCGCGCCGACGGGCCCCGGGTGCGGCGCCGCCTCGAGCGGTCGACCGGTGCTCGGCGACCAACGGGCCGCCGCCACCGCCTCCCACTCGGCCTCGGTGGGCAGCCGGGCGCCGCGCCAGCGGGCGAAGGCGTCGGCCTCGTAGAGGCTCACGTGCACCACCGGCTCGTCGGGGCGGACGGCCCGCTCGCCGGCGAGCGTGAACACCCCCCCGCCGCCCCCGTCGCCCGCGG
>JAEVZA010000471.1 GCA_023392475.1 Actinomycetes bacterium | reverse complement strand
ACCCGACCCCGATCCTCCCCAGGCGCGGCTCGCCGACCAGGAACGAGACGACCGGCGCCACCTCGTCGGGCGCGAGGCGGCGGAGCAGCGCGGCGAGCTCGTCGCGCTTCGCCGTGCGGGAGGACGTGGCCGCGACGGCGGCCGAGGTGGCGGCGACCTCGGCGAACAGCACGGCTCAGGCCAGGAACGTGCGCAGCTCGGCCGCGTCCGCTGCGGCCTGCCGGCGCGCCATCGCCACCGCGTCGGGCACCGCGAGCGGGTCCATCAGCCGCTCGAGGTCCATCGACTCCGGCATGCGGACGAAGAGCTTGCTGCCGGCGTCCTGCACGGCGTCGAGCTCGGCCTCGATCGACCCCGGCGCGGTGGTCATCGCGCCGACGGTCTCCCCCGCACCGTCCGTCAGGCAGAGCACCACGACGCGATCGGCCCCGGCGAGGAGGTCCAGGTGGATGCCCGAGCCGCTGACGCCGCCGTCCATGCACCGCCGGTCGAGGATCGGCTGGGGGGTGAAGATGCCGGGCACCGCGCTGCTCGCCGCCGCGGCGCGGGCCACCGACACGCCGTGCTCGCGCCGCACCACGCAGCGCTCGCCGGTGTACGCGTCGACGCACGTCAGGTGCAGCGCCGACGACGGCCAGCGGCGCGTCCCGAGCACCATCGAGATGTTGCGGGGCATGACCGACGGCCCGGGCGCCTGCGCGGCCAGCGCGGCGTGACCGATGGCCCGGACCGTGTCGGGGGTCGCGTCCGCCGCGGTCGCGAAGAGGTCGCGGGCGCGGACCTGGCTCGGGTGGAGGTCGGCCGCCGGGGCGAGGACGCCGAGGACCTTCGGCAGCCGGGCGAGCACCTTCAGCTCCGTGTGGAGCCGCCCGATGTTGCCGGCCTCGAGCACGCTCGACACGAGCGACCCCGCGGACGTGCCGACGACGCGGTCGGCGCCGCCGAGGTCGACGCCGAGCCGGCCGAGCTCGAACAGGTAGGTGACCTGCCAGGCGACGAAGAACAGGCCGCCCCCGCCGAGCGACACCCCGACGTGCAGCCCTTCGCCGTGACCGGCGCCCATGTCCACGGGGACCGCGAACCCGTCGGACGAGCCGACGGGGCCCGTCGTGGCGGTCGGATCGCTCGCGCTCATCGCGGGGAGGCTACCGGCGGGCACGGTACGACCGGCTCAGCCGACGACCGCGCAGCGCGGCTCGGGGCGGCCCCGCGCACCGAGGTCGTCGACCACGAGCAGCGCGCCGTCGAGCTCGCCCTCGCCGGCGATCGTCGTCACGAAGAGGCGGTCGAGGTTCGCGCCGCCGAACGCCACGTCGGTCGGGTTCACCGCGTCGACGGGCACGACCCGGTTGGTCCCGTCGCCGGCGAAGCGCACCAGCCGCCCCGCGCCGAAGATCGCGCACCAGAGCCCGCCGTCGGCGTCGAACGTGGCACCGTCGGGACCCGTGCCCTCCCCCGTCGCGGGGTCGCCGAAGCTGCGGCGCTCGCCGACGTCGCCCGTCGCGCCGTCGTACGGGTAGGCCCAGTAGACGGCGGAGGTGTCGCCCACGACCAGGGTCTCGTCGCCGTCGAGCACGGCGACGTTCGGGCCGTTCGTGTTCGAGATGTCGGGGTCGATCAGGCGCCAGCCGTCGGTCGGGGACCAGCGCCAGGCGGACCCCTCGTCGGGGCCGAGGTTGAGCGTCCCCGTGATCACGTTCCCGTGCAGGTCGGCGCACGCGTCGTTGGCGCGGGCGCCGAGGCCGTCGGGCCACCCGGTGACGAGCTCCACCCGACCGGCGTCGGGATCGACGAGGTGGAGGCCGTCGTCGAGCACGACGAGCAGCCGGCCGTCCTCGGTCGGCACGACGCCGGTCGGCATGCTGGGCATCGCCAACGAGCCGTGCGCCCCGTCGCCGCCCTCGAGCCACTGCAGCGTGGCGTCGGCGCAGTCGACGAAGTAGAGCCGAGCGGCGCGGTCGTCCCAGACGAGCGACTCCCCCCACCCGGTGGCGATCGAACCGATCCTCGTGATGCGCATGCCTGCTCCCTCCGGCACCGGCGCCGCGTCCGGCGCCCGAAGGATGCCCGATCACCGTCGTGGCGGCCACGGCCGACGCCCGACGCGGTGTCGGGGTCGGGCGCGATCATCGGGGCCGTGGAACGACGCGTCACCCTCATCACCCTCGGCACGACGGACCTCGCGGCCTCCCGCGCCTTCTACGAGGCCCTCGGCTGGTCCGGCACCTCGCCCGACGGCGAGGTCGTGTTCATCCAGGCCGGTCCGATGGTCGTCGCCCTCTGGGACCGGGGGCTGCTCGCCGCGGACAGCACGGTCTCGGACACCGGCGGCTGGGGCGGGATCACCCTCGCCCACAACGTGCGGTCGCCCGAGGAGGTGGACCGCGTGCTGGCCGAGGCCGAGGCGGCGGGCGGCACGATCGGGCGCCCCGGGGCGGCCACCGAGTGGGGCGGCTACTCGGGGATCTTCCTCGACCCCGACGGCCACCCCTGGGAGGTCGCCCACAACCCCCACTGGACCCTGGGCGACGACGGCTCGATGACCCTGCCCTGACGCCGCCGACCAGCGTCGACACCCGGTCCACCTGACACCGGTGTCAGGTCGATCGGTAGGGTGCGGCGCGTGACCGAGCAGCACGCGCCGAACCTCGCCGACCTGTCCGTCGACCCCGAGACGGTCGGGTTCCTCACCCGCCCCGACTACCTCGACGTCCTCGACCGGCTGCGCCGCGACGCCCCGGTGTTCGAGTACGCGCCCGGTGCGTGGACGTTGGCCCGCTACGACGACGTCCGGGCCGTGAGCCGGGACCCGGAGCGGTTCCGGTCCGGCGCCGGCGTCCTCATGAACGACCCCCTGCGCGACGGCGGGGAGCTGCCCGGCTCGATCCTGCACATGGATCCGCCCGACCACGGCGCCTGGCGGCGGATCGCCTCCCGCTGGTTCACGCCGCGGGCCGTGGCCGGGCTCTCGGAGCGGATCCACGCGATCGCCGCCGGCGTGCTCGACGAGCTGGCGCCCGGCGCGGACGTCGACGCGGTCGAGACCATCGCCGCCCCGATCCCCGTGCTCGTGATCGCCGAGCTCCTCGGGATCGGGGACGCGGACCGCGAGGACTTCCGGCGGTGGTCCGACGCCTGCATCGAGGGCGCCGACGACGACCCGGAGGGCGCGGCCGCGGCATCGGCGATGGTCGCCGTCGGCGAGCTGCTCGGCTTCCTCACCGAGCACGCCGTCGACCGGCGGACCCGTCCCCGGGACGACCTGCTGACGTCCCTGGTCGAGGCCGAGGTGGAGGGCCGGCCGCTCCTGGACCACGAGGTCGTCATGTACTGCCTGGCCCTGCTCGTGGCCGGCAACGAGACGACCCGGCACCTGATCTCCGGCACGATCGCCGCGCTCGACGCCAACCCGGCGCAGCGCGCTGCACTCGAGGGCGCCGGCGAGGACGCCTGGTCGACGGCGGTGGAGGAGGCGCTCCGCTGGGTCACGCCGATCCAGACCTTCGCCCGCACGGCGGCCGTCGACGTCGAGCTCGGCGGCGCCACGATCCGCGAGGGCGACTGGGTCGTGCTGCTCTACGCCAGCGCCAACCGCGACGAGGCCGCGTTCGGACCGACGGCGGACCGGTTCGACGCCGCCCGACCGGCCAACCCGGCGCACGTGGCGTTCGGGTTCGGCGAGCACCTGTGCCTCGGCGCCAGCCTGGCCCGGCTCGAGGCGAGGGCGACGCTGTCGCAGGTGGTCGACCGATTCCCCGGCCTCCGCGTCACGGGCGAGCCGACGTGGACGCGCTCGACGCTGGTTCGGGGGTACGCGTCGCTGCCGGTGTCGCTGGGCTGACCGCGTCCGCGACCGGCGGCGCCCCGCTCGCCGAGAACGGGGCCGGCGCGGATGCGTCCCGGCGGGCGAGCGCCAGCGAGCGCCAGTGGACCGCGACGAGCAGCGCGACCGGCAGCCCGATCACGAACGTCGAGCCGGCCAGCGCGTCCGCCGTGCGCACCACCGCCGGGTCGCTGCTGCGACGGGCCACCACCAAGGCCGTGCCGGTCATGAACAGCAGCTGCCCGAGCACCCCGCCGAGCGCGCCGATCCGCGGGTTGCGGATCGGCTGCTCCACCACCTCGTCGGGCTCGTCGCGCATCAACCACGTCAGGGTGCCGACGAGGATCCCGACCGTGAGCGTGAAGCCGATCTGGCTCCCGAGCGGCAGCCCGAACCAGAAGCCCGGCCCGTCGTAGCGGAACAGCTCGCCCAGGAAGAAGTGGGCGCCGAGCCGGCTCACCGGGTCCACGACCCAGATGATCCAGACGCCGAGCACCACCGCCGTCAGGTACTCGAGGACCGGCATCCTCGACCGGGTGTGGTGGGGGCCGCCCACCACGAGCCGGGCGGCCGCGAACGCGAAGTAGGACATGAACGTGTAGCTCAGCGACACCATGAGCGGGACGTCGCCGACGAAGATCTCGGAGCCGCGCAGGTCCTCGTTGAACGAGTAGCTGGTGTACGGCACGCCCCAGTGCACCGAGCCGTTCTCGGCGAGGATGCCCACCGCCAGCGCGGCCGCGGCGTAGATGCCGGTCCGTCGCCAGCCCATGTGGCGCACCGCGAGCACCACGAACGCGATGCCGAACGCGGTCACGTACCACCGTCCGACGACGGTCCCCACGATCTGCTCACCCACGTCGGCCTCCTCGCGTCGAGCGGGTCGGGTCGGCGACCAGCCTCGCGCGCACCTGACGCACGTGTCAGCCGGACGAGGTGCGGGTGGCTCGCACCGGGCTGGAGGAGACTGTGCCCGCGTGAGCGAACAGCCCGCCGAACGGCTCCCCGACCTCGACCGGTTGCTCCGCCCCGGCGAGGCGCTCGCCGTCGCCGCAGCCCTCGCGGCCGTGGCGGGGTTCGTCGACGCGCTGTGCCTCAAGGGGCTGTTCGGCGTGTTCGCGAGCGCGCAGACCGGCAACCTCGTCCTCATCGGGCTCGGCATCGGTGGGGACGGGGCGGGCGTGGCGTGGCGCTCGACGGTGTCCGTGCTCGCGTTCGTGACGGGCGTGGTGGCCGCCGGCGCGCTCGGTCGCCGAGTGCGCGACCGGCGCCGCGCCCCGACGCTGCTGGCCGTGGAGGCGCTCCTGCTCGCCGCGACCGCCGTGGGCGCGGCGTGGGAG
>JAEVZA010000458.1 GCA_023392475.1 Actinomycetes bacterium | reverse complement strand
GGCCAGGGCCGCCCGCGGTGCAGCCACGCGCTGGCGATGCCGACGGACGCCGCCCCGCCCACGTCGGCGACCGGGTCGTCGCCGACCATCCAGGCGCCCTCGAGCGGTTCGCCGGCCCGCTCCGCCGCGAGGCGGAACAGCCTCGGGTCCGGCTTGCGGACCCCTTCGAGCCCGGACACGAGCGCGGCGTCGACCGAGTGCTCGAGCCCGGCGATCGCCAGCTTGGACAGCTGCGGGAGGCCGCCGTTGGTCACCACGACGATCGTCCAGCCGGCGGCGCGCGCCCTGGCGAGCGCGTCCAGCACGCCGACGTCGGGGACGAACCCCGCGACGTAGTCGGCGAGGTACCCGACGGTGAGCGGTCGTTCGAGGCCGAGGCGGTCCGTCACGGCCACGACGAACTCCTCGCGCGGTCGGCGCCCGGACCGGTCCTCCTCCACGAGGGCCTCGAGCGCGCCCTCGGGGAGCCCGCGCTCCGCGACGAACGACTCGGCCCAGCCGCGGAAGGCGGCGGTCCGGTCGACGAGGGTGTCGTCGAGGTCGACGAGGAGCAGCGGCACGTGACCCATGGTGGCCGGAGGGCGTGCCCGGGGTGGGTCGCCCCGCCCGCGTCGGGCGCCCGGTCTCGGCTTCCTGACCGGGAGAGCGGTCCGTTAGGTTGGACCACCATGTCCCGCCGCCTCGAGATCGAGCTGACCTCCGAACGCCCCGACGGCACCTGGACGTGGCGTGCCGCGGGAGCGCGGCAGCCCAAGGGCGAGATGGACGGCGGCCTCCTGCCGGGCGGCTCCCGGGTCGGCGACGTGCTGCGGGCCGACGCCGAGTTCCTGATCGACGGCATCGAGATCACGGGTGTGCTGGCGCCGAAGGCGGCACGCAAGGCCCCGGAGCTGCTCGAGATCAAGGGCTCGGGCCGCGAGGAGCCGCTGGTCACCACGCAGCTCGCGCCGAAGGGCCGCGGCGGTGGACGGGACCGCGACCGCGGCGACCGGGGCGACCGCGGTCCACGCCGGGAGCGGCGGGAGCGGGGCGACCGGCCCCGCGGCGATCGCCCCCGCGGACCCCGGCCCGATCCGGTGCCCGAGCGCCCGAAGCCGAAGCGCCTCCGGCCGGGTCGCACGCACCGCAACGCCGTGCTCGACGAGATCCCGGTGGAGCAGCGGCCCATCGCCGACCAGGTGCTCAAGGGCGGCGTCCCCGCCGTCCGCGAGGCGATCGCCAAGCAGAACGCCGAGGCCAAGGAGAAGAACCAGCCGGAGGTGCCCGCCGACCAGCTGGTCGCGATGGCGGAGCAGCTGCTCCCCCGCCTGCGTGCCGCGGAGTGGAAGGACCGCGCCACCGCGGCGCTCGACGACCTCGAGGAGCTCGACCTGCGGGACCTGCGGTCGGTCGTGGTGGCCGCCGACGGCGTGGCCCGGGACGAGGAGTCCCGCCAGCTCCAGGACCAGCTCCAGGAGGGCCTCGCCCGCCGGGTCGAGCAGGAGCACGTGCTCTGGATCGAGGACATCACCGCGAACCTGGACGCCGGTCGCTTCGTCCGCGCCCTCCGACTCAGCTCGCGCCCGCCGAAGGCGGGCACACCCGTGCCGGTCGAGCTGTCGTCGCGCCTCGTGGCCGCGGTGTCCGAGGGCCTCACGCCGGGCACGAACCAGGAGCTCTGGGCGGCCGCGGTCGACGCCCTCGCCTACTCACCGGTCCGTCAGCAGGTGACGCCCGCCGGTCGCCCGGAGGCGCCGAGCGAGGACCTGCTGGAGGCGGTGCGACGCGTGTCGGACCGCGTGCCGGCCGTGGCGGCGATGTTCGGGGTCGATCCGTCGGAGGCGGCCGCCGCGAAGCGCCGCCGCCCGCCGCGCGGGAAGGGCCGGGACACCCGGAAGCCGCGCGAGGGCGGTCCCAAGGACCGCGCCGCGGCGCCGTCGGGGCGAGGGAGCGGTGCGAAGGAGCCCCAGGCCGAGACGACCGACGCCGAGACGGCGCCGAAGGACGCCGAGCCCGACACGAGCACGGCCGGCGCAGCCGCGGCGCCGGCGCCCGAGCAGGGCGCTCCGGCGGCCGAGGTGGCGGAGGCGGACGCAGCACCGACCGAGGACGCAGCACCGACCGAGGACGCGACGCTCGCCGAGGACGCAGCGCCTGCCACCGACGCCGCTCCCGCCGAGGGCGCGACATCGACAGCGCCCGACGGATCCGCTCCGGGTGACGAGGCAGCTCCCGCCGAGGACGCTGCGTCCGCTGAGGACGCAGCGCCTGCGGACGAGCCCGCATCGGTCGACGCGACCGCTGCCGCCGAGGACGCGACGGCGAGCGACGCAGCCGCTCCCGCCGACGACGCAGCACCGGCGGAGGAGGCCGCCCCGGCCGAGGGTGCGACCTCCGCCGAGGACGCCTCGTAGCTCAGCCGTACAGGTCGAGCAGCTGCTCGGGGCGCTCGAGCACGAGCCCCTCGGGCGACGCCTCGGCCACGCGCGGGTTCCAGCCGGCCCAGGCGTAGCGGCAGCCGACCTCCTCGGCGCAGCGCACGTCGCCGAGGCTGTCCCCCACCATCACGACGGCCCCCGCGTCGAGCCCGAGGCGCTCCAGCACCGGGACGATCGACTTGTGGGCCCAGTCGAAGTGGTCGGAGAACAGCGCCACCTCCGGCGTCCAGCCGAGCCGCTCGAGCTCGGCTCGCCCGGCCTGCGGGTGCTTGTTCGAGCACAGCGCCCAGCGCGGGAGCCTCGGCACCACGTCGGCGACGCCGGGGAACGGCTGCACGGTGGTCTCGTCGTAGAGGTCCACGTACCGCTGCATCGAGAGCCCGAGGCGGTCGCACTCCTCGGCGATCGCGTGCCCGAAGCTGATCTCGTCCTCGGGCACGCCGAGCTCGAGGAACGGCAGCACGAGGGCGCGGTCGGAGTCGACGAGGGTGCCGTCGAAGTCGAACACGAGGGCGGAGACGGCGGGGTCGGGCACGGCGGCACCGTACCGGGCCGTGCGCGCCCGGGAAGTAGACCGACCGGTCAAGTTCCGCGCTAGGTTCCCGGCCATGAGCGTGGACTACGAGAAGCAGGGCAACGTCGGCATCATCACGATCAACCGGCCCGACGCCCGCAACGCCGTGAACAGCGACGTCGCGCAGGGCATCGAGTCGGCCGTCGACCAGATCGAGGGCGACGACGAGGTGTGGGTCGGCATCCTGACCGGCGCCCGGACTGAGAAGGGCTACATCTTCTGCGCCGGCGCCGACCTCAAGCAGATGGCCGTCGATCCGGGCGGCATGCAGACGGAGCGCGGCGGCTTCGGCGGGTTCGTGACCCGGGAGCGCACCAAGCCGATCATCGCCGCGGTCGACGGACCCGCGCTGGCCGGCGGCACCGAGCTGGTGCTCGCCGCCGACCTGGTCGTGGCCTCCCGCACCGCCGTGTTCGGCATCCCCGAGGTGAAGCGCAACCTGGTCGCCGCGGCCGGCGGCCTGTTCCGCCTCCCCCGCAAGATCCCGCGGAACGTCGCGATGGAGCTCGCGCTCACCGGCCGTCTCGACTTCCCGGCGGAGCGGGCCTACGACTTCGGCTGGGTGAACCGCCTCTGCGACGAGGGCGAGGCGCTCGACACCGCGAAGGCGTTCGCCGGCGAGATCACCGAGAACGCGCCGCTCGCCGTGCGCGAGAGCCGCAAGATCGTGATCGAGGCGACCGACCAGCCCGACGACGTCGGCTGGAAGATGTCGGGCGACGGCATCGTGAAGATGTTTGGCACCGAGGACTTCTCGGAGGGGCTCACCGCCTTCGCCGAGAAGCGCAAGCCCGTGTGGAAGGGCCGCTGACGCCGCCACGACCCGCCCGTGTGACGCGGGCGGGTCAGGTCAGCGTCTCGATGATGTCGTGCTCGTCGAGGAACTCGGCGAGCCCCTCGACGAGCGGGAGCTCCGGCACCTCCCACACCGGCACCCAGCGCGCCTCGGCCGCGTCGTCGCCGGCGACGGGCTCGTCGGTGGAGAGCACCACCACCTCGAAGTCGAGGATCACGAAGTGCTCGCCCTCCTCGAGGCGCTCGACCCACCCGAGGAACGGGCCGCACAGGCCCTCCTGACCGGTCTCCTCGAGCAGCTCGCGGACCACCGCCTCGGCCAGGGTCTCACCGTGCTCCACGCGGCCGCCGGGCACGGACCACCGGCCCGCCGCCGGACCGTGTCCGCGACGGATCATCAGCAGGTCGTTCCCACGCACCGCGACGGCGCCCACGCACACCTCGGGGCGCGGTCCGGGTGCCGGTCCGCTGTCAGGCACCGTCGTCGCCGAACGAGCGGTGCACGGTGATCTTCCTCGCCACCAGCCCGAGGCCCTCGAAGAAGTTCTTCGTGTCGCGGTCGCCGGGGAGCGCCTCGGCGTCGATGCCGACGCAGCCGGCCGCGGTGGCCCAGTCGACGAGCGACCGCATGAGGAGGTGGCCGAGGCCCACCCGGCGCGCCTCGGGTTCGACGTACAGCTCCCCCACCACCGCGAGCGGTCCGCCCGCCGTGTCCACGACGTGCGCCGTGGCGAACCCGACGGGGACGTCGCCGAGGGATCCGACGAGGACCGTCCGACGAGCCGGTGCGGCCGCGGCCGCCGCGACGTCCTCGCCGAGCGACGGGGCGACCGGGTCGGTGCGGGCGTCGCGCAGCCGGTAGACGGCGCCGCCCTTCTGGGTGGTCAGGTGCTCGAACGCCAGGCCGGCCAGTCGCTCGAGCTCCGGGACGTCGGTCGCGTCCGCCGTCCGGACCCGTGGCTCGAAGCCGGTCGTCGTCACGGTCACCTCCGGCGGGGCGCGCCCGGGCCGGTCAGCCGGCCTGCAGCTGGCGGACCCGGTTCAGGATCGTCTGGCGGTTGCGGTGCGCCCGCTCGTAGGCGCCGACCGTGGCGAGCTCGTCGGCCGAGAGCGTGGTCAGCCGGGGCACCACCTGCGACGCGGCGAGGCTGTCGTAGTCGGGGACCGGCAGGTCCGACTCGTCGGGCACCGGGGTGGCGTCCGCCGCCTCGGAGGCCACGGCCGCGGCCGGTTCCTCCGGTTCTGCGTCCTCGTCGTCGCCCAGGGCGACGACCTGGAGCACGTCGATCGGCGGCCCGGGGTCCGACGTCGGCGCGGCGCGGCGGTCCGTCCGGACGAGGCCGCCGACGCACGGCAGCGCGGCGGCGACGCGACGGGCGAGCTCGGCCTGGGCGCGGGTGCGGTCGACGAGGCGCGGCACCGCGTGCAGGACCTCGTCGAGCACCACCATCGGCAGGTCGGCGAGCCCGCCGCCCTGCTCGTCGCCGTCGTCGGCCACCGGTCAGCCCTTCTTCGCCCGCTTGGCGAGCTTCTGGACGATGGCCATGCCGCCGCACGGGTCGTAGCCCTCGGGGCAGGTGAGCGCGCCGCTCCGACCGAACTGGCGGGGGTGCACGATCAGGAAGCAGGTCGGGCACGTGAACTCGTCCGCGCCCTTGGCGGCGACGCGCTCGCCGGGCTCGGTGCCGGGCTCGTCGAGCTCCTCCTCGTCCTCCTCGTCGTCGCCCGCGGCGATGCGGTCCTTGAGGATCGTGTCGAGGTCGGCCTCGACGTCGTCGGGGTCCTCCTCCTCGTCGTCGTCGTCCTCGTCGCCGCTGCGCTTCTTGCGCGCGACCGGGACGTCGTCCTCGGCGTCCTCGTCGTCGCCGGCGGCGGCCTCCTCGCCGTCGCCGTCGGCGTCGCCGTCCTCGATCCCGACCTCGTCGTCGAGCTCCTCGTCCTCGAGGTCCTCGCCGTCCTCCAGGTCGTCGCCGTCGAGCTCCTCCTCGTCGAGGTCCTCGTCCAGCAGTTCGTCGTCGTCCATGTGTCCTCTGGCGCTGCACTCGGACGGTCGTTCCGGCCGAGGTCGGGCGCATCATAGACACGGCCGCCCGGCGGAGGCGCACACCCTTGGGGGTGGGGCGCCGGGGCCCCGGTGACCTGCGGTCAGGGGCTGGATCAGGCGGTCGCGCCGCGCCGGGTCTCGGCCCGCCGCTCGGCCCCGAGGCGCTCGAGCTCGGCCTCGCCGGAGTGGTCGACGAAGCGCATCATCTCGGCGATCGCCCGGTGCCCGGCGCGCTCCGAGATGAGGTGGTGCATCTGCTGCCCCACCGCCCGGTAGCTCGGGTGGCCCTGGATCGAGGTGCGCAGCTCGATCAGGTGCATCGCCTCGCGGGCGTTGAACTGCATGGCGTACCGGACGCGGTACGCCAGGGCCACCGCGTAGCCGGCCCGCTCCGGGAACCGCTCCGCGAGCGCGGACCACAGGGAGGCGGAGACGTCCATCGCCTCGTCGAAGCGCTCGGTGAACCCGGCGTCGTCGATCGCGGCGGGTCGGGTGTAGCCGTGCCGCGGGGTGAGCTCCTGCCACTCCACGGTCATGATCCGGTGCCGCTGGAGGTCCCGGAACGCCCCGTAGTCGGACACGACGTCGAAGCGGTAGTCCGTGCGCTCGAGCGCGCGGCCCGGCTTGTGGCGGCGGTTGCTCCGCTCCCCCACGTAGGAGCGGATGACGGCGAGCCGGTCGTCGACCGACATGGCCCGCACGCGCTCGATCAGGGTCGACTCGGACAGGCCCGTGTACGGGTAGAGCATCGCGGCGACGACCTTGAGCTCGCCCTCGGGGTCGAAGTCGACGAGCTCGACGCCCGGCTCGGTGGGGCCCCGCACCTCGTCGTCGCTCAGCATCTCGTACGCGACGGCCTCCATCGCCTCCCGGTTGGTGCGCAGGTAGTCGCTCCACGCGAGGCCGCGCTCCGGCAGGTCGACTCGCTTCAGGAAGCTCGGGATGACCTTGCGCAGCTCGGCGAGCATCAGGTCCGCGTACTGGCGGGCCTCGGGCAGCGGGTGCGAGCGCATGCGCAGGAGCAGCGCCTCGAAGCCCTGGCCGGACCCGTAGATGCCGACGTTGGACAGCGACGCCGCGGGCAGGATGCCCCGGACGGCGTCGAACGCCTTCGCGCGGATCGCCTGGCGGTAGACGAAGTCGGAGTCGGTCTCGCTCTTCGGGTGGCGCTCGCGGAAGTGGTCCTGGATGTCACGCGCCAGGTCCGCGTACGCGTCGAAGAGGCGGTCCATGTCGCCGACGAAGCGCGCGCCGAGGTTGGACCCGAGGACCTCCGGGTCCCGGTGGTAGCGGTAGCGACCGCCGAGGCGCTCGTCGTACGGGATGTAGCGGGTGGACTGCTCGAGGTACGACATGAGCCGACCCCACTCGAGGACCTTCGTGAGCAGGTTCGAGGCCTGCTCGCAGGCGAGGTGCACCCCGCCGAGCTGGGCGACGCTGTCGTCGCCGTACTCGAAGAACACCCGGTCGTAGAGGGACTCGGCGCGGGCCAGCCCGATCGTCGCGTCCACGGACTCGTCGCCGGTGGTGTCCAGCTCGCCGACGAACTCGTCGAGGAACAGCCGGCGGAGCGACTTGGCCGAGCGGGAGTACCGGGCGAACAGGGCGCCCTTGACCACCTCGGGGAGGTTCACCAGGGCGAAGACCGGCCCGTCGAGGTTGGTGAAGTACCGGCGCAGGACGACCTGCTCGTCGTCGCTGAACTGCTCGGCAACGTAGGTGGGGACGGGCGTCATCGGCGCCGAGGATAGAGCGGACCGGGGGGACCCCCGGGGATCGACCGGGAGGCCCGTCAGGCCGGGTCGGAACCCCGCTCCCAGCGGTCGAGGACGACGGCCGCCAGGGCCTTGGCGCCGTCCAGCACCGCCCGGTCCCCGGCGGGCCCGCGGGCGTGCTGGGCGAACTCGGGGGTGTGGATCGACACCCCCGACGGCGCCACGGCGATCATGGGGTGGATCGAGGGCACCTCGTGGCTCACGTTGCCCATGTCGGTGCTGCCCACCACCCCGCCGACCTCGGCCGGGTCCTGCGGGGGTCGGCCCAGGCGGGTGCTGTGGTCCCGCCAGCGCTCGAGGAGCCACACGTCGTCCACCAGGTCCGCGTAGGCGGGGTCGCGCCACTCGTGCTCCATGGTGCAGCCGGCCGCGAGCGCTCCGGCCCGCAGGCAGTCGAGCACCCGGGCCTTGAGCGACTCGAGCGAGCGCAGGTCGGTCGAGCGCACGTACCACTGGGCCGCGGCCGACCGCGGCACGATGTTCGGCTTGTCCCCCGCCTGGGTGAAGATGCCGTGCACGCGCTCGTCGGGGCGGATGTGCTGGCGCAGCGCCGAGACGTTCATGTAGCCGAGCACCGCGGCGTCGAGCGCGTTGCGGCCCTTCTCCGGCGCGGCGGCGGCGTGTGCGGCCACGCCCGCGTACGTGACGTTGAGCTCCTGGATCGCGATCGCGTGGATCGACGGCAGGTCGTGGTCGGCGGGGTGGACCATCAGCGCGGCGTCGACGCCGTCGAGCGCGCCGCGCCGGATCATGAACACCTTGCCGCCGCCGCCCTCCTCGGCCGGGGTGCCGAGGATGCGCACGCGGCCGCCGAGGGACTCGGCCAGCGACGCCGCGGCGAGCCCGGCCCCGAGCCCGGCGGCGGCGATCACGTTGTGGCCGCACGCGTGGCCGATGTCGGGCAGGGCGTCGTACTCGCAGAGCACCGCGACGCACGGCCCCTCGGTCCCGGCCTCGGCCACGAACGCCGTCTCGAGGTTGTACGCGTGGCGCGTCGTCCTGAGCCCCTGCGACTCGAGCGCGTCGCACAGCACGTCGTGCGCGTGGTGCTCCTCGAAGCAGAGCTCGGGGTGGTCCCAGATGTCGTGGCTGACGTCGAGGAGCAGTTCGGACAGCTCGTCGACCCGCGACCAGGCGTCGTCGATGGCGCTCACGTCGGTCACCCTACCGGTGCGCCCGGCGGCCCCGTCCCGGCCCCCGCCCGCCCTGCCCGCCTCAGGGCCGGGGGTGGGGGGTGGACTCACTCCGGCGGTGGCGTCAGCTCCTTGGACGGCGCGGGTGCCGCCGCGTCGCCGGTCGTGGTGCTCGGCGGAGGGCTCGCTGGGGCGCTCGCCGCCGTGCTCGCGGTGGTGCTCGGCGCGGGCTCCTCGGGTTCCTTCATCGCCTTCTTCAGCTCACGCTGGGCCTCGCCCAGGTTCTTCGCCAGCTTGGGCAGCTGGGACCCGCCGAAGAGCACCAGGGCCACGATGGCGATGATCAACCACTCGTCTCCACCGAACATGCTGTCGACCCTACGCCCGCGTCCGTCCGCTGGGAACGGGGACGGCCCGCCCCGCACCTGGTCCCGAAGGGATCACTCAGGATGCTCGAGCACGATCTTCCCGAGCTGCGACGCGCTCTGCAGCCGCGCCAGCGCACGCGGGTACTCCGCGAGCGGGAGGATCTCGTCGATCACCACCGGCAGGCCGTCCGCCACGAGGTCGGTGACGTACTCGAACTCGGCCTGGCTCCCGCAGCTCGCGCCGATGACGTCCAGCTGCTTGAAGAACAGGCGCGGCAGGTTGAGGCTCACCTTCGGGCCGGACGTGCCGCCGCACACGCACATGCGCCCGCCGTTGCGCAGGGTGCGCATCGAGAACTCCCACGTGGCGGGGCCGATGCTGTCGACCACGATGTCCGCGGTGACGGGGTAGGGCTCCTCGGAGTCGAAGGCCTCTCGGGCGCCGAGCTCGACCGCGCGGGTGCGCTTCTCCTCGTCGCGCGACGTGACGAACACGCGGGCGCCGAGGTGGTTGGCGATCATCATCGCCGCCGTCGCCACGCCGCCGCCGATGCCGGTGACGAGCACCGTGTCGCCGGCCTTGAGCTTCGCCCGGCGGAGCAGGCGCCACGCGGTGGTGCCGCACACGGGGTACGACGCCGCCTCGGCCCAGCTGCGGCCGGCGGGCTTGCGCACGAGCTGGTGGCCCGGGACCACGCAGAACTCGCCGTGGCCGCCCCAGCGGGCCTCACCGAGCAGGGCCATCGCGGGGTGCAGGACGGAGTCGATGCCCTGGGCGAGCGCCTCCTCCGGGACCACCGCCGTGTTGACCACCACCTCGTCGCCGGGCGACCACGCGTCCACCTCGTCGCCGACGGCGTCGACGACGCCGGCGACGTCGTTGCCCGGCACGTGCGGGAACTCCGGCGGTTTGGGCATGCCGGTGGTGAGCCACAGGTCCATGTGGTTGAGGGCGGTGGCCCGGACGCGGACGCGCACGTCCCGTGGGCCCACCACGGGATCGGGGACCTCGCCCCACTCGTACCGCCCCGGGGATTCGTCGAGATGCCACGCGTACATCGGTTCGAGGGTACCCAGCCGCGGGGGCTACGAGACGATCGTCACCGCATCGGGCGCGCACCGCACCTCGAAGTGGCGGGCCCGACCGATGTCCCGCCCGTCGACGACGAGTTCCAGCAGCCGGGTCGAGGACACCTCGTAGGAGGCGGTCCGCCGCTCGGTCAGCGCCGGGTGCGGGAGGTGCGAGCCGTTGAGCTCACGCCGGGCGGCGGCCCGGCGCTGCGCCCACGGGAGCGATCCGTCGGTCACGTCGAGCAGGCCGTCGTTCGGGTGGGCACGGGGCCCGAGGTCGGCCGACCCCAGGAACGAGCCGTTCATCGCGACCACCGTCCGGCCGCGCCAGCGGGGACCGCGTGACGCCACCAGGTGGGCGACGAACACGTGCTGCGTGACCAGCCCGCCGTCGCGGTCGACGAGGACCTCGCCGACGTCGATCGGGAACGCGGTCCCCCGCCCGGCCACGAGGTCCTCCCGGGTGCGCGCCGGGGCGCCGAGCGTGCGGTGGAGGTCGCCGCCGAGGAGGCCGACGGGACCGAGCACCCGGCCCTCGGCGGTGGCGGCGGCCACGAGGTCCGCCAGCTCGCCGTCGTCCGACGCCACGGACGCGTCGGCGGGCAGCGCGGTCGGGG
>JAEVZA010000375.1 GCA_023392475.1 Actinomycetes bacterium | reverse complement strand
CCAGCGCCGCGTCGTCGCCGGCCGCAGCGGCCTGCGCGAGGAGCGTGAGGTGGTCGGGGGTCACCACGCACATCGTGGCCCAGCCACCGGGTGCCCGCGCGTGCGCGACGGGCCGGGAACCGGAGGGCGGGCTCGCACGACCCTCCTGTCGTGGACCGCGATCCGGACTGCGACGAGGTGCGGGCGGCCCTCTCGGCGCGGCTCGACGAGGAAGACCCCGGCGTGCCCCCGGACGCGCTCGACCGCCACCTCGCCCGCTGCGCGGCGTGCGAGCGCTTCGACGCGGCGATCCGGGCCCAGGGCGGCGAGCACCGCCCCGTGGTCGAGGTGGCGCCCGACGCCGCCCTCCCCGGCCGGGTCGCGCGTGCAGCGGCGGAGGTCGACCGGGCCGGCGTCTGGTGGGTGCTGCGGGCCCTGCTCCTGCTGGTGGCCGGGTGCTACCTGCTCGTCGAGATCCCCGAGCTCCTGCTGTCCGAGGACGTCCACCACGCCCACCTCGCCCCCCACAGGGGGATCTTCGAGGCGGCGTACGCCGTGGCGCTCGTGCTGGTCGCGGTCCGGCCGGCCCGGGCGCGCGCCCTCGTGCCCTCCACCGTCGTGCTCGCGGCCGGGATGGTGCTGTTCGCGGTGATCGACGTGCGCCAGGGCGAGGCCTTCCCCCTGAGCGAGATGTCGCACCTCCTGGAGCTCGCGGGCATGGTCCTCGTGTGGTTGCTGGCGACGCGCCGGGGCTGGCCGGGGCGCTCCCGGGCCGGGCGCGGCGACGAGGACGGAACTGGCGGCGCGAGCGGGGGCCTGCCGTCGCCGACCGTGGACGAGACCCGGCACCTCCGCGTCGCGCCGTCGGCGCCCGGCACCGACGCGAGGCGGCGCGCCGGCTGAACGTGCTGCCAGGCCACGACGGTACAGCGGGAACCGACCGGGCCGCTCGCACGACCTCCCAGTCGACACACCTCGCACCGGCCGCACCCGCCGGCGCGACCGAAACGTCCTGGAGGACCCCCGCATGATCCGCCGCACCGCCGCCGCAGCGACGCTGCTCCTCACCGTCGCCGGCGCCGTCGTCGTCCTGACGGCCCTGCCCGCCTCGGCGCACGTGACCATCAGCGGGACGGGGACGCAGGGCGGCTTCTCGACCTTCGCCTTCAAGGTCCCGAACGAGGAGGCGGGCGCGGACACGATCCAGGTGGAGGTGCAGCTCCCGACGGACCACCCGCTCGCCTCCGTGTCCGTCCAACCTGTGCCGGGGTGGACCGCGACGGTGCAGAAGACGAAGCTCGCCACCCCGATCGAGACGGACGACGGCGAGGTCACGGAGGCCGTCTCGACGATCACGTGGACGGGCGGGCAGATCAAGCCCGGCGAGTTCCAGCAGTTCCCGGTGTCCGCCGGGCCGCTGCCCGACGTCGACTCGCTCGAGTTCAAGGCCGTGCAGACCTACAGCAACGGCGACGTCGTCCGCTGGATCGACGCCACGCCGGCGTCCGGCGAGGAGCCGGAGCACCCGGCGCCGACCCTGCAGCTGACGGCCGCGTCCGGCGCGCGCGGCGCGACGGCCGACGTCAAGAAGGTCACGGTCGCGCAGCTCCCGGCCGGCATCGCCACGACGAGCGACGTCGACTCGGCACGGACGATCGGCATCATCGGCGTCGCCGTCGGTGCGCTCGGCCTCGTCGTCGCGCTGGTGGCCCTGCTGCGACGGCCGAAGGCGGCCTGACGGCGTGCCGACCCCGGCCGGCGTGACCGTGCGACGACGGGCGCTGCTGCTCGTCCTCGTCGTGGTGGTCGGCGGATCGGGCGTCGGCGTCACCGCGTCGCTGTCGGTGCCGGGAGTCGCCGCGGCGCACGCCGTGCTCGAGTCCACGGTGCCGGCGGCGGGGAGCGCCGTCGCGACGTCGCCGCCGCGGGTGGAGCTCACCTTCGGCGAGCCGGTCACGCTCCCGTCGGCCGCGCTGCGCGTCTTCGACGCGTCCGGCGACCGGGTCGACGCCGGGCCCGCGCACCACCCCGGCGGTGAGGGCACCGAGGTCTCTTCCTCGCTCCCCGCGCTGCGCGACGGGAGCTACGTCGTCGCGTGGAAGGCCATCTCCGCCGACTCGCACCCGGTCAGCGGCGCCTTCACCTTCAGCGTCGGCGCCGCGTCCGGCGACGCCTCGGGGCTCGTCGCCCGCTACGAGGACAGCGGGGCCAGCCGCGCCGTCGGCGTCGTGCACGGTGCGGTGCGGTCCGTCGGCTACGCCGCCGCGGCCCTGCTCATCGGCGGGGTCGCCCTGCTCCTCCTGTGCTGGCCGGCGGGTGCATCGGCGCCGCGGCCCCGGCGCTGGCTCCGGTGGGCCGGCGTGGCCGGCGTGGTCGCCGCGCTCGCGTCGATCCCGCTCCAGGCGGCCTACGGCGAGGGGGACGGGATCGGCCAGGTCCTCGACGTGCCGCTCTGGCCCGAGGTCGTCATGGGCCGGTTCGGCTGGGCGGCGCTCGCCCGCGCCGCGGCGTTCGCGCTCGGTGTCGCCCTCGTCTCGTGGCTGCCCCGCTGCCGGACCGCGGCGTGGCGTGCCGGCGCCCTGGCGACGGCGCTCGTGATCGCCACGTCGTTCGCCCTCGCCGGCCACGGCGCCACGGGGCGGTGGCCGATCGCCGGCGTGGTGCTCGACGTCGTGCACGTGCTCGCCGTCAGCGTGTGGCTCGGCGGACTGGTCGGGCTGCTCGCGTGGGTCCTGCGCGACGCCGACGTGGCGTCGTCGATCACCGCCACGCGGCGGTTCTCCTCGGTCGCGCTCTGGTCGGTGGTCGCCATCGTCGTGAGCGGCGGCCTGCAGGGCGTCCGCCAGGTCGGCTGGTCCTGGGAGGGGCTCACGACCACGACCTACGGCCGGCTGCTGCTGGCGAAGGTGGCCCTGGTGCTGCTCGTCGTCCTCGTGGCGTGGGCCAGCCGGCGCCGGCTCGCCGCCGTCCCGGCAGCCGACGAGGACCGAACCGTGCCGGCCGGGGCGTCGGATGCGCGCCGTGCGCTGCGCCGGACCGTCGCCTGGGAGTCGGCCGGCCTCCTCGTGGTGCTGGTGCTGAGCGCCGTGCTCTCCGTGACCGTGCCGGCCCGCGAGGCGGTGGACCTCCCGTTCGACCAGGTCGTGCGCAGCGGCGCCGCGTCCGCGCAGATCTCCGTCCTGCCCGCCCGCACGGGCACGAACGAGATCCACGTGACGGTGTTCGGCGGCGCGATCCCCGACCTCGCCGAGGTCGACGTGGAGCTCCGGCTCCCGGAGCGCGACGTCGGGCCGATCGACGTGCCGATGACGAAGATCACCTCGAACCACTACCTGACCGACCACGCCGTGGTCCCGCTGCCGGGGGAGTGGCGCATGACGGTGCAGGCGCGGGTCGGCGACTTCGACCAGGACACGTTCGAGGTGACGGTCCCGGTCCGGTGACCCGCCAGGTGCGCGGCGGTGGCCGGATGGCCGCTCAGGTCGCGCCGGCGGCGACCTCGGCGGTCGGGTAGCCCTCTTCGGGGGGCGGGACCTCGGCCGGCAGGTGGCGGGTCGACGCCAGGGCGATGAGGGCGAGCACGCCGGTCGCGAGCAGCCCGGCCTTCAGCGCCCGGAGCTGCGCCTGCTCGTAGTCGTCGACGACCGCGTCCGCCGCCGCGTCGTCCAGCCCGGCGGAGCGAGCGGCCTCGCCGATCTGGTCGGCGTCGACGAAGTCGACCCCGTTCGCCGCTGCCGTGCTGACCTGTTGCGCCACGTCGGGGGCGATGCGGTCGTCGGCGAGGACGGTGTGCACGAACACCGTCGTGAGGCCGGCGAGCACGAGCGCGCCGATCAGCGCGACGCCGACCGACGAGCCGAGTTGCTGGCCCGTGTACTGGAGGCCGCCCGCCTCGCCCCGGCCCGACGAGTCGACCGAGGACTGCACGACGTTGCCGAGCTGCGACACGATCAGCCCCATCCCGATGCCGAGCACGGCCATCGACACCGCGAAGCCCCGGCCGTCGAGCTGCGGGTCGATCGTGTCCAGCAGCAGCACGATGGCGGCGACCGAGGTGAGGAGGCCCGTCCGCACGATGGTCCGGACCGGGAACCGGGCCGACAGCCGCGATCCGAGCGCCGAGCAGATGAACATCGTGATCGAGATCGGCAGCATGCGGACGCCCGTCTCGAGGGCGTCCAAGCCGATGACCAGCTGCAGGTAGAGCGGCACCACGAAGAACACGCCCATCAGCACCAGGTTCTGCGTGAACAGCCCGACGAGCCCGGCCCGCAGCGGCGGCACCCGGAACAGCGAGAGGTGGACGAGCGGGTCCCGGCCCTGCGCCTCGCGTCGGCGCTGCCAGACCACGAACGCCCACAGCAGGACGCCGCCGCCGACGATGACGAACGGGGTGAGCGAGAAGCCGAACGGCTCGACCGGCGACTCCTTCGGCTCGACGAACCCCCAGGTGCTCGACTGCAGGATCCCGAGGACGACCGCGCCGATGCCGGCCGCGGACAGCACGGACCCGATCACGTCGAGCTTGGGCTCGGGACCCTCGCGGAGGGCGTCGTCGAGCTTCGGCGTGAGCAGGAGGATGATCCCGACGAGCACGACCTCGCCGACGAACACCACGCGCCACGTCAGCTCCGTGGTCGCCCAGCCGCCGAGGATCGGTCCGACGGCGATGCCGGCGCCGGCCACGCCGCCGATCACCGCGTACGCGACCTTGCGCTGCGGGCCCTCGAAGTTGCCGGCGATGAGCGCGGCGAGGGCCGGGAGCACGAGCGCGGCGCCGATGCCCTCGAGGATCGACCAACCGAGGGCGAGCACGGCGACCGTCGGCGCCGCTGCGGTGGTCGCGGAGCCGACCGCGTAGATGACGAGCCCGATCACGAACGCCCGCCGCCGCCCGATGATGTCGCCGATCTTGCCGCCGGTCAGCATCAGCATCGCCATGACGAGGCAGTAGAGGGTGATGACCGCCTGGATCGTCGGCACCGTCGTGTCGAAGTCGTGGACCAGTTGGCTGATCGACACGTTCATGACCGACTGGTCGAGCACCATCACGAACTGGGCCGTGGCGAGCGCCACGAGCGCGAGCTTCTTCAACCGCCCTCCCGGCGCCGGAAACGTGGACCGCTGTCTACACCGTCCCGCTCGCCCTGCGGCACCTCCCAGGGGGTGCCCAGCCAACGCGCGGGAACCCTTCCTACGATCTCCGGCATGTCCACGAAGACCAAGACCGTCTCGGCCGTCGTCGTCGTCGCCGTCCTCGCGATCGTCGGCGGCGGCATCTACTGGTTCCTCAAGGACGACAGCCCCACGGAGGTGAACCTCAACGACGCGGCGAAGAGCGTCACGACCACCACCGCGGCCGCCGGCGCGTCCACCACGGCCCCGGCCGGGATCGACGGCAGCTGGAAGGTCGACACCACGACAGGCAAGTTCGACTTCGAGTCCGCGACGGGCACCTTCGTCGGGTTCCGCGTGCAGGAGGACCTCGCCGGCATCGGCTCCGCCACGGCGGTCGGCCGCACCAACGCCGTGGAGGGCTCGATGACCATCGCCGGCAACCAGGTGACGAGCGCCGAGTTCACCGTCGACCTGACCCAGATCACCACCAACGACTCGCGCCGCAACCAGCGGGTGCAGCAGGCGCTCGAGACCGACAGCTTCCCGCAGGCCACCTTCAAGCTCACCCAGCCGATCGACCTCGGGGCGAACGCCGCCGACGGCTCGGAGATCAACGTCACGGCCGAGGGCGACCTCACGATCCACGGGGTCACCAAGCCGGTGCAGTTCCCGCTCCAGGCGAAGCTCGTGAACGGCACGGTGGTCGTCGTCGGCAAGATCGACGTGAACTTCTCCGACTACGGCGTCGAGGTCCCGAAGGCGCCCATCGTCCTGTCGGTCGACGACCACGGGGTGCTCGAGCTGCAGATGCTGTTCGCCCGCAGCTGAGCAGCGGGCGGGTTGCTGAACGCTGTTAACCTCCGGCGGTCGACACAGGGGGGCTGATGCATCGACGAGGCCGGTGGGTGGTGGCGATCGCCGTGCGCTCGCTCGCCCTGCTCGGGCTCGTCTCGCTCCTCGCCGCCTGCAGCGAGGACCGCTCGGCGTCCGGCAGCACGTCGACGACGGCGTCCGCGGGAGCGACCGACTGCCGGTCCGACCTCGTCGCCTGCACGAAGCGGTCGAGCCTGGGCGACCTCGTGGACGACGGCTCGATCCCGTCCCGCAGGACCGCCGCGACGGGCGAGCCGATCGTGCTCGGGATGATCAACCAGGAGAACACGCCCGCCGGCAGCTACCCCGAGCTGAGCTCGGCCGTGCAGGCCGGCGTGCGGTACGTGGACGAGCAGCTCGGCGGCGTCCACGGCCGGCCGATCCGGGTGGACGTGTGCAACACCGGGTTCAGCCCGGAGGGGTCCACCGCCTGCGCGCAGCGCTTCGTGCAGGCGGGCGTCCCGGCGGTCCTCGGTGGCATCGACGTGTTCGGCACCGGGATCGACACGCTCGCCGACAACGGCATCCCGTACGTCGGCGGCATCCCGGTGAGCTCGGCGTCGGCCACGAGCCCCGCGTCGTACCAGTGGTCCGGCGGCACCTGGGGCGCGACGGTGGCCTTCGCCCACGACGCGGCGACGCGTGGCAGGGCGAAGCGGGTCGCCATCGTCTACCCGGAGTTCGGACCGATCACGAACAGCGCCGGGTACGGGCGCACCACGCTGGAGCACGCGGGCGTGCACGACGTGCAGATGGTGCCGTACCCGATCACCGCGACCGACCTCACGTCGCCGCTGCAGGCGGCCGCGTCCTCGCACCCCGACGCGCTGATCGTCCTCGCGGCCGACACGGGTTGCAAGGGCGCGTTCGACGGGGTGCAGACCGTCGGGATCACGGCGCAGGTGTACCTGGTCGGCGCGTGCGCGGCGCCGAAGATCGTCGACGAGGCGGGGCCGGAGCGCACCGACGGCACCATCCTCAACGTCGAGGGCCCGGTCGACCGCTCGGCGGCGAACGTGGACTTCGACCTCTACACCTCCGTCGCCGCGACGTACGGCGACGGCTTCGACCCCGTCGGCGCCGGCACGGTCAGCTTCCGATCGTTCCTGAACCTCTACCGGGTCCTCGTCGGCATCGAGGGCGAGCCGACCGCCGCCGCGGTGCGGGCGGGGCTCGAGGCCCAGCGGGGCACCCCGAGCTTCATGGGCCACCCGTCCACGTGCGACCACCACCAGATCGCCGGCCTCCCGGCGATGTGCTCGCCCCAGCAGATCCTGGCGGAGCTCCACGGCGGCCAGCTCACGCAGCTCGGCACCTGGATCGACGTCGGCGCCGCGTACGGCGACGGCTGACCGGCGCGGACGGACGACTCGTCGGTGGCCCTGCAGGACTACGTCGGCTACGCCCTCGCCGGGCTCGGCGGCGGCGCGGTGGTGGCGTCGCTCGGCCTCGGCCTCGTCCTCACCTGGCGCGCCTCCCGGGTCGTCAACTTCGCGTACGCCGCGATGGGGATGTACGTCGCGTTCGCCTACTTCCAGTTCCGGGACACGGGCGACCTCGTCCTGCCGATCCTCGGCGTCCCCGACCGCATCCGCCTGATCCCCACGCCGACGCTCGCCACCGCGCTCGGGTTCGCGGTGGTGCTCGCCGCCGTGCTCGGGCTCGCGGTGCACTGGCTCGTGTTCCGCCCCCTCCGGACGGCGCCGCCGCTCGCCTCGGTCGTCGCCTCGCTCGGCGTGTACCTCTACCTGCAGGAGATCACCCGCCTGCGGTTCCCGACGGCGGGCGCGTCGACGGTCACCCGCTTCCCGGTGCTGCCCGAGGGGACGGTGCGGATCCTCGGCACCGGCGTCGGCGCCAACCGGCTGCTCCTGGCCGGCGCGGTGGTGGTCGTGACGGCCGCGCTCGTCGCCGTGTTCCGGTGGACGCGGTTCGGGCTCGCGACCCGCGCGGCGGCCGGCAACGACCGCGCCGCGGTGCTCGCAGGCGTGTCACCCGACCGGGTGGCCGCGGTGTGCTGGACCGTGGCGTCGGTGATCGGCGGCTTCGCGGTGATCCTGATCGAGCCGATCGCCGGGCTGGACGCGACGACGACCAGCCTGCTCGTCGTCCCCGCGCTCGCGGCCGCCCTGCTCGGCGGGCTGAGCTCGTTCGTGGTCACGGCCGCGGCCGGCCTCGGCATCGGGGTGCTGCAGTCGCTGATCCTGGGCTACGCGGTGCGGCCCGACACGACGTGGATCCCCGACTGGATCCCGACGACCGGGCTCCAGCTCACCGTGCCCGTCGTCCTCATCCTCGGCGTGCTCGCGCTCCGGGGCGATCCGCTCCCGGCGCGGGGCGCGCCGGCGGGGTCCCGCCTCCCGCCGTCACCGGAGCCGCGGCGGGTGGTGCTGTGGACGGTCGTGCTCGTGGGCGCGGCCGTGGTCGGCACGTTCACCTTCGACGCCGCGTACCGCCAGGCGCTCGTGGCGACGCTGATCGCTGCGCTGCTGGCGCTGTCGATCGTGGTGGTGACGGGCTACGTCGGACAGATCTCGCTGGCGCAGCTCGCGTTCGCCGGCGTGGCGGGGTTCACCGCCATCGCGCTCGGCGACCGCAGCTGGCCCTTCCCGCTCGCGGTGCTCGGGGCCACGGCGCTGGCGACGGTGGTCGGCATCCTCGTGGGGCTCCCCGCGCTACGGGTGCGGGGGATGAGCCTCGCCGTGGCCACCATGGCGATCGCCGTGGCCATCGAGCAGCTCGTGCTGGGCAGCTCGGCGCTGTCGGGCGGCGTCGGCGGGCGCAAGGCCCCGCGCCCGTACCTGTTCGGGATCGACGTCGGCATCGCGGCGCGGGGTGCCGACAACTTCCGCCCCGCGTTCGTGCTGGTCGCCGTCGGCGTGCTCGCCGTCGCCGCGGTCGTCGTCGCCAACCTCCGCCGGAACCGCACCGGGCTGCGCTGGCTCGCCGTGCGGTCCAACGAGCGCGCCGCTGCGGCCGCGGGGATCGACGTGGCGCGGGTCAAGCTCGGCGCCTTCGCCCTCTCGTCCGCGCTGGCCGGGCTCGCTGGCTGCCTCATGGCGTACGGCACCTCGACGCTGTCCACCACGTCGTTCCTCGTGATCGGCTCGCTCGTCGCGCTCGCCCTCACGTACCTCGGCGGCATCTCGAGCATCAGCGGCGCGCTCCTCGCGGGACTGCTCGCGCAGGCCGGGCTGGTGACGAAGCTGTCCGACACCTGGAACGGCGGCCGGTCGAGCCAGTACGTGTTCGCCGTCAGCGGGGTCGCCCTCGTGGTCGTCGCCATCTTCGCCCCCGAGGGACTGACCGGCCTGGCGCGGGCGGGGCTGCGACGCCTCCGCCCGAGCCGCGCCCCGGCGACCGACCTCGCCGCGGAGGCGGCGGTCCCGTGACGTCCCCGATGCTCGTGACGTCCCCGCTGCTCGAGGTGGTCGACCTCACCGTCCGCTACGGCGGCGTGACCGCCGTGGAGGACGTGAGCTTCGCCGTGGACGAGGGCCACGTCGTCGGGCTCATCGGGCCCAACGGCGCCGGCAAGACCTCGTGCATCGACGCGCTCACCGGGTTCCACCCCGCGGCGAGCGGCACCGTCCGGTTCGCGGGCGCCCCGCTCGACGGGCTCGCCCCGCACCGGCGGTCGCGGCTCGGGTTCGTGCGGACGTTCCAGGGGCTCGACCTCTTCGACGACCTGACGGTGCGCCAGAACCTGGAGGTCGGCGCCGCCCAGCCCGGGTGGCGCGACACGCTGCTCGACGCCGTTCGGTACCGGCGCGGCCGCCACCGGGCTGACGCGGGTGCCGTCGACGAGGCGCTCGACCACGTGGGGCTCGCCGACGTCGCCGACCGGCTGCCGACCGACCTGTCGAACGG
>JAEVZA010000372.1 GCA_023392475.1 Actinomycetes bacterium | reverse complement strand
GGGGGGGGGCCCGGGCGCCGGGGCGCCCGGGCCCCCGTCCGGCCGATCGTCGGATCAGCGGATCACTTGATGACCCGGTACGACGGGTCGCCGGGGTCCGTGCTGCGCTCGTCCAGGACGAAGCCGGGTGCCTTGCCACCGACGGGACCGTCGTTGTGCAGCGTGTCGGCCAGGCCGATGATGGCGTAGTTGTCGCCGAACTCGTTCGGCAGGCACTTCGGGTCCCCGGGGACGATCACCGACTGGCTGCCGCTGTCGATGAACCACGCCTCGTAGCTGGTGCCACCGATGTCGATGGTCTCCTTGTGCGTGGCGAAGCTCCCGTTCTGACCGATCGGAGCGCAGTCGTCGTCCTCGGCCGCCACCTGGATCGCCGGCGGCGTGTTCGTGAGCGGGACCGGATCGTCGTTGACGTCCGCACCGATCACGAACGGACCGCCCGTCGCGATCTCGAAGCGCAGGCCCCGCACGGCCGGCGGACCGGGCGGCGGTGCCGGCTCGCACCCGGCGAGCACGATGAAGCCGAGCGTGAGCATCCCCAGCACGGCGCTTGCACGACGTAGTCGCATGTACCTCTCCCTGTGTGTTCGTTCCCCCCTCATGGAGCGCTCAGTATGACAGCGGGCGCGACCGAGCAGATGTGAACGCCGTTCGGTGACGGGTCCGGGCCGGGCCGGCCGCCGACCGGGGCGGACGGGGTCGTTCAGGCGTGCGCTCGGAGCGCCGACGAGTACCACTCCCAGGCGTCGACGACGTCGTCGGGCGCAGGCGTCGGCGGCCAGTCGTTGACGATGCCGACCAGCGTCCAGTAGCGGCCGACCCGGCGATCGGTGAACGCGTCGATGCGATCGGCCACCGCGGCACGCGGCTCGGGCGGCTGCGCGCCCATCGCCTCCAGCCGCTCGACGATCGCGAGCGCCTCGGGTGAGCTCGGATCGAGGCCGGTCCGGAACGCCGGCCCGGCCAGCTCACCGACGGCCTTGCCGACGTCGAAGCGGGCGACGTCCGGCTCGGGACCCTCGGCGAGTGCCCGCTGCGCCATCCGTCGGCTGCTCGCCACGAAGTCGGGGTCGCGCAGGAGCTCGGCGAGCTCGACCCAGGCCGCTACCTGGTCGGGCGTCGGGTCGTCGGGCAGATCCGGGACGCCCATGCGCATCTTGTCGGCGACCGCGCCGGCGTCGTCGCCGAAGACCGCGTCGAGGTAGTCGTCGACGATGCGACGCCGCTCCGCCGCCGTGAGGTTCGCGAGGTCGGTCATCCGTTCGAGCTCCTGTGGATCGGTGGACCTGATGAAGGCGCGCAGCACCGCGCGCTGCAGGCGCAGCACGCGGATCTGGGCGCCGAGGGCGCGCTCGTGCTCGGCGGCGACGTCCACGAGGGTCGCCTCCTCCGCGAGCACGCGCTGGACGTCGTCGAGCCCGACGCCCAGCTCCCGCAGGGTGCGGAGGAGCCGTGCCCGCTGGACGGCGTCCGGGCCGAACACCCGGTACCCCGCTTCGGTGCGTCCCGCCTCCGGGAGGAGGCCGGCGTCCGCGTAGAACCGCAGCGTCCGCACCGACAGCCCGGATCGCCGGGCGAGCTCGCCGATCATCATGGCGACGATGATCGGGTCTCCACCGGGTGGAGGGTCAAGCGGACGGGTCGGCGGCGGCCCGCCCACGTTCCCCGACGGCGCACCGACGATGCCCGCGGCACCCGACATTCACCTGATCGACAGCTGGCGGCCACCTCCTCGTCACCGGGGTGGCCTCAGACTGTCGGCGGTCGACGGGGAGTCCGCCACGCGCGCGCCGGTGCCACGGCCCGCGGGCGGGATCCTCGTCACGAGGAGGATCCATGGCCGCTCCGAAGCGAACCCGGGAGAAGGACGCGGACCCGGGCGAGCGCGGCCGCGGCTCCTCGGACGAGGCCCTCCAACTCGTCGACGCCATGCGGGAGCACGTCGAGGTCCTCGTGGACTTCCTCGAGTCCGAGGAGAAGGCCGCACGACGGCGCGCCGTGCCCCCGAAGCGCCTCGCCCGCCTCCGCCTCGTGAGCGACGACCTCCGATCGGCCCGGAAGTTCGCGGCGAAGGCGGTCAAGGGCTGACGGATCGCCCGCGCTGCCCTCAGCCTCGCAGGACCGGCGGCGGGAGGTCGGCGATCCGCTGGCCGGGGTCCTGCTCGGGGGCGCCGACCGCGAGGCCGATCGGGACGACCCCCGCCCAGACGGGCAGGTCGAGGTCCTCGTCGTCGTCGACCGGGCCGCCGGTCCGCACCTTGGCCGACGCCTCGTCGATCGGCAGCCGGAGGATGGCGGTGGCACGGAGCTCCTCGTCGGTCGGTGGGCGGGCGACGTCGCTGCGCCCGACCACCACGTGGTCGACGATCGCCGCGGCGGCCCGCCGCTGCTCGCCGGGGTCGACCACCCGCTCGGCGGTGCCGAACACGACGGCGCACCGGTAGTTCATCGAGTGGTGGAACGCCGAGCGCGCGAGCACGAGCCCGTCGAGCAGCGTGACGGTGACGCACACGTCCACGCCCACCGAGGCCCGCAGCAGCGCGTTGCCGACCGCCCCGTGGAGGTAGAGCACGTCGTCGATCCGCCCGTACGCCATCGGCAGGACGGTCGGCGTGCCCCGGACGACCACGCCGACGTGGCAGATCTGCCCGGCATCGAGCACGCCGTTGACGACCTCGCGCTCGTAGCGCCCGCGCTCCTTGAGGCGCCGCAGGGTCGTCCGGTCGGTCGGGGTCAGCACGTCGTCCACGCCCCGCATCGTCGCAGCGACGTCCGCACCGCACGACCCGATTTCGCCGCGCGCTGCGCCTCGGCCGGGGCAGCGCCGTCCGGTGAGGCCGTCCGGCGGGTCCGTCCGGCGGTCCGTAGGATCCGGTCATGCCACCTACGAGCACCCGCCCCGCCGCGACCCGCCCGATCGTCGAGCGATGAGCGCGCCGCAGGGCCACCAGCCCGTCGGCACCGCCGCCGAGCCCCGCACCTCCCCCGATCCCGTCGTGATCGGTCGGGAACCCACGGACGCGGAGCGCGCCCGGACGCTCGTGACCGGTCGGGTGCAGGGCACGCTCGGCACCGTGGCGCGGGATCCCGAGGGCACCCCGTTCGTCTCGGTGGCGCCGTTCGGCCTCGACGACCTGGGCGCCCCGATCCTGTGCATCTCCGAGATGGCCGAGCACACGATGAACCTCAGGGTCGATGACCGGTGCTCGATGCTCGTCAACGAGGTGGTCGAACCGGGAGCCGATCCCCTCGCCGCCGGCCGGGTGACGCTGCTCGGCACCGCGGCCGTCGTGTCCGACGAGGACCGGGAGGCCGCCCGGGCGGCCCACCTGGCCGGCAACCCGCACGCCGAGTACTACGTCGACTTCGGCGACTTCCACCTGTGGCGCATGGCGGTCGACTCCATCCGCTTCGTCGGGGGCTACGGCCGGATGTCGTGGGTGTCGGCCGAGGACTGGGCGGCGGCGCGACCCGACCCCGTGAGCACGCGAGCCGCTCGGGCCATCGAGCACCTCAACGACGACCACGCGGACGCGCTCCTGCTGATCGCCCGGGTCACGGGTGGGCGCGACGACGCCACGTCGGCCGCGGCGCTGGGCCTGGACCGCTACGGGCTCGACCTCCTCGCCACCGGGCCACGCGGCGCGGGCCGCGTCCGGGTCCCCTGGCCGGACGAGGTGACGACGCCGGACGAGATCCGCACCGCGTCGGTCGCCCTCGTCAACGCCGCCCGCGACGGCGCCGACTGACGTCCGCGTTCAGCGTTCTGTGATGCGAGAGCGCGTCATTTCACGCGTTCTCGCATCACAGAACGGTCTTGAACCGAACGATGATCGTGCGTCTACGGCGCGGGCTCGTCCCACCCGTAGACGGCGAGCGACTTCACCGGCGTGGTGAACGCGCCGGCGACGAACAGGAGGCGGTGCACCGGATCCGCGTACGCGGCCTGCACGCCGTTGTTGCCGCCGTCCGCGTTGCCCTGCTCCCCCGTCAGTCCGGGATCCCAGTCGGTGAGCTGGCCGCGGGTCGCCTCGAGCTGCGCCGCGAAGTACGGGAACGGGACCGAGCCGTTGCCCTTCGTGCGGTGGTAGCCGATCACGTAGGTCGTGCCCACGATCGCGACGGCCTGGCAGTCGCCCCGCAGCCCCTTGAGCCAGACCCTCGCTCCGGTGGCGGGATCGAGCACGCCGAACTCGTCCGAGCCGTAGCCGGCGATGCCGGCGAGCAGGCGACCGCGGTCGACGTCGAAGAGCAGGCGGCTCACCTCCTCGCCATCGAAGTCCGCGTGGGCGCCGGTCCCCGAGTCGGCGCGGAGGTGCGCGTCGAACGTCGGGTCGGGCGTGCCGCTGGCTGCGTCGGTCCTGACCAGCCCGTGCCGTGTCAGGCCGCCGAGCACCTCGAACAGCCCGCCGACGTACAGCGCGGCGTCGTCGGGCGACAGCACCAGCGATCGCACCGCGCCGCCCGACACCGGCTGGCTCCAAAGCGTCGCGCCCGTGACGGCGTCCGACAGCCGCACCGAGCCACCGTCGCCGCCGTAGAAGACGCCGGTCGGCCCGGCGAGCGCGACGCGCACGACGAAGGGTGGCGCCGGGTCCCACGGCGTGACCTCCCAGGTCGGCGACAGCGCGGCGAGGTGCTGCCGTGCGACGCCGCCGAACGACGTGAAGTCGCCCCCGACGTAGATCACGCCGTCGCGGCTCGTCACCGTGCGGACGTACGAGCTCGCGCTCCCCGCGTACACGAGCTCCCCCGTCAACTCGTCCACCACCGCGAAGTTCGTCGCCGCGTGCGGCACGCCGTCGGGAGTGGTGACGGACGTGAAGTTGCCGCCGAACGCGATCAGGTCCTGCGCCGCGCCCTGCACCTTCGTGATGTCGAGGATGTCCCCGTTCGTCTGCGCGAACGGCGACCGCGCGCTCAACGGCGTCGACGACGGCACGGGTGGCACCACCTCCACGGGCGCGGGGGTACAGGACGCCAGCACCACGATCGCGGTCGCGACCATGGCCGGCGCGAACTTCCAGGTTCGCCGCATCGCTCATCCTCCGTCGGGTCCAGGCATCGCCCCCGGATCCGTTCCCCCCGACCACGACGGCCTCGCGCGGACGGTACCCGTGGACCGGGCGTCCTCCCTCCCACGCGACGGGGGAAACTGCGTGCCCCATACCCAGGATCGACGCGTCGATGAACACGAGGTCGCGTGGACGTAGCAACGCGGTCACGCGACGTGTTCGCGCGCCGGGGGCGTGGTGCTCCGCGGCGCTCCCGACGTTCCCGCGGGAACGATCCGCGGAGGGACCGGACGGCGGGTCGATCGCCGCTGGTACGTTCCGCTCGTGAGCGACACGCCGGCACCTTCGTGGGGGCGCAACCCCGACCACATCACCATCGCCGTCGAGGACGTGGCCGCAGCCGTCGACCTGCTCGGCCACTTCGGCTTCCGACGTGACCACGACGCGAGCATCGACGGCGGCGCCCCGGCCGCGTACATGGGGATGCCGCACATGCAGGCCGAACACGTGACCCTGGTCCTGCAGGACGCCGACCCGCGGTTCGAGATCCAGCTCCTCCACTTCACCGACCGCGACGGGGTGGACCCGGCGGGGGCCGTGCCGTCCAACCTCACGCGACGGGGCATGAACCACCTCGCCCTGCGGGTCGACGACCTGGCCGCCGCGACCGAGCACCTGGCGTCGGTCGGCGTCACGCCCATGAACGACGAGCTCGACTTCGTCAGCCGGAAGCTCCGCTTCTTCGAGGGACCAGAGGGCGTCACCATCGAGCTCGCCGAGTGGGTATCGCCCTCCTAGGGGCTCGGACCACGTGGACATCCGCGAGCTGACCCGCGCCGACCGTGACGCCGCGATCGGCCTCTGGGACCTGACCGACCTGAGCCGGCCCTGGAACCCGCCGGCCGACGACTTCGACCGCGCCGTCGCCGGCCCGACGTCCGCGGTGCTCGGCGGGTTCGTCGACGGCGCCCTCACGGCGACGGCCATCGTCGGCCACGACGGGCACCGCGGCTGGATCTACTACCTGGCGATCCACCCCGAGCAGCAGCGCACCGGCCTCGGGCGACGGATGACCGACGCGTGCGAGCGCTGGCTCGTCGACCACGGGGCCGTGAAGGTGCAGCTCATGGTGCGGCACGCCAACGCGGGCGCGACGTCGTTCTACGAGCGGCTCGGGTACCGACCCGAGGAGGTCACCGTGCTGTCCCGCTGGATCGACCGACCCGGCTGACCCGACCGACGGTTTCCGGGCCTGGCTCGCCCGGCCGTCACCCGTTCGTTGAGCGCACGGAGCGCACAGCGCGCCGTGTGCTCAACAGAGCCGACGCGGGCGCGGGTCGGGTGGTCAGCGGCGCACCGGGTAGCGGAGGTGGAGGGCCCGCGTGCCCTCGACCACGACCGGGTCCTCCAACATGACGTGACCGCCGACGAGCTCGCCGAAGTACCGGATGCCGCTGCCGAACAGCACGGGCACCTGGCTGATGCACAGCTCGTCGACGAGGCCGAGGTTCAGCGCCTGCTGGATGACGTCGGCGCTGGCGATGGTGACGAACCGGTCGCCGGCGATGTCCTTCGCGGCCGCGACCGCCTCCTCGACGCTGCCCGTGAAGGTGGTCCGTGGGAACCGCGACGCGGCGTCGTCGGGTGGTGGGCGGTGGGTCACGACGACGACCGGGGCACCGGCCGGGTGCTGGTCGCCCCAGCCGTCGGTCTGGTCGAACAGTCGGCGGCCGGCGATCAGCGCGCCGCACCCCGATGTCAGCTCCTCCAGCATGGGAGCGCTCGCTGCGTCGACGGAGAAGCTCATCGACTCCTGGGCGCTCGGCACCACGACGTCGCCGCCCCAGTACCAGTCGAACAGCTCCCCCGGGTTGTCGTCGGGCTGGGCGACGAACCCGTCGAGCGACATGCACATGTGGGTCAGCACCTTGGTCATGCTGGTGAGACGCCATCGGGGCCCAGGACTCATCGGCCGGAGCGGGCGGTTCCGCCGCCACCCGCACCGGACCGAGCTCGCGCTCCGGCCTCCCGATCCGATGCAGCTCAGGGGTGCCTCGCGGTGAACCGCATCAGCTGACCGGCCACCGCCGGCGCCACCACGCGGTCGATCCAGCCGCGCGCAGCCAGCTCGTCGCCGAGGTCGGCCGGATCGACGAGCCGGTCGGCGCCGTCGCCCCGGTGCAGGAACCGGGCGACCCCTGCCGCCGACAGGTCGTAGCCGACGAGCCGACCGCCCGGGCGGACGACCCGCGTGAGCTCGGACAGGACGGCCGGCCACCGCACCGTGTGGTGGAGCATGAGCCACGAGCACGCGAAGTCGAACGTGCCGGAGTCGTACGGCAGCGCCGTGGCATCAGCGAGGGCGACGTCGGCCCTGGCGCCGAGCGGCGCCAGCCGCGCCGCCGCGGTCTCGACCATGCGGGGGTCGACGTCCGTCACGGTCAAGCGGGCGCGCACGTGCCGGCGCAGCAGCGCATCGGCCATGGCGCCGCTGCCACCACCGATCTCGAGCCCGTGGCCGTCGAGCGACACCCCGCTGGTCGCCCAGGGCAGCACGACGCGGCGGGCGAACCCCGTCCAGGGCGCAGATCGGCAGACCTGCACCTCGAACCCGGACATCGCCGTCATCGCCGCCCTCCCCCGCCACCCACATCATCCCGCGGACCGGGGCCCTTGCCGCAAGCGATCCCGCCGTGCTGAGAATGGCCGCTCGTGCGCTCCCGCCACCGGGTCGGGGCGAGGGACCAGGAGGTGCGGGATGGCGGCGGCCCCGGCGGAGCGACATGCCGTGGTGATCGCGGGCGGAGGACCCACCGGCCTGATGTTGGCCGCCGAGCTGGCGCTCCAGGGTGTGGACGCCCTCGTGGTCGAACGGCGCGCCACCCAGGACCTCGACGGCTCGCGCGCCGGTGGCCTGCACGCGCGCACGATCGAGGTGCTGGACCAGCGCGGGGTCGCGGACCGGTTCGTCTCCGCCGGTCAGCCCCACCCCTCCGTGGGCTTCGGCTACATCCAGCTCGACCTCCGGGACTTCCCCACCCGGCACGCGTACCTGCTCGCGCTCCCGCAGCGCGAGATCGAGCGGATCCTCGCGGAGTGGGTCGACGAGCTCGGTGCGGTGGTCCTCCGGCACCGGGAGGTCGTCGGGTTGCGGCAGGACGAGGACGGCGTCGACGTCGAGCTGTCCGACGGCTCGACCGCGCGGGCGTCGTACCTCGTCGGCTGCGACGGCGGGCGCAGCCTCGTGCGCAAGCTCGCCGGGATCGGGTTCCCGGGCCTCGACCCGTCGACCAGCTGGATGATCGCCGAGGTCCGGATGAGGGAGCAGCCGGAGGTCGGCCTGCGCCGTGAGGGCGGCGGCATCGGTCCCGTCGATCCGACGCGGCCCGAGGGCCCGTTCCGCGTGGTGCTGATGGAGCGCGAGGTCGAGCTCGGGTCGGATCCGACGCTCGATGACCTGCGCCGGGCCCTCGTCGCCGCGTACGGCAGCGACTTCGGCGCGCACCGTCCGAGTCTCATCTCGCGCTTCACCGACGTGTCGCGGCAGGCCGAGTCGTACCGCGAGCGACGCGTCCTGCTCGCCGGCGACGCCGCCCACGTGCACCCTCCGTACGGCGGGCAGGGCCTCAACCTCGGCGTGCAGGACGCGGTGAACCTGGGGTGGAAGCTCGCCCATGTGGTGGACGGCGCGTCGTCGGAACACCTGCTCGACACCTACCACGAGGAGCGCCACCCGGTCGGTGCCCGGGTGCTCCGCAGCACCAGCGCCCAGGCGGCGCTCACGACGCCCGACGACCGCCACGACGCGCTGCGCGGGGTGGTGGCCGAGCTGCTCGGCATGGACGAGCCCCGGCGGCGCATCGCCGGGATGCAGTCCGGGCTCGACGTCCGGTACGGCACCGGCGAGGGGCACCCGCTGCTCGGCCGCCGGATGCCCGACCTCGACCTGGATCTCGGCACCGCCCGCGGGCCGACCCGCGTGTACGAGCTCCTGCACGACGCACGCGGCGTGCTGCTGAACCTGGGCGGGCCAGGCGCGTTCGATGCCGTGCCCCGTCCCGATCGCGTCCGGCTCGTCGACGCGGCGTGCGGACGCTTGTGCGAGGTCCCGGTGGTCGGCGAGGTGCCCCTGCCGACGGGCGTGCTGATCCGACCCGACGGTCACGTCGCCTGGACCGGCGGACCCGCGGACGACGACCTGCCCCGGGCGCTCTCGACGTGGTTCGGCGGACCCGCGGCGCTCAGGCCGTGACGGAGTTGGCGACCTCCATGGTCCGCTGCTGCGGCGGGCCGGCGAAGCCGCCGTCGACCGACTGGAGCGCCGCTCAGTGTGCGGCACGGTCCGTCAGCGCACGTCCGCCCGAACGGTGAAGGATCGGTGAGTTCCGGAGCGCGACGGCCCGTCACCTGCGCGGGAGGTCGACCTCCACGACGAGGCCGGACCCGTCGTCGGGGGCGAGGAGCCGGAGCTCGCCGCCCGACGCTCCGACGAGCTCGGCGACGACGGCGAGACCGAGCCCGGTGCCGCCGGGTGGGGCGGCGGGCGCCCGCCAGAACCGGTCGGTGGCTCGTTCGCGCTGGGCGGGTGTGAGCCCGGGTCCGTGGTCGCGCACGGAGATCCGGGCGACGCTCCCGACCGCCGCCACGGCGAGGAGGATCACGCTCCCGGCAGGCGCGACCTCGACGGCGTTGTCGATCAGGTTGTCGAGGACCTGCTCGACCGACCCGGCGACGGCGCGCGCTGCGAGGCTCGTCGGGGCGGTCAGGTCCAGCGCCACGTCCCGCTCGGCGGCCAGGGCGTCCCACCGCTGGACGGCCGATCGGACGACCTCGACGACGTCCACCACCTCGATCGTGGAGCGGGTCTCGGAGCGGGCGAGCGCGAGCAGTCCGTCCACGATGCGCATCAGCCGGTCGAGCTCGCCGGCGACGACCTCGATGTCGCCGGAGAGCGCGTCGCGGTCCACCGGGTCCTCGGCGAGCGCTGCATCGATCGAGTCGACGCGGAGGCGGAGCACGGTCAGCGGCGTCCGCAGCTGGTGGGAGGCATCGGCCACGAAGGCCGTCTGCGATCGGACGAGCACCTCGAGCCGCGCCGCCATCTCGTCGAACGTGAGCGACAGCTGGCGGAGCTCGGGCGGACCGCGGTCCACCTCCGTCCGCCCGCCGAGGTCACCGGCGGCGAGCCGGCGCGCACCGTCCTCGAGCCGCGAGACGGGGGCGACGGCCCAGCGGGCGACGAGCCACCCGAAGGTGCCCGCCGCGGTGAGCACCAGCAGGGAGAGGACGACGAGGCGGATCCAGTTGTCGCGGATCTGGTCACGTAGGTGCGTGGTGGGCACGCTCACGCGGACCACTCCGGTCACCCTGCCGTCCGACACCACCGGGACGGCGGCGTACGCGACCTCCTCGTCGAGCGTGCTCGACGATCGGATGCCGACGGCCTGCGTCCCCGACATGGCGGTCCGGACCTCCGGTCGGGTCGAGAAGTCGCGGGCCGACGCGCCGCCGCTGTCCGCGATGCTGCGCCCGGACGCGTCCGTGACCACGACGCGCCCACCGTTCTGCCTCGAGTAGCGCTCGACGATCCGCGTCACCCCCGCCGTGTCACCCGACTCGATGCGCTCCTCGACGAGGCCCGCGATCACGCGAGCGTCCCGCTCGACGTCGGCGAGGAGGCGGTCCTGCTCGCGCCCGGCGTACGTGAGCCCGAGCGGCACCTCGACGATGAGCAGGACGAACGCCGCGATCAGCAGCGCGGCGAGCACCAGCCGGCGGGTCATGGGGCTACCCGTCGACGACCAGTCGGAAGCCCACCCCGCGGACCGCCTGGATCCACTCCGGGTGGCCCAGCTTGCGGCGGAGGGACGCGACGTGGACGTCCAGGGTCTTCGGCGACCCGTACCAGTTCACGTCCCAGACCTCCTCGAGGATGCTCCGGCGCGTCAGCGCCGCTCCGGGATCGGACGCGAGGTGCGCCAGCAGGTCGAACTCCTTCGGCGTCAGCTCCACGAGCCGACCGTCCGCGTGCACCTCGTGCTTCCGGAGGTCGACGACGAGCGACCCGAGGTCGAGCTGCTGGGAGGACGACTCGTCGGGCGCGCTGCGGCGGTGGACCGCCCGGATCCGGGCGACGAGCTCCCGCAGGCCGAAGGGCTTCACCACGAAGTCGTCCGCTCCCACCTCGAGCAGGGTCACCCGGTCGACCTCGTCGGCGCGCGCGCTGACCACGATGATGGGCACGCCGAACCGCTCGTGGAGGTGGCGGCAGACCTCGGACCCGTCGAGATCGGGCAGGCCGAGGTCGAGCAGCACGAGGTCCGCTCCGGGCGCTGCCGCGAGGGCGCCCGCGCCGTCGCCGACCGCGCTCACCTCGAACCCGTACCGACCGAGGCCGACCACGAGGGAGTCCGCGATCGCCGGATCGTCCTCGACCACCAGGATGCGCACGCCGACACGGTTCCACACCCGTGCCGGTGAGGGACCGACCTTCACCGAACCATTACCGCTGCCACGGCCGTCCGTTGGGACCGGCAACCGTACGTTCGACGTCATGGCACCCACGACCCGCCGAGCGGAACCGCCGCCCGCCCGCCGCGCCCGCGCACGGCTGGTCACCGGGCTGGCCGTCGCCACGGTGCTGCTGGCCACCGCCGCCGCGTTCGCCCTGAGCACCCGACCCGTCGAGCCGCGCACGACGCAACCACCCCTCACGCTGGTCGGGCGGGTCGGCCGCGACGGCGATCGACCCACGACCGCGCCGGCTCGTCCGGCTCCCGACCGCGACGACCTCGCCGGTCACGGTCCGGGGGCGGACGACGATGACTGATCCGCCACGCCCCCGACGGAGGCGCCACGCCGCCGCCAGGTCGCGCCGGTACGCGGCCGGCATCGCCGCCACCGCAGGGCTCTGCCTCGTCGCGGTCCTCGATCACGGCCGGAGCGTCGCGACGACGTCGAGCGCCGCGACCACCTCGCTCCCGCAGGTCCCGATGGAGGTGGCGCCGCCCACCCTGCCCCCCACGAGCCCGCCACCCACGACCGCTCCGCCGCCCACGACCCCGACGGCCGCTGCTGCGGCCCGTCGCCAGGCGGCCCGGTTCCACGCCGCCGCCACGCCCGGGCGACGGGTCGTGATCGCCCCGACCACCACGGTCGTCCGTCGCGTGGTCGTCCCGACGACGGCACCCCGCCCGGTCACGACCACCAGGGCGAGCTGACGTGCTCGCGGTGAGCTCGCAGATCTGGTGGTTCGTCGCCCGCTCCAGCGGGATGGTCGCCGCCGTGCTCCTCGGCCTCACGATGGTGTGGGGCCTGCTCGCGTCGACCCGGCTGCTCCGCCGCCCCGGTCTGCCGGCCTGGCTCACGGACCTCCACCGCGGGCTCGGCGGGTTGACCGTCGCGTTCGTCGCCGTCCACCTCACCGCGCTCGTCCTCGACAGCTACGTCCACTTCTCCTGGCCCCAGCTGCTGCTGCCCTTCGCCAGCGCCTGGCGACGGGTGCCCGTCACCTGGGGCGTCGTCGCGCTCTGGGGCCTCGTCGTCGTCGAGGGCAGCTCGCTGCTGCAGCGCCGGATGCGGCGGACGACGTGGCGACGGTTGCACCTGCTGTCGTACCCGGTGGCGCTGCTCGTCCTGCTGCACGCGCTGCAGGCCGGGTCGGACGCCGGCAGCTCGACGTTCCGGTGGACCGCGCTGGTGCTGGCGGGCCTCGTCACGGTCCTCGGCGCGGTGCGGGTGCTCCGGAAGCCGCCGCCGCGGCGGCCGGCACCGGTCCGCAGCGACGTCCGGGGCG
>JAEVZA010000342.1 GCA_023392475.1 Actinomycetes bacterium | reverse complement strand
CCCTCGCGGGCGGACGTCCGGTCGAGCCGGGCGACGCGGTCGTGGTGGCGACGTCGGGCACGACCGGCGAGCCGAAGGGCGCGGTCCACACGCACCACGGCGTCGAGCAGGCGGCGTTCATCACGGCCACCGCCCTCGGCGTCGACGCCGACGTCCGGTGGCTGGCCTGCCTCCCGCTGTCGCACGTCGGCGGCCTGTCGGTGGTCACGCGGGCGCTCGGCACCGGCGCAGGGCTGGAGGTGCACCCGTCGGCCGACCCCGCGGCGATCGACGCCGCGGCCCGAGCCGGTGCCACCCACGTGTCGCTGGTGCCCACGGTCCTGCGCCGCATCGATCCCGCGGCGTGGCGCGTCATCCTGCTCGGCGGCTCGGCCGTGCCCGCCGACCGGCCCCGCAACACCGTGGCCACCTACGGCATGACGGAGACGTTCGGCGGCGTCGTCTACGACGGGCTGGCGCTCAGCACCGTGTCGGTCCGCATCGGCGACGTCGACGGGCGACCGGCGCCCACCGGCGAGCCGGGCCCCATCGAGCTGTCGACGCCGACGCTGCTGCGCGCCTACCGGGACGGGACCGACCCCGTGGTCCGGGGCTGGTACCGGACGGGCGACCTCGGGGCCCTCGACCCGGCGACGGGTCGCCTCTCGGTGCACGGCCGGGCGGACGACCTGATCATCAGCGGCGGCGAGAAGGTGTGGCCGGGTCCGGTCGAGGACGTGCTCGCCGAGGACCCCGCCGTCGCCGAGGTCGCCGTGCTCGGCCGCGACGACCCGGAGTGGGGCCAGCGGGTGGTCGCCGTCGTCGTGCCGGCCGACCCGGGTGCGCCACCGCGCCTGGACGACCTGCGCCGGCGGGTCCGGGAGCGCCTCCCGGTGGCGGCCGCGCCGAAGGAGCTGGAGCTGGTCGATTCGCTCCCACGCACCGGGATCGGCAAAATCGCGCGGCAGGCCCTGCGTGGCGCGGCTCCCGGTCGTGCCACCGGCCCGGGGGCCCGGGAGGTGGGAGCGCAGGATGGCTGAGGACGCGATCGTGTTCGACCACGTCGCACTCGCGGTGCAGCGCATGACCGATCCGTGGCCCGTCTTCGCCGACGCGCTCGGCGGCCGCTACCTCGACCGCGGGACGAACCCGGGGTTCGGGTGGACCCAGCTGCGCTTCGCGCACGGCTTCGTGGTCGAGGGGCTGCACCCCGAGCTCGTCGACGAGGCCGACTTCCTCACGCGCTTCCTCGACCGCTCCGGCCCCGGCCCCCACCACCTCACGTTCAAGGTGCCCGACCTCCGCGTCGCGCTCGAGCGGTGCCGGGCCGCCGGCTTCGATCCCGTCGGCGAGTCGCACGTCGACCCGGCGTGGTCCGAGGCGTTCCTCCGGCCGGGCGAGGCGCACGGGATCGTCGTGCAGCTGGCCGAGGTCGGCGCGTCGCCGCTGCCCCCGCCGCCGGAGCCGGAGGGGTTCCCGGAGCTCCCGTTCGACCACCCGGTCGCGTCCATCGGCCGGGTGGTGCACGCGGTGGCCGACCTGGAGGGCGCGCTCGCCCTGTTCCGGGACCTGCTCGGCGGCCGCGTGCTGTCGAGCGGCGCGGCGGTCGACGGCAACCACTGGGTGGAGCTCGGCTGGAGCGGTCCCGGGCGGCTGCGGCTGCTCGAGGGCGCGCACGCCGAGATCGCGGAGTGGATCAGCGGCCGCACCGGCCGGATGCGCCACCTGTTCCTGAACTTCGACGAGCCGGCGCAGGTGCCGGGCGCCCGCCGGGTGGCCGAGGGCCGCTGGGTGGTGGACGCCGACGACGTGCTCGGCACCCGCCTCGTCATCTCGTCGAACGCGCGCTGAACCGGTCGACGAGGCCGTAGAAGGCCTCGGGGGTCCGCCACATCACGTCCTGCAGGACGTCGTCGGGGAGCGGGTTCGCCTCCCGGAACTCGTCCACCGCACCCGGGAACTCGGCGTCGGGGTGCGGGAAGTCCGACGCCCACACGACGTGGTCCGCGCCGACCGACTCGATCGTGCGCCCGACGAGCGGGTCCTCCGGGTCGGTCGAGATCGCGCACTGCCGGGCGAAGTACTCGGTCGCCGAGAGCGACAGCCCGGCGGTCTCCGAGCCGCGCATCCACGAGATGTGGTCGTCCAGCCGTGCGAGCCAGTACGGGAGCCAGCCCGTGCCGGACTCGAGGAACGCCACCTTGAGCGTCGGGTGGCGCTCCAGCGCGCCGCCGAGCACGAGGTCGGCCATCGCCGCCATCTGCTCCATCGGGTGCGAGCAGAGGTGCTTCGCCGCGAACGTGTCGAAGCGGTCGGCGCCCAGGGTCGGGCCGCGCACGCCCAGGCCCTCGTGGACGGCCAGGACCATCCCCAGGCCGGCGAGCTCCTCGTACAGCGCGTCGTACGCCGGGTCGCCGAGGTCGCGGCCGTGCAGGTGGTTGGGCCGGACGAGCAGGCCGACGAGCCCGAGGTCGTGCGCCTCGCGGGCCAGGGCCGGTGCGGCGGCCGGGTCCGCCGTCGGGGCGATGCCGACGGCCGCCATGCGGGTCGGGTCGGTGTCGCAGTACCCGGCCACCCACTCGCCGTAGCCGCGGCAGGCGGCGACGGCCTGGTCAGCGGTGATGTCGGGCTGGAACGGGACGAAGAGCCCGACCGACGGGTAGAGCACCACGGCGTCGATCCCCTGCCGGTCCATCGCCCGCAGGTAGGACGGGGCGTCCCAGGCGTGGTCCCACTGGTCGGTCAGGTCGGCGTCGCCGCACGCGCCCGTCGGCGTGGTGGGCGGGATGTCGATGGGGTTGCGGTCGGGGCGCTGGGCGTCGCCGAAGACGCCGCCGGGCTCGATCACGTGGGCGTCGGCGTCGAGGATCCGCAGGCCGTCGCGCACCGTGCCGCCTCAGACGATCCGGCGGGCGACCATGCCGCCGTCGACGGGGATCACGGCACCGGTGATGTAGCCGGCGCCCCCGGAGCAGAGGAACGCCACCGTGTCGGCCACCTCCTGCGCCCGGCCGAGGCGCCGCATCGGGGTGCGCCCCGCGACCATGCGCACGATCGCGTCGGGGTCGGGGGCCTGCGCGATCAGCTCCATGAACAGCCCGACGTCGGTCGCCGACGGGGCCACCACGTTGACCCGCACGCCGTCGGGGGCGTGCTCGACGGCCGCCTGCTTGGCGAGGTTGTTGAGCGCTCCCTTCGAGGCGCAGTACGCGGCGTAGTTCGGCGAGCCGATGGCGCCGAGGATCGATCCGAGCAGGACGACCGAGCCGCCGCCCGACGCGACCATCCGTGGGATGGCCGCGCGCATGCAGAGGAACGGCCCCTTGACGTTCGTGTCGATCACCCGCTGCCAGTCCTCGTCGGCGCAGTCGACGATCGGCGAGCGCGTCTCGACCGCCGCGGAGCACACCAGCACGTCGAGCCGGCCGTGGCGCTCGTGCACGCCGCTGACGGCCTCGTCGACCGCGGCCCCGTCCGTCACGTCGAGCACCGAGACCTCGACCGAGCCGCCGGTGGCGCCGATGTCGTCCGCCACGGCATCGGCGCGGCCGCGGTGCACGTCGACGACGACGACGTGGTCGCCGGCGGCAGCGAACGTGGAGGCGATGGCGGCGCCGAGCCCGGACCCCCCGCCGGTGACGACCGAGACGCGGCGTGGGGTGCTCATCGCAGCGCCGCCAGACCGCCGTCGACGGGCACGACGGCGCCCGACGTGTACCCGGAGGCGTCGGAGGCGAGGAACAGCGCCACCGCCGCGATGTCCTCCGCCGTGCCCAGCCGCTGCAGGGGCATGTGCTCGAACAGCGGCGTGAGGAACGAGTCGTCCTCCTCGATCACCTTCCGGAGGCGCGGGGTGTCGATCGAGCCCGGCGCGATGACGTTGGCCCGGATCACCGGCCCGTGCTCGGTGGCGATCTGCCGCGTGAGCGCCACGAGCCCGGCCTTGGCGGCGCCGTACGCCGCGTAGCCCTCGGAGCCGATCAGGCCGAGCGTGGAGGCCGTGTTGACGATCGAGCCCCGACCGCCGGCGAGCATGTGCGGGATGGCGGCCCGGCACGACCAGAAGATCGCCGAGAGGTTCGTGGCGAACGTGCGGTCCCACTCCTCCTCGGTGCAGTCCACGAGCCGGCCCGACATCTGCACCGCGGCGTTGCCGTAGAGCACGTCGAGCCGGCCGAAGCGGTCCACGGTCTCGGCGACCATGCGGTCGCAGTCCTCCCGGCGCGACACGTCGGCGGTGACGGCGAGGGCCTCGCCGCCGGCCTCCTCCACCATCGACACGGTCTCGACGGCCGCCGCCGTGTCCACGTCGTCGACGGCGACCCGTGCGCCCTCCCGCGCGAACCGCAGCGCGGCGGCCCGGCCCTGGCCCGAACCGGCACCCGTGATGAGCGCCACCCGGCCCCCGAGCGATCCGCCCGCTGCGTCCCCCGACATGCCGCGGAGTCTGACACACGTGTCAGGTTCCCCGCCGGACCGACGGTGCGGGGTCGCTCAGAGGAGCATGCCCCCGTCGACCACGAGCGTCGTGCCCGTGATCCACGACGAGCGGTCGCACGCGAGGAACAGCGCCGCCTCCGCGATGTCCTCGGGTTCACCGAGGCGGTGGAGCGGGATCGCCCGCGCCATGGCGTCCTCGTGCTCCTCCCAGAGCGCGCGGGCCATGTCGGTCTTCACGAGCCCGGGGCACACCGCGTTGACGCGCACGGTCGGCGCGAGCTCCTTGGCGAGCGACTTGGTGAGGTGGATGAGGGCCGCCTTGGTCACGTTGTAGTGGCCGATCGACGTCTCGACGCTCAGCCCCCCGATCGAGGACACGTTGATCACGTTCCCGCCGTGCTCGCCCATCCACGCCCGCCACGCCTCCTGGGTCCACACGAAGGCGCCCCGGAGGTTGACGTCGTAGGTCTTGTCGAGCCGGGGCAGGTCGATGTCGATCATGCGGCCCATGTACGGGTTCGTGGCCGCGTTGTTCACGAGCACGTCGAGGCGCCCGAAGCGCTCGACCGTGGCGGCCACGCACGCCGCCGCGGCCTCGGGGTCGCCGGCGTTCGCGGCGAACGTGTCCAGCTCGGCCCCCGCCGCCGGCGACATGCCGTCGGCCGCCTCCCGGAGCGCGTCCGCCTTCCGGGACGACAGCATCACGGAGGCGCCCGCCGCCGCGAACGCCGCCGCGGTGGCCCGCCCGATGCCCTTCGAGGCGCCGGTCACCAGCGCCACCTTGCCGTCCAGTCGGAGCTCCATGGGCGCCGACCGTAGCGGTGCGTGCAGCGCGGGGCCGATGGCGGAAATCGTCAGGATCTTGTCCTTGCTGCCATGCATCGTGGGGCGCACGATGGTCGGGTGAGCGCCGACCGCACGACCGCCGCCCCGCCGCCCGACGACGACGAGCGCCGCGTCGTGCACGTCGTGGTCGACCGGCTCCAGCTGCTCGACCTCGCCGGACCCGTCGAGGTCCTCCGGGCCGCGAACCTGCTCGGCGCCCGACCCAGGTACCGGAACGTCGTCGTCTCGATCGACGGCGGCCCGGTGCGCTCGGACAGCTCGGTCACCGTCGTCCCCGACGCGTCGATCGACGAGGTCCTCGCGGATCGCGACCCGATCGACCTCGTCGTCGCCATCGGCGGCATCGGGGTCGACGACGCCCTCGGCGACGAGCACCTCCGGCAGGGGTTGCGCGACCTGTCCGCGCGCGCCGACCGCACCGCGTCGGTGTGCACCGGCTCGCTCCTCCTCGCGGATGCCGGGCTCCTCGACGGCCGCCGGGCCACGACGCACTGGGCGTCGGTCGACCAGCTCGCCGAGCTCGGGCCCACCACGATCGTCGAGGAGGACCCGATCTACGTCCGCGACGGCGACGTGTGGACGTCGGCCGGCGTGACCGCGGGCATCGACCTCGCGCTCGCGCTCGTCGAGGAGGACCACGGGCCGGAGCTCGCGCACACCGTGGCGGCGTGGCTGGTCGTGTTCGCGCGCCGCCCCGGCGGCCAGTCGCAGTTCAGCGCCCAGCTCGAGCTCCGACCGGCTCGCCGCGAGTCGCTCCGCGAGCTCCAGCGCTGGCTGCCGGAGCACCTCCGCGACGACCTCGGTGTGCCGGCCCTCGCCCGCCGCGCCGGCATGAGCGAGCGCACGTTCGCCCGCGCCTTCAAGGACGAGACCGGCGCCACGCCGGCCGCCTACGTCGAGCGGCTCCGCCTCGAGGCCGCCCGGCGACTGCTCGAGACCACCGACCTCACGGTGGCGGGTGTCGCGCGGGAAGTCGGCCTCGGCGGCCCGGAGCGGCTGCACCGCGCGGTGCGGCGCCACCTCGGCACCACGCCCGACCGCTACCGCCAGCACTTCGCACGATCCGTCTGACCAGGAGCACCCACATGACCGACACCACGACCGCCGACGTGAGCGACCGGCCGACGCAGATCGCGATCGCCGTCTACCCCGACCTCACGGTGCTCGACGTGATCGGGCCCTACCAGGTCCTCACGCTCGTCCCCGACGCGGAGGTGGTGCTGTGCGCCGCCGAGCGCGGCCGAGTCACCGACGACAACGGCCTCCTCCACCTCGACGTCGAGCACGACTTCACCGACGTGCCGACGCCCGACGTCCTCCTCGTCGGCGGCGGCTTCGGCACCCGCCGCCTCATGCACGAGGACGCGCCCATCGTGGAGTGGATCCGCGCCGCCCACCCGACCACGACGTGGACGACCTCCGTGTGCACCGGCTCGCTCCTGCTCGGGGCCGCCGGGGTGCTCGACGGGCTGGAGGCCACCACCCACTGGAACTTCACCCGCTACCTCGAGCAGTTCGGCGCCACCTACTCGCCGCAGCGCGTGGTGGAGCAGGGCCGGGTGATCACTGCGGCCGGCGTCTCGTCGGGCATCGACATGGCGCTCGGGCTGGTCGCCCGGCTGCGGGGCGACGACGTCGCCCGAGCGGTCCAGCTCGGCATCGAGTACGACCCCCAACCGCCCTTCGACGCCGGCCACCCGCGGGTCGCCCCACCCGAGATCGTCGAGCTCGTGTCCGCCGTCATGGACGCCGAGGAGGCGAAGCTCCTCGCCGGCTGACCCCGGCGCGCCTCGCCCGGTGCACCCGGCCGCGGGCGACGAGCGCCTAGCGTCGCGGCGTGGCGAGCGGCATCGGGCGACGTGAGCTGCTGCTCGGCGCGATCGGTGCGTGCGGTGCGGCGTGCGCCTCGCGCACGTCGTCCGCCCGGGCCGTCGCCCGCCGATCCGGCCCCACCGGCACGACGAGCACGACCGCTCCCCCGCCGCCGACCCCCGCGCCGACGGCGGCTCCGCCGCCCCCGACGGCGCCGCTCCCGACCTCGCCGCCCCCTGCGGCAC
>JAEVZA010000227.1 GCA_023392475.1 Actinomycetes bacterium | reverse complement strand
GCGGCGACGCGCCTCGCGCGGGGCACGGTCGCCGCGCTCCTGCTCGGGGACCGCGCCGTGGCCGACGGCGACCGTGCGCTCATGGCGCAGGTCGCCTCGGGTCCGTGGCTGCAGTCGCTGCGCACGGCACCGAGGGCCGCTGCCCCGGTGCGGGCGATCCGGACGGCCCGGCTCGACGTGGTGCGCGACCCGAAGGACTTCCAGTCGGTGCCGACCGTCGCCGTCACGTTCACGGGCACGCTCGACGGGCGACCCTGGACCGCGACGTACCAGGTGGCGTCCGTCGGCGACGACGTGGTCGTCGTCCGCCAGCGGCCGAGCTGACGCCGCGCACCGAACCAGGTTCGGCGAGGCCGACCCGTCGCCGGATGGCGCATTGTCCGGTCCCGCCCGCGGGTGCGACGCTCGGTTGATCAGTCCCGCGCACAACTGGAGGTGGTCCCCGTGCACCACCGCATCCCCTCCGACCACCGGCTCGACGACGTCCCGATGTTCACGTGCTGCAGTCGCCGGCAGCTCGACCGCATCGCCCGGTGGGGCACCGAGGTCCGACGGTGCCGCGGCAGCGTCCTCGCACGCGGCGGCACCGTCGCGAGCCAGGTCCTCGTGATCCTCGAGGGCGACGCCGACGCCGTCGATCGCGTCCAGGGCGAGCACCTCGTCGCCGGCGACCACGTCGGCGGGACGGAGGTGGTCGAGCGGTTGACGCACCCGCGCACCGTCGTCGCCGGCACCGACGTCCTGCTCGAGGTCTACAGCTCGACCGAGTTCCGCACGATCCTCCACGACGTGCCCGAGGTGGCCGTCGGGCTGCACGCCGTGCACGTGGTGGACACCACGTCCGAGGCGCTCCCGCCCCTGCGGCTCGCCCCGCTCGCCTGAGTCCCACCACCCCCGCCCTGTGCCGCGGCGCGGCGGCCCGCGGCCCTGCTCCGCGGCACAGGGCGACACCGGGGACGGGCGAGCGGGCTCAGCCGCCGGCGCCGGGCACGACGCGGTAGGCGTCGTAGACGCTGTCGATCGTGCGGACGCGGTTGAGCAGCGTGTCGAGGTGCGACGGGTCGCCGAGCTCGAACTCGAAGCGCATCTTCGCGACGCGGTCGCCGCCGGCGTGGCTCTGCGAGCTGATGATGTTCACGTGGTGCTCGCTGAGGGTCTGCGTGACCTCCTGGAGGAGGCGCGGCCGGTCGAGCGCCTTCACCTCCACGAGCGCCACGAAGTCGCCGGCGGACTCGGCGTCCCAGTCGACGTCGATGACCCGCTCGGCCTGGCCGTCGGCGAGCGACGACGCGTTCGCGCAGTCGACGCGGTGCACCGACACGCCGCGGCCGCGGGTGATGAAGCCCATGATGTCGTCGCCCGGCACCGGGGTGCAGCAGCGCGCCATGCGGACGAGCACGTCGTCGAACCCCTCGACGTGCACCCCCGCCGGACGGCCCTTGCGGCGCCCGTTCGTGCGCACCGGCGTGGAGATGACCTCCTCGCGCTCGCCCTCCGCGGTGCGGATGAGCTTGGCGATGCGGCTCGCGACGGCCTCGGCCGACAGGTGGTGGTCGCCGATGGCGGTGAACATGGCGTCGACGGACTGGAACTTGAGCTGGCCGGAGACGTCCGCGACCGCTGCCCCGCCCATCACCCGCTGGGTGGGCAGGCCCTCGCGGCGCAGCGCCTTCACGAGCGCCTCGCGACCGGCCTCCAGCGCGTCCTCCCGGCGCTCGCGCGAGAACCACTGGCGGATCTTGTTGGAGGCCGAGCGGGTGGCCACGAACTCGAGCCAGTCGCGGCTCGGACCCGCACCCGCGACCTTCGACGTGAAGATCTCGACCGTGTCCCCGGAGGTGAGCGGTGCGTCGAGCGGGATCAGCCGCCCGCCGACGCGGGCGCCGATGCAGCGGTGCCCGACCTCGGTGTGGATCGCGTACGCGAAGTCGACCGGCGTCGCGCCGACCGGCAGGGTCACGACGTCGCCCTTCGGCGTGAACAGGAAGACCTCGTCCTGGTCCAGGTCGATCTTCAGGTTCGCCATGAACTCGCCCGGATCGGTCATCTCCTGCTGCCAGTCGACGATCCGGGTGAGCCACGCGACGTCCTCGGAGTGGCCCTCCTTGTACGAGAAGTGCGCGGCCACCCCCCACTCCGCGCGGTTGTGCATCTCCGGCGTGCGGATCTGCACCTCGAGCGGCCGCCCGCCGGGCCCGATCACCGTCGTGTGGAGCGACTGGTAGAGGTTGAACTTGGGCATGGCGATGTAGTCCTTGAACCGCCCGGGCACCGGGGTCCACAGCGCGTGGATGCTCCCGAGCGCGGCGTAGCAGTCCTTGGACGAGTCGACGACGACCCGGATGCCGACGAGGTCGAAGATCTCGTCGAACGCCTTCCCCTTGACGACCATCTTCTCGTAGATGGACCAGAGGTGCTTCGGGCGCCCGGTGACCTCGGCCTCGATGTTCACGTCCCGCAGGCGGCGCCGGACCTCCTCCAGCACCTCCTCCAGGTAGCGGTCGCGCTCGGGCGTGCGCTCGGCGACCATGTGGTCGATCTCGGCGTAGCGCTTCGGGTGCAGCGACGCGAAGCAGAGGTCCTCGAGCTGCTGCTTGATCTCCTGCATGCCGAGGCGGTGCGCGAGCGGCGCGTAGATGTCGAGCGTCTCCTGCGACGTGCGCTCCTGCTTCCACGCCGGCAGCGCGGCGAGCGTGCGCATGTTGTGCAGCCGGTCGGCGAGCTTGATGACGAGCACCCGGAGGTCCTTCGCCATCGCGACGAGCATCTTGCGCATCGTCGCCGCCTGCTGCGCCTCCTTGGAGTCGAAGTGGACGCGCTCCAGCTTGGTGACGCCGTCGACGATCTCTCGCACCTCGGGGCCGAAGCCCTCCTCGACCTCGTCGAGGGTGAGCACGGTGTCCTCGACCGCGTCGTGCAGGAGGGCGGCCGAGATCGTGACGTCGTCCATGCCGTAGCGGGCGACGATGCCGGCCACGGCCAGCGGGTGCGTGATGTAGGGCTCGCCGGACCGGCGGAGCTGGCCCTTGTGCGAGCCGGCGGCGACCCGGTACGCGTCGGTGATCGCCTCCGTCGGCCGCTTCGGGTGGAAGCGCCGGTACTGGTCGATGATCTCCTGGACCTCCATCGCCGGAGGCTGGGAGTGGCGGCGCCAGGGCAGGACGCGGGTCACCGTGGGCACGGCTCGGCCCTCCCCGGTCCGGGGCACCCGGTGGTGCCCGGTCGACGCTCGCGGCGCTGCTCCACGGCTCCACGCTACCGACCGGGGCCCTCGGCTCGGGACGCACCCGGCGCGGCGCCGGCACGGCCGAGGGGCTCGGGCCGGTGCCCGCGTCGCGGCGTTAGCACTCAAAGGCGACCCTGTTCGGCGTGGCGACGGCTCCGTAGGTTGCAGCGGAACCATCCCTCCCACGAAGGAGCCCCGGAGTGCGCCGCACCCTCTCGCTGCTCGTCGCAGCCGCCGCCCTGACCCTCACCGCCGCCGCGTGCACCCAGCCGCCCACCGGCGGGACGGCCACGAACTACGCCCACTGCCCGGCGGCCACCGCAGCCAAGGTGCAGGTGGCCGTCGTGGTCGACAACGCCCCGAGCAGCACGCGGGTCGTGTGCGTGCTGGTCGCCGACGGCGCCACCGGCCTCGACGCCCTGAACGCCCGCGCCGTCCGCATCAACAAGCCGGCGCCCCGGCTCGACGGCGGCCTCGTCTGCGGGATCGACGGCCTGCCCGCCGCTCCCGAGTGCGCCGCCAGCACGCCCGACGGCTTCCGGTTCTGGAACTACTGGCTCGGCGGCTCGTCGTGGACGAGCGCCTCGGTCGGCGCCGGGTCCCGGGTGCTGCACCAGGGCGACGTGGACGGCTGGGTGTTCGGGACGTGGGACTTCGCCACGACCTTCCCGTCGCCGCCCGCCACGGCCTCGAGCTTCGCCTCGCTCACCGGCTGAGCGCCGCCGCACCGGACTCGGCACGTCCCGCACCGCCACGTGGCGCGGGACGTGCCCGGTACGGGACGGCGGACGAGTTCCGGGCCTCGGTGGCGACACGGCCGTAACCGGACGGCACCGGATGGGACCGCGGACCGGGCCCGTCGGTAACGTCGCCGCCGTGGGCGACGCGACGGAGGTCCCCGATCCGGCCGTGACCGGGCTGAACCTCAAGCAGGTCGCGGCCGAGCTCGGCGTCCACTACATGACCGCCTACCGGTACGTCCGCCAGGGCCGCCTGCCGGCCCGCATGGTCGACGGGGGGTGGGTCGTCAGCCCGGCCCACCTCGACGAGTTCCGTCACGGTGACGAAGCCCGGGTGCGGCCGGTGCCCGACGGGCGTGACGACGCCGGCGGCGTGGGATCCACCGCCGCTGCGGCGGCCACCCGCCTCCGCCCCCTCCTCGAGGTCGGCGACGAGACCGCGGCGTGGCGCCTGCTCGACCAGGCGCTCCTCTCCCGGGCGACGGCCCGGAGCTGGCTGACCGACGTCCTGCCCGCCGCGCTCGTCATCCCGCCCGAGGGCGACGACCTCGCGCTCGCCCGCTCCTACGTCGCCACCGCGACCGCCACCCGCCTCGTCGACCGGCTCGCCGCGCACCACGTGCGGCCCGGCCGCCCGAGGGGCACCGTCCTCCTCGCCGGCGCCTCGGGCGAGCAGCACCGGCTGCCGCTC
>JAEVZA010000226.1 GCA_023392475.1 Actinomycetes bacterium | reverse complement strand
GCCTGGCCGTCGCGGCGGCGGTGGTCGTGCTGGCGATCGCCGTCGGGATCGTCGTCGCGACACGCGACGGCGAGGACACCGCGTCGGGCACCTCGCCCGGCTCCGGTGGGCGCACGACCACGACGGCGGCGCCGGTCGGCGGCGTCCAGCCCGACGTCACCTACAACGTGACGAACGCCTCCAGCACCAGCCCGCAGCTGGCGGCCGCGCTCGACGACGTGGCCGCGATCCTCGCCCCCCTGGGCACCGAACCGGCCACGTTCACCTCGAAGTACGGGCTCCAGCTCGCCCGGACCCCGGCCACGTTGCGCTACAAGGCGTACAGCTCCGAGCCGAACTCCACCTGCAGCTCCTTCATGTCGCGGCCGGTGACCGCGACGGGGCTGTGGACCTCGTACACGACGCTCCACCCGGGCATGTTGGTCAACCTCGCGGTCGTGAACTTCGCGACGAAGGCGCAGGCCGACGAGGCCTACGCCGCGTTCTCGCTGGAGCAGGGGCCCGGCCCCACCGAGTGCGACGGGTTCAGGTCCGGCGGGTCGGGCGTCGCCGACTACCGCCGGCTCGACGTGCACCACCAGGACGTGCAGCTGCCCGGGGTGCCCGACGACGTCCGCTACAACGTCTGGCTCAACCCGGCGCGCTCCGACGGCACGCAGGTCGGGCCGAGCACGGTCGGTGTCGTCCAGCGCGGCAAGACGCTGGTGCTGTTCGGCGTGCTCCGCACCGACGGCTCCGACCCGGTCGACGAGCGGGCGATGGGTGCCGTGGTCGCCAACATCCTCGAGCGGATCTGATGCCCCGGGTCCGCGGCGCCGGGTAGCGTCCGCGGCCGTGACGGCCACCCCGACCCTGCCGGCGGAGACGACCAAGCCGGCCCGCTACGTCGCCCGCAGCGGCGAGACCTGGCGCGACCCGTGGCCGATGTACGCGGCGCTCCGCGACGAGGACCCGGTCCACCTCGTCGAACCCGGCGACGGCGGCGGCGCGACGAACCGGCACTGGGTCCTGTCCCGCTTCGACGACGTCTGGTCCGCGGCACGGGACACGGCCACGTTCTCCTCGGCCGACGGGCTGACCACCGTCCCGGGCGAGCGCGAGGCCATCGGCCTGGACGCGACCGCGCCGATCGTGATGCTCGACCCGCCCGAGCACACCGCCTTCCGGCGGCTGGTGTCCGCCGGGTTCACGCCCCGGCGGGTGGCGTCGATCGAGGACGACGTGCGGGCCTTCGTCGTCGAGCGCCTCGACGCGCTGCGCGGCGCCGGCACGGTCGACGTGGTGGCGGAGCTGCTCAAGCCGCTGCCGAGCATGGTGGTCGCCCACTACCTGGGCGTGCCCGCCGAGGACCGCGCCCGCTTCGACGTGTGGACCGAGGCGATCGTCGAGGCCAACGCGCAGGGTGACGTCGGGATGGCGGCAGAGCGGCTCGGCGAGCTGCTCGGCTACTTCGGCGAGCTGATCGAGCGGCGCCGGGCCGACGCGGGCGACGCCGAGCCCGACGACATGATCGCCGCGCTCGTGCGGGCCGGCGCCGACGGGCGGACGGCCGACGGCGCCGACGTCCCCCTCCTCGAGGTGCTCGGCTTCGCGTTCACGATGGTCGCCGGCGGCAACGACACCACGACCGGGCTCCTCGGCGTGTCCGCGGAGCTGCTGACCCGGTACCCGGACGAGCGCCGACGGCTGCTCGACGACCCGGCGCTCGTCGGTCCCGCCGTCGACGAGCTCCTCCGGCTGTCGTCGCCGGTGCAGGGCCTGGCCCGCACCACGACCGTCGACGTGGACGTGCGGGGCCGGATCATCCCCGCCGGGGAGAAGGTGCTGCTCCTCTACGGATCGGCCAACCGCGACCCCAGGGAGTTCGGCGACGCCGCCGCCGAGCTCGACGTGGGCCGCGGGCCGGCGCGGATCATGACCTTCTCGTACGGGGCGCACCACTGCCTGGGCGCCGCCGCGGCGCGGCTCCAGGGCCGAGTCGTGCTCGAGGAGCTGCTGGCCCGGTGCCCCGACTTCGTCGTCGACGCCGACGCCGGCGAGTTCGCGGACGGGAACTACGTGCGGCGGTACCGCTCCCTGCCGTTCCGCGCCGAGGGCTGACGGGTCAGCGGCGCTGCCCGGCCGGCACGTCGAGCACGAGGGGCACGAGCCGCGACGCCACCAGCGCGGCGGCGGCCGGGTCGTCGAAGTGGGCGCCGTCCTTGGCACGCAGCTCGACGCCGTCCACCGACCTCGGGCACGGGTCCGTCGGGCACACGATGTCGTCCAGCCGGACGAGGCTGACCCGGATCGGGTCGCTGGCCGCGATCCGGGCCAGCAGGTCGTTGAGGTGCCGGCCCCGCCGGACCTGCTCCGCGGCCGCCGGGCCCCTCGCGGAGTCGACGGGATCGGGGACGGTCACGAGGGCGACGCGGGCCCCGCGGGCCGTCACCCGGTCAAGCATCTCGCCGTAGAGCCGGAGCAGCTGGGCGTCGGCCTCGGGTGTGCCGTACGGGTACCAGGTGCCGTCGACCACGCGCTCCCCGTCCTCCCACGTGGAGAGCACGACCACGAGGTCGGGGCGCGTCCGGGCCACGACCGTCCGCTGGTTGCCCGGGATGCCCGCCGAGCAGGCCGAGGTGATGCTCAGCGGCCGGCCCTGCGCATCCGCCGGGTCGCCGACCAGGACGCCGCACCCGGGGAAGGCGGCGTTGGCGTACGCCACCCCCCGCGCCGCGAAGGCCCTTGCGAGCGCGGGCGACAGGCTCGCCGCGACCGAGTCCCCGACGAGCGCCACCCGGGTGGGATGCAGGATCGGTGCGACGGTCGTGGGTGGCGCCCCGGTCGTCGGCGTGGAGGCGGGTGCCGGTGCGGCGCTCGCCGCGGGCGCCGTCGGCGTCGGTGCCGCCGGGGTGGGGGCGGGCACCGTCGTCGCCGTCGTGGACGGCGGCTCGACCATCGCCACGTCGTCGGGCGAGCGGGTGCGGAGG
>JAEVZA010000297.1 GCA_023392475.1 Actinomycetes bacterium | reverse complement strand
CGTCGGGCCGGTCCCGGCCGCCGACGGCCTGAGCGACCTGGGCGGCACCGGCGTGGTCGTCGCGGGGCTCGTCCTGCTCGCCACGGGGCTCGTCGTCGTGGTCGACACCGTGCTGGCGGACCTCGTCGAGCAGCTGCGGGTGGTGCGGGACGCGTCGGCCTCCGGCGGTGCGGCATGATCTCCGCGGCGGGCCGCGACATCGACGGGAGGCACACGTGGCCATGACGACGGTCGCAGACACGACGGTCGACGACCCGACCGCCGACGAGGGCGCCGGACGGCGTCCCCGGGGTCGGCGGCGCGGGATCGCCGAGCGGGCGGCGTCCTTCCTCGAGCGCAAGGTCGACCGGCGCGGCGTGCTGCGCCGGGGCGCGATGGTCGGCACGGCGATGGCGGTCGCGCCCACCACGTACGCGCTCCGCCCGGGTTCGGCGTACGCCGCGGTGTGCGCGCCGAACGCGCTCTGCAACGACGGCTACACCGAGTTCTGCTGCACGATCTACGGCGCCAACCGCTGCCCGGCCGGCACGGCGCTCGGCGGCTGGTGGAAGGTCGACGGCAGCTCCTACTGCGGCGGCGGCCCCCGCTACTACATGGACTGCAACGCCAACTGCGGCGGGTGCGGCTGCGGCGGCGGAGGCGTGTGCTCCGGTGCGTGCACGGGCACGCCGTGCGGCTGCGCCAACGGCGACTGCAACAACCGCAAGGCCGGCTGCACCCAGTTCCGGTACGGCCAGTGCAACCAGGCGGTGAAGTGCCTCGGCCCCATCGTGTGCCGCGTGGTCACGTGCACCGAGCCGTGGCGGATCGACGGCTCCTGCACCACCGCGTCCCGCACGGACAACGCCACGAGGTACCACAGCCGCCCCTGCCTCGAGGTCGACGCGATCGGCACGCTGAACTCCGCGATCGCGGTGCCCGGCGGCGTGCGGGTCATCGGGTGGGCGCTCGATCCGAGCGCGCCGGGCGTCTCCATCACGGTCAACGTGTACGACTGCCTGCGGCCGATCGGTTCGTTCCCGGCGATCTACTCGCGGCCCGACGTCGCGCAGACCTACCCGGGCCAGGGCGACCGCCACGGCTTCGACGCCTTCTTCCGCCTCTGCCCGGGGGACCGGCTGGTGTCGGTCGCGGCCGTCGACACGTCCGGCCAGGGCTCGAACTGGATCGGCCACCAGACGGTCCACATCGACCCGAACCCCGTCGGCCACTTCGACTCCGTCACGGGCTCGCCCGGGACCATCCGGGTCACGGGGTTCGTGATCGAGCCCGACGGCGGCCCCGACCCGGTCGACATCTACGTCGACGGCACCTTCGTGACCCGTGCCGTCGCGAACCTGCACCGGGCCGACATCAAGTTCGAGTACCCGCACCTGACGGGCGACTGCGGGTTCGACGTGGTCGTGCCCGCCGGCGCCGGTGCGCACAACGTCTGCATCGTCGCCCGCAACTCGGGCGCCGGTGCGGACGTCGACCTCGGCTGCCGGTCCGTCGTCGTCCCGGCCGATCCGGTCGGCGTGCTCGAGTCGCTGACATCACCGGGCAGCGGCTCGATCCGCGCCGTCGGTTGGGCCAGCGACGCGGACACGAGCGGCCCGATCCAGGTGCAGCTCTTCGTCGACGGGAGCGTCGTCAGCACCTTCACCGCGAACGGCGCGCGGGGCGACGGCCACACCGGGCACGGCTTCGACCAGACCGTCACCGGCATCCCGTCGGGCGTGCGGTCGGTGTGCGCCGTGGCGGTCAACGTCGGCGGCGGGGGCAACAAGATCCTCGGCTGCAACAACCTCGGCGTGGCCTCGGTGGCGGTCGGGCAGGTGACCGCCCTCGACGCGGTCGACGGCGGCGTCCGCGTCGCCACCACGCCGGTCGTGCGCAGCGACGGCGAGCCGGCATCGGTGCGCGTGCTGGTCGACGGGCAGTTCAAGGCATCGCTGCGCAGCGGGCCCTCCGGCCTGGACGAGACGCTCGCCGTCCCCCCGGGCGTGCACGAGGTGGCCGTCACCGCCACCGTCGACGGGCCGCGGACGATCCCGATCGTGCTGGCCACCGCGTCGCTCGACGTGCCGGGCCCGACCCCGGCGCCCACCACCGCGGCGCTCCCGGGTGCGACCACCTCGACGGAGGCGCCGTGACCGTCGCCGTCGTCCTGCTCGGCGTCGTCGTCGCGCTGCTCGCCGTCCTCGTGGTGAGCCTCCTGCGCAGCCACGCCGAGATCCTCCGGGCGCTGCACGACCTCGGCGCGGACCTCGACCCGTCGACCCCGGCGGACCAGGCCCGTGCCACGCGTGCCGCCCGGGCCGCGGCCGCCGCTCCGGCGCCCGCACCGACGGCCGCGGAGGCGTCGACGACCGCACCGGCACCGTCGAGCGCCGACGTGCCGTTCGAGACCGCCCCCGGCATCCCGTCGCCCGGCGAGCTGTTGGGCATGGGCGCGGTCGACCTCGTCGGCACGGACCCGCACGGCGACGCCGTGGCCGTCGGCGTCACCGGCAGCTCGCACCGCACGCTGCTCGCCTTCCTCACGAGCGGGTGCGCCACCTGCCGCGGCTTCTGGTCGGCCTTCGCCTCCGGCGTCGAGCTGCCGGCGCAGGACATCCGCCTCGTCGTGGTCACGAAGGGCGAGGAGGCCGAGTCGCCCTCGACCGTCGCCGAGCTCGCGCCGCGGGACGTGCAGGTCGTCATGTCGTCCGACGCGTGGGAGGACTACGGGGTGCCCGTCGCGCCGTACTTCGCGCTGGTGGACGGTGGCGAGGTGGTGGGCGAGGGTGCGGCCGGCACGTGGCCGCAGGTCGTGGACCTGCTCGGGAAGTCGCTCGCCGACGCCGGCCGGTCCCTGAGCCCGGTGGGCGGTGGGGCGCCGTCGCGGCGGGCGTTCCTCACCGGTGGTGACCGCACCGCCCGCATCGACGCGGAGCTCGCGGCCGCGGGCATCGAGCCCGGCGACCCGCGGCTCTACGAGCCCGTCACCGACCCCGGGGAGGAGCCGTGAACGGCCCGCGCACGCTCCGGGCGCACGGCCTGGCCGTCACCGTGCCGGCCGGCTGGGACGGGTCGATCACCCGCGCCGCCGGCGACGCGCCCGACCTCGACGCCACCGAGGTCGGCGTGCTCGGCACGTCGAACCCGGTGCTGCAGGTGGCGAGCTTCGCCCTCCCGAAGGTCCGTGGCGACTTCGGCGGCGGTGCGGTCGAGCACATGGGGCCGACCGACGTGTTCATCGCCCTCGTCGAGTTCGACCCGCAGGCCGGCTCCACCGCGTTGTTCTCCGACACCGCGCTGAACCGGCCGATCAGCCCGCCCATGTTCAGCCGGGCGACCATGCACCGGCCGCTGCCCGGCGCGAGCGGGCACCAGCAGTTCTTCCACACGGCCGGTCGGGCGTTCGCCCTCTACGTCGCCCTCGGCGCGCACCGGCTGCGCGCCACGTCGGTGCCCCGCGCCGATCGCGTGCTCGCCACCGTCCGGATCGATCCCCGCTGAGGTCGGGCGCGTGAGCGGTGACCCGACGGTGGACGACGAGGTGCGGCGCGTGGTCGTCGTGTCCAAGACCCACATGGACGTGGGCTTCACCGACCTCGCCGCGGCGGTGCGCTCCCGCTACCTCACCGAGCTGTTCCCGCGGGCGCTGGCGACGGCGCGCGAGCTCCGTGCACGTGGCGGTCCCGAGCGGCTCCGCTGGACGACGGGGTCGTGGATCCTGCACGAGGCACTCGAGGCCGCGGAGCCGGCGTTGCGGGCCGAGCTCGAGCGAGGTGTCGCCGACGGCGACCTCGCCTGGCACGCCATGCCCTTCACGCTCCACACCGAGCTGTGCGACCGGTCGCTGCTCGAGCACGGCCTCGGACTCAGCGCCCGGCTCGACGACCGGTTCGGTCGCACCACCCGCGCCGCGAAGCTGACCGACGTGCCCGGCCACACCCGGGCGCTCGTGTCGGTGCTCGCCGGCGCCGGCGTCGACCTGCTCCACGTCGGGGTGAACCC
>JAEVZA010000209.1 GCA_023392475.1 Actinomycetes bacterium | reverse complement strand
GTGCCGCCGGGGCGATCGTGATCGCGTCGCGGTCCCGGCGCCAGCGCCCCGCGCTGGCTGGATAGCCGTGGGCGGTCGCCGCGTCTAACCTGTCGCCCTTGACGATCGCACGTACCGGCTGGTTCGGCGCGCGTGGTCGCCAGAGGGCAGTGGCTCAATTGGTAGAGCACCGGTCTCCAAAACCGGCGGTTGGGGGTTCGAGTCCCTCCTGCCCTGCTCGTTCCGTTCGAGAGGTCCGACCATGGCGATGAACCGAGAGCAGAAGCGCGCCATGCAGCGTGCCGGCCAGATGAACGCCGACGGCTCGCAAGCCACGACGCGTGATCGCCGCGCGCCCGCGCAGAAGCTCAAGCAGGAGCGCACCAAGCCGGTCGAGTTCGTCCGCGAGGTCCGCGCCGAGCTCAAGAAGGTCTCGTGGCCGACCCGGCCCGAGGTCATCCGCTACTCGATCATCGTGCTCGTGGCGCTCGTGGTCTTCACCCTGTTCGTGTTCGCGATCGACTACGTGTTCGGCGAGCTGTTCCGTGCGCTGCTCGATCCGGGCTCCTCCACGACGGGCGCGCTGGGTGCCGTCCTGAACCGCGTGACGTACTGACGCGTCACGGAGAAGAAGAGATCCATGACTGATGACGACCTGACCACCGCCGGCGACGCGTCCGGCGACGACGCCGCGATCGAGGCCGAGCTCGACCGGGCCGACCTCGTGACCGAGGCCGTCGAGGAGGCGGTGATCGAGCAGGCGGTCGAGGACGCGGTGATCGAGGAGGCCGTCGAGGAGGAGGCCGAGGTCGAGGACCTCATGGCCGCCGTCGAGGGCGACGACCCGGCCGCGGACGCCGTCGAGGCCATCGCCGAGGTCGAGGGCGTCGACCCCGAGGACGTGCTCGTGGACGAGGACGTCCTCGACGAGGAGCCCCCGCGCCCGCCGGTCGAGTCGCCCTACGACCGCCCCGGCAAGTGGTACGTGCTGCACACGCAGTCGGGCTACGAGAACAAGGTCCGCCAGAACATCGAGGCCCGCCGGGCGTCGATGAACATGGAGTCGCGGATCCACGAGGTCGTCATCCCGATGGAGGACGTCGTCGAGTTCAAGCAGGGCAAGAAGGTCGTGGTCCAGAAGAAGATGTTCCCCGGCTACCTGCTCGTGCGCTGCAGCCTGGACGACGACAGCTGGTACGCGATCCGCAACACGCCGGGCGTGACCGGGTTCGTCGGCGCCGGCAACAAGCCGCAGCCGCTGCCCCGCCGGGAGGTCGAGAACTTCCTCCAGGTCAAGGACGAGGCCCAGGAGGACGTGCCGAAGCGCACGCGCACCCGGGTCGAGTACGAGGTCAACGAGACCGTCCGGGTCAAGGAGGGTCCGTTCGCGGACTTCTCCGGCGAGATCGTCGAGATCAACGAGGACCAGCTCAAGCTCAAGGTGCTGGTCAACATCTTCGGGCGCGAGACGCCGGTCGAGCTCGAGTTCTCCCAGGTCGCCAAGCTCTGATCCGTCGGCCCGGGCCGGCCTCCGCCGGACCCGGGTTGTGCCAGGACCGGGCCGCGACCACAATGGTCCGTCGGTCCGGCCGCCCGTTCCCCCGCGAACCGGGTGCTGCCGCCCCCCACCGCCGCACGGTGGCGGGCGCCCACCCGGACCCCCGTCCGCCTCCGAGGAAGTGAAGTCATGGCCAAGAAGAAGGTCGTCGCCATCGTCAAGATCCAGATCCCGGCCGGGCAGGCGTCGCCCGCGCCGCCGGTGGGCACGGCGCTCGGCCCGCACGGCGTGGCGATCATGGACTTCTGCAAGGAGTACAACGCCCGCACCGAGGCGCAGCGGGGCACGATCATCCCGGTCGAGATCTCGATCTTCGAGGACCGCACGTTCAGCTTCGTCACCAAGACGCCGCCGGCGCCCGTGCTCATCCGCCAGGCCGCCGGCCTGGACAAGGCGGCCGAGACCCCGGGTCGCGGCTTCGTCGGGAAGATCACCGACGCGCAGCTGACCGAGATCGCCACCACGAAGCTCCCCGACCTCAACACCGACGACATCGACGCGGCCAAGCTGCAGATCGCCGGGACCGCCCGCTCCATGGGCATCGAGGTCGTCTGAGCCGTCGTCGCCGCCGCACCCCCAGGTGCGGCGCAACCCCACCCGGGAGGACCTCGCCCGGGCACCCGGGTCACATCCGAGGGAGAACCGGAAGGATTCGCACCATGGCTCAGCACGGGAAGCGCTACCTCGACGCGACCAAGCGCTTCGATCGGGACCGGCACTACGGCGCCGGCGAGGCGATCGAGCTGGTCAAGACCCTGGCCACCGCCAACTTCGACGAGTCGGTCGAGGCGGTCGTCCGCCTCGGCGTCGACCCCCGCAAGGCGGACCAGATGATCCGCGGCACCGTCGCCCTGCCCTCGGGCACCGGCAAGGACGTCCGCGTGGCGGTGTTCGCCCAGGGCGCCGCCGCCACCGCGGCCGAGGCCGCCGGCGCCGAGTTCGTCGGCGCCGAGGAGCTCGCCGCGCAGATCGAGGGCGGCATGCTCGACTTCGACGTCACGATCGCCACGCCCGACCTCATGCCGCTCGTCGGCCGCCTCGGTCGCGTGCTCGGCCCCCGTGGCCTGATGCCGAACCCGAAGACGGGCACCGTCACGCCGGACCCGGGCAAGGCCGTCGAGGAGTTCAAGGGCGGCAAGGTCGAGTACCGCACCGACCGCAACGGCAACGTCCACGTGATCATCGGCAAGGCGAGCTTCACCGCCGAGGCGCTCGAGGCGAACTTCCAGTCGATCCTCGACGAGCTGATGAAGGCGAAGCCGTCGTCGGCCAAGGGCAAGTACCTGCGCAAGGCCACGCTGAGCTCGACGATGGGCCCGGGCGTCCAGCTGGACGTCGGCCGCCTCGAGGGCTGACCGGGCCACGAGCGCCCGGCCACGACGGGCCCGGGCGCACGCCCGGGTGCGCCGGATCCGGGCGATCTCGGGGGATGCCGGCCGCTGGGCGGCCGTGACGCCCCGACATCGGCGGATCGGGGTTCCCGGGGCACGCCCCGGGAACGCGGGTGGTGCCGGCCCGACCGGGTCCGGTACCATCGTCCGGTTCCCCCTCCGGGGGAGCGCAGTCCCCCTCGGGGGACCCACGAGATCTTGCACTCGCCGAAGACCCCACGGCGCGCCGGACGGCGCAGAACGGGCCCATGACCACCGCCCCTCCGGGGACCGGCGGTCACCGGCCCACCTGGGCAGGTGGAACCACTGACACCGTCCCCTCCGGGTCGGTCGAGGAGGCGTCCGCGGCGCGGGCGCCGGATCCCGACCAGGAGAGCGGGGTCGTCCGAGCGGCGGCCCCCCGAGGATGGAAAGGAGGTGTCAGATGGAGAACCCGAGGCCGGAGAAGGTGGCCGTGGTCGACGAGGTGCGCGAGAAGTTCGAGCGCGCCGACGCCGTCCTCGTCACCGAGTACCGGGGACTGACGGTTCGTGACCTGCAGGAGCTGCGCACCGCGCTGCGTGCGGCCGGGGGTGAGTACCGCGTGTACAAGAACACCCTCGTCCGGCGGGCCACGACGGAGCTGGACCTGGACCTGGGCGAGCAGCTGCTCGGCCCGACGGCGCTGGCGTTCGTCGGCGAGAAGGCCGATGGCACGCCCGGCGACGCCGTGCTGGTGGCGAAGGCCCTCAAGACGTTCTCGAAGGCCAACCCGCTGTTGGTCCTCAAGGGCGGCGTCCTGGGCACGGCGCTCCTCGACGAGCAGGCCGTGTCGCAGCTCGCCGAGGTCGCTCCCAGGGAGGAGCTGCTGGCCCGCTTCGCCGGCGGCCTGGCCGCCCCGATGCGGAACTTCGCCAGCCTGCTGCAGGCCGTCCCCCAGAAGATGGCCTACGCGCTGCAGGCGCTCATCGAGCAGGGCGGCGCCCCCGGTGCTCCCGTCGCGGATGCGGCGGGCGGCGCCACCGAGACTGCCGAGGCAGATCCAGCGGACACCGCTGACGACGGGGACGAGGCGACCGCCGAGGCCCCGACCGACATGGACAACCAGGACGAGACCCCCGCTGACGGGGACGCGGTCGAGGCGAACGCCGACGACGCCGCACAGGAAGAGGAGTGACAGGAATGGCGACCAAGGAAGAGATCCTCGACGCGATCTCCAGCATGACCGTGCTCGAGCTCTCCGAGCTGCTGAGCGAGTTCGAGGAGCGCTTCGGCGTGACCGCCGCGGCCCCCGTGGCGGCCGTGGCCGCGGCACCCGCCGGTGGCGGTGGCGGCGACGCCGGTGGTGACGAGGAGAAGACCAGCTTCGACGTCGTCCTCACCGACGCCGGCGACAAGAAGATCCAGGTCATCAAGGAGGTGCGCGGCCTCACCAGCTTGGGTCTGAAGGAGGCCAAGGACCTCGTCGAGTCCGCCCCGAAGGCCGTCCTCGAGGGCGTCTCGAAGGACGAGGCCGACAAGGCCAAGGAGGCGCTCGAGGGCGCCGGCGGGACCGTCGAGGTCAAGTGATCGCCGCCCTCCGGGGCTGATCGACCGACGGGGCACCCGTCCCGGCCACCCGGCCGGGCGGGTGCCCCGTCCCGCGTCCGGGCGCGAGGTGCTTGACCCCGGGGGCCCACCTTCGTACGCTCCCGTGAGCCCGTCGGAGGCCCGGCGCGACCGCGAGGTCGCCGCCGTCGGCCTTCCCTGCCGGGTGTCTTGACCGAGCCGAGTGGGCCGCGTACTCTATTCGGTTGCCGTGCCCTGCCGTTCGACGTCCGAAGATTTTCCTCCTCAGACGTCGCGCGCCCAGGTGCCGGTGATCGCCCGCCGCCCGCCCAGCGCTCACAGGGAGTAGCTCCTTGTCCTCTCGCGTCAGCTTCCGCGACCGCTATTCGTTCGCGAACCTCGACGAGGTTCTCGATCTGCCCAACCTGATCGCCGTCCAGAAGGAGTCCTTCGACTGGTTCGTCGAGCAGGGACTGGCGGATGCCTTCCGGGACATCTCGCCGATCAAGGACTTCACCGAGACGCTCAGCCTCGAGCTGGAGTTCGACCCGTTCGACGAGGACCTGCGCCCGCCGCCGAAGTTCACGGTGGAGGAGTGCAAGGAGAAGGACATGACCTTCTCCGCCCCGATCTTCGCCCGCGCCCGCTTCATGAACGCGAACACGGGTGAGATCAAGGAGCAGACCGTGTTCATGGGGGACTTCCCCATGATGACGGACAAGGGCACCTTCATCATCAACGGCACCGAGCGGGTCGTCGTGTCCCAGCTCGTGCGCTCGCCCGGCGTGATCTTCCAGCCCGGCGAGCGGTTCCGCCTCCGGAACCTGTCGAAGCACCAGCTGGTCACCGGCACCATCCACCCCTACCGCGGCGAGTGGATCGAGTTCGACGTCGAGCAGAAGCCGGGCAAGGACCCGACCGCCGGCACCCGCGTGGCCCGCAAGCGCCGCCTGTCGCTGTTCGTCCTCCTTCGCGCCCTCGGCTACGACGAGGAGAACGCGCCGGGCTTCCTGGACGCGTTCGTCCGCCACTTCGACTTCCTCGAGGGCCAGTGGGAGAAGGACCGCGAGCTCGCCCCCACCCAGGAGGAGGCGATCATCGAGATCTACAAGCGGGCCCGCCCGGGTGAGCCCGCCACGGTGGACTCGGCCCGCAACTACTTCAACAACGCCTTCTTCGAGCCCCGCCGCTACGACCTCAGCCGGGTCGGCCGGTACAAGCTGAACCGGAAGCTCGGCCCGGAGATCGAGCGGCTCCAGGAGCTGTTCCCGCAGCTGGGCCAGCTGGACGCGCCCGAGCCCGACCAGCCGGTGCTCAGCCGCTGCGAGGTCCTCGCCGCCACCACGTACCTGCTCAACCTCGCGGCCGGCACGCACGGCTACCGCCTGGACGACCAGGACCACTTCGCCAACCGGCGCATCCGCTCGGTCGGCGAGCTGATCCAGAACCAGGTGCGCATCGGCCTCTCCCGCATGGAGCGGGTCGTCCGCGAGCGCATGACCACGCAGGACGTCGAGGCGATCACGCCCACGACCCTGATCAACATCCGGCCGGTGGTCGCGGCGATCAAGGAGTTCTTCGGGACCTCCCAGCTCAGCCAGTTCATGGACCAGGTCAACCCGCTGTCGGGCCTGACCCACCGGCGGCGCCTCTCGGCGCTCGGCCCCGGCGGCCTGTCCCGCGAGCGGGCCGGCTTCGAGGTGCGCGACGTGCACTTCAGCCACTACGGCCGCATGTGCCCGATCGAGACGCCGGAGGGCCCGAACATCGGCCTCATCGGCGCCCTCGCCACCTTCGCCCGCGTCAACCAGTTCGGCTTCATCGAGACGCCGTACCGGAAGGTCGAGAGCGGCCGCGTCACGGACGAGATCCTCTGGCTCCCGGCCGACGAGGAGGAGGAGTACATCGTCGCCCAGGCGAACACGCCCATCGGGCCCGACGGCCGCTTCACCGCGGACCGCGTGCTCGTCCGGCGCTCGCCGCAGGCCGCCTCCCTCTCGGACCTGAAGCTGCAGCTCGAGCGGGACGAGTTCCTCGGCGCCACCACGGAGATCTCCGCGGTCGCCCCCGAGGAGGTCCAGCTGATGGACGTCTCGCCGCGGCAGATCGTGTCCGTGGCCACGTCGCTCATCCCGTTCCTCGAGCACGACGACGCCAACCGGGCGCTCATGGGCGCCAACATGCAGAAGCAGGCGGTCCCGCTGCTCCGCGCCGAGGCCCCGTACATCGGCACCGGCATCGAGAAGCGGGCGGCCGAGGACGCGGCCGACATGGTCCTCGCCCAGGAGGACGGCACGGTCCTCGAGGTCGACGGCGCCGCGATCGTCGTCGAGTACAAGAAGGCCGGCCGCACCACGCACCGGCTCCACAAGTTCGAGCGCTCGAACCAGGACACCTGCATCAACCAGCGGCCGTCGGTGGCCGAGGGCCAGAAGGTGAAGGCGGGCGACGTCCTCGCCGAGGGCCCCTCGACCGACAACGGCGAGCTCGCGCTCGGCAAGAACCTGCTGGTCGCGTTCATGCCGTGGGAGGGCTACAACTTCGAGGACGCCATCATCCTCTCGGAGCGCCTGGTGAAGGACGACGTGCTCACGTCGATCCACATCCACGAGCACGAGGTGGACGCCCGGGACACGAAGCTCGGCCCCGAGGAGATCACGCGGGACATCCCGAACCTCTCCGAGGAGATCCTCGCCGACCTGGACGAGCGCGGCATCATCCGCGTCGGCGCCGAGGTGGACCCCGGTGACGTGCTGGTCGGCAAGGTCACGCCGAAGGGCGAGACCGAGCTCACCCCGGAGGAGCGCCTGCTCCGCGCCATCTTCGGCGAGAAGGCCCGCGAGGTGCGCGACACCTCGCTGAAGGTGCCCCACGGCGAGACCGGCAAGGTGATCGACGTCAAGGTGTTCAGCCGTGACGACGCCCACGAGCTGCCGCCGGGGGTCAACCAGCTGGTGCGGGTCTACGTGGCCCAGAAGCGCAAGATCTCGGTGGGCGACAAGCTCGCCGGCCGCCACGGCAACAAGGGCGTGATCTCGCGGATCCTGCCGATCGAGGACATGCCGTTCATGGAGGACGGCTCCCCGGTCGACATCATCCTGAACCCGCTCGGCGTCCCGTCCCGCATGAACGTCGGCCAGGTGCTCGAGACGCACCTCGGCTGGGCGGCCCGCTGGGGCTGGACCGACGGCGACACCGAGGTCGGCGAGCAGCCGATCCGCGGCACCGAGACCAAGACCCGCCCGACCACGCGGCCGGCCACGCTGATCACCACCCCGGTGTTCGACGGCGCCAAGTGGGACGAGGAGGAGATGTCGGGCAAGCACCCGACGATCAAGACGATCTTCTCCAACGTGCACCCGGAGTCGGTGCGCTCCGACTACGGCGTGGACGGCCGGCTCATCGGCGACGACGGCAAGGTCACGCTCTACAACGGCCGCACCGGCGAGCGCTACGACAACCCGGTGACGGTGGGCTACGCCTACATCCTGAAGCTCGCCCACCTGGTGGACGACAAGATCCACGCCCGCTCCACGGGTCCGTACTCGATGATCACCCAGCAGCCGCTGGGCGGGAAGGCGCAGTTCGGCGGGCAGCGCTTCGGCGAGATGGAGGTGTGGGCCCTCGAGGCGTACGGCGCGGCCTACTGCCTCCAGGAGCTGCTCACCATCAAGTCGGACGACACGCTCGGACGCGTCAAGGTGTACGAGGCGATCGTCAAGGGCGAGAACATCCCCGAGCCCGGCATCCCCGAGAGCTTCAAGGTGCTCATCAAGGAGATGCAGGCGCTCTGCCTGAACGTCGAGGTCCTCTCCCGCACGGGCGAGGAGATCAAGATGCGGGAGCTCGACGAGGACTTCTTCCGCGCCGCCGAGGAGCTGGGCATCGACCTGTCCCGCCCCGAGCGCGGTTCCGACGAGGACGACGCCCGCCGCCAGGCGGAGCGTCGCTGAGAGAGGACACGACACCCCCATGCTCGACGTCAACCTCTTCGACCAGCTCCGGATCGGCCTGGCCACCGCGGACGCGATCCGCACGTGGTCCAACGGCGAGGTCAAGAAGCCGGAGACCATCAACTACCGCACGCTCAAGCCCGAGAAGGACGGACTCTTCTGCGAGAAGATCTTCGGCCCGACGAAGGACTGGGAGTGCTACTGCGGCAAGTACAAGCGCGTGCGCTTCCGCGGCATCATCTGCGAGCGCTGCGGCGTCGAGGTCACGCGCTCGAAGGTCCGCCGCGAGCGGATGGGCCACATCGAGCTCGCCGCGCCGGCCGTGCACATCTGGTACCTCCGCGGCACCCGCTCGTGGCTGGCCTACCTCCTCTCCGGCATCGAGCCGCGTGAGGAGCTGAAGGCCAAGCAGCTCGAGAAGGTCATCTACTTCGCCGCCAACCTCGTCACGCACGTCGACGAGGAGCGCCGCCACACGGACCTCGAGAGCCTCGAGGCCGAGATGCTCGGCGAGCGCGACGCGGTGGAGAAGGAGCGCGAGCTCGAGCTGGCCCGCCGCATGGAGGAGCTCGAGGGCGAGCTCGAGGCCCTGGAGGCCGAGGGCGCCAAGGAGTCCGACCTCTCCAGCCGCCGCAAGGCGGCGGAGAAGGACCTCACGGTCATCCGCGAGAACTACGACGCCGAGCTCGAGCTGCTCGGCCGCGTGTGGGACGAGTTCAAGGACCTCTACCCGCGGCAGATCATCGAGGACGAGATGCTGTGGCGCGAGCTGCAGGACCGCTTCGGCGACTACTTCGAGGGCGGCATGGGCGCGGGCGCCATCAAGCTGCTGATCGACCGCATCGACCTCAAGGAGGAGGAGAAGAAGCTCCGCGAGGCGATCGACCCGGAGGAGGGCCGCAAGCCCCTCTCCGCCCAGCGCAAGCAGAAGGCGATCAAGCGGCTCAAGATCGTCGCGGCGTTCAACCGCGAGGACGAGCACGGCAACCGGGTCAACGACCCGCGCGCCATGATCCTCGACGTCGTGCCGGTGATCCCGCCCGACCTGCGCCCGATGGTGCAGCTCGACGGCGGCCGCTTCGCCACGTCGGACCTCAACGACCTGTACCGCCGCGTGATCAACCGGAACAACCGGCTGAAGCGGCTGCTGGACCTCGGTGCGCCCGAGATCATCGTCAACAACGAGAAGCGGATGCTCCAGGAGGCCGTCGACGCGCTGTTCGACAACGGCCGCCGCGGTCGTCCGGTCACGGGCCCGGGCAACCGGCCCCTCAAGTCCCTGTCCGACATGCTGAAGGGCAAGCAGGGCCGGTTCCGCCAGAACCTGCTCGGCAAGCGCGTCGACTACTCCGGCCGCTCGGTCATCGTCGTCGGCCCGACCCTCCAGCTGCACCAGTGCGGCCTGCCGAAGCTGATGGCGCTGGAGCTGTTCAAGCCGTTCGTCATGAAGGCGCTGGTGGACAAGGAGCTCGCGCAGAACATCAAGTCGGCCAAGCGGATGGTGGAGCGCCGCCGCCCGCAGGTGTGGGACGTCCTCGAGGACGTCATCAAGGAGCACCCGGTGCTCCTGAACCGCGCGCCGACCCTGCACCGCCTGGGCATCCAGGCGTTCGAGCCGATCCTCGTCGAGGGCAAGGCCATCCAGATCCACCCGTTGGTGTGCGCGGCGTTCAACGCCGACTTCGACGGCGACCAGATGGCGGTGCACCTGCCGCTGTCGGCCGAGGCCCAGGCCGAGGCCCGCGTGCTGATGCTGAGCGCGAACAACATGCTCAGCCCGGCGCACGGCAAGCCGCTCGTCACGCCGACCCAGGACATGATCATCGGCGCCTCCTACCTGACCGACCACGTGGAGGGCGCGCCCGGCGAGGGCCGCGTCTACAAGCGCATGGACCAGGTCGAGCGCGACATCGAGTCGGGCGAGCTCTCCGTGCACGCCCGCATCCAGTACCGGGGCAGCGAGTTCCCCGACCTGCTCGTCTCGCCGGCGAACGGCACCGCCGCCGTCTGGCGCGACACCACGGCCGGGCGCCTGCTGTTCAACCGGGCGCTCCCCGCGGGCTACGGCTTCGTGGACGAGCCGGTGCGCAAGAAGGAGATGACGGCGATCGTCGACCGCCTCGCCATCGACTTCCGGCGTGCCGACGCTGCCGCGGCGCTCGACGCCATCAAGGGGCTCTGCTTCAACTACGCCATGCGGTCGGGTCTGACGATCTCGATCAACGACGTCCAGACGCCGGGCGACAAGTACGACATCCTCGACCGCCACGAGGCGGAGGCGGACAAGGTCGAGAAGCAGTTCCGGCGCGGCATCATCACCGACGGCGAGCGCAAGCAGAAGGAGGTCGAGATCTGGACGACCGCGACCTCCGAGGTGACCCGGGCGATGCAGCAGGCCATGCAGGCCA
>JAEVZA010000218.1 GCA_023392475.1 Actinomycetes bacterium | reverse complement strand
GGGGGGTGTGGTGGGGGGGGCCCCCCCGCGGCCGCCGGGAGGGAACGACCGGGAGGAGCCGATCGGATGGGACGGAGGACGCGGGCCGTGGGGCTCGTGCTGGCGGCGCTCCTGGCCGTCGGGCTGCTGAGCGGCTGCGACGGGATGAGCGTGAACGACATGACGCAGCGCGTCGCGGGGGAGCGCGCCGCGCGCGGGATCCCCGCGCTGCAGGTGGACCCGGGGTTGTCGCGCAAGGCGCAGGACTGGGCCGAGCAGCTCGCGGCGACGCGGTCGCTCCGCCACTCGGACCTCACCGTCGGCGTGCCCGACGGCTGGACGTCGCTCGCCGAGAACGTCGGCTCGGGGACCAGCACCGCGGACATGCACGCGCGCTTCATGGCGAGCACCCTGCACCGCGCGAACATCCTCGAGCCGCGGTCGAACCGCGTGGGCATCGGCGTCGCGACCGGGTCCGACGGGCGCCTCTACGTCGTCGAGGAGTTCGGCGGCTACTGATCCGTCGACGCGGACCGCGCGCCCGTCGGCGCTGCGGGCGGCGCCGCCCTGCCGAGGGTGACGCGCGCGTCACCGAGGGAGATCTGCCCCGACTGTTCACCGTCGTGGTGCTTGTTCGCGCCCCCCGGATTCTGAGAACCTGTCACGACATCGCTCGAGGGAGCGCGGTTGTGGAGGCGAGCACCGTGAGCAGGCAGATGCAGGACACGTCCACGCGGGCGCGGCGAGGGAAGACCTCCGCCGCGGTGACGATCGTGCTGTGCGGGTTGGCCCTCGTGGCCGCCGCGTTCGTGACGGCACCGTCGGCCGGTGCCACGGGCACCATCACGGTCGAGCAGACCCCGCTCAACTACGCCGGCCCTTGCGTGCCGAGCGCGCTGGCCCGGCTCCAGTGGACCGCCGCGTCCGAGTCGACCGACGAGCTCTTCTCGCTCAAGGTCACGAACCCGGTCGACCTGTGCGACCCGGTCACGGCCACGGCCGTCATCTACGCCATGCCGACCAACGGCCAGCAGTGGCCGCAGCAGCTCCAGTCCGTGAAGGACTTCGTGATCGGCGACGCGTCGGTCACCACGATCACCTTCTCGAAGGACTGCACCCCGGCGCAGTTCGACGTCATCACCGGTGACACGCCGCAGCAGATCAGCCCGACCGGCGCCCACCACGGCCCGCTGCTGTTCCCGTTCGACGTGAACACCTCGCAGCAGTACACGGCGAGCGGCTGCCAGCCGACGACCACGACGACGTCGACCACGACCACCACCACGACCCCGTCGACGACCACGACGACCGCGGCGGTGGCCGGTGTGACCACGATCAAGGTCGACGGCAACGGCGAGGCGCCGGCCTCGGTCGAGAGCGCCACGACGACCCCGGGTGCCGAGCCGTCCTCGCTGGCGCTCACCGGCGCCCCGTCGGCGAACCTCGCCCTGGTGGGCGGCCTCCTGCTCCTGAGCGGCATCGGCCTCTCGGTGTGGGCGCGGCGCACCCGCCCGTCCGCCGCCTGACCGGGCCGCCACGCACCGGGGTCCCACCCCGCACCCAACTCCGGACGCGCCCGTGGGCGCCACCCCGGCCGCGTCCTCAGGATCGGCGGCCGGGGTGGCGTGCCATCGGGTGGAGAACTTGGTTGACTGGACGTGCTGCCCACGTCACCGTGGACGGCGCAGTCGACACATCGGAGATGGGCATGAGCAGCACAACGGAGTGCCGCCACTGCCGGGGCCTGTGCGCAGGCGCTGCCAGTCGGTGCCAGGTCTGTGGGAAGTGGATCCGGAGCCAGGACTACTACCCGACCCCGCCCCGCAGCAGCTGAGCCGGGCACGCAGCACAGGATCGTCGGGGTCGCCCCCGAGGGGCCGGCCCGCCGGAGCGCCCGCCCGACGCCACGCCGGCGGCCGCTGACAGGCCGCCGCGAACGTCGTACGGTGGGCTGACCATGGCGGACCAGGCCACCTTCGTCGAACAGGCGTCCCCCTACTTCGACCCCTTGTACGCGGCCGCGCTGCGCATGACGCGCAACCCCGCGGACGCCGAGGACCTCCTCCAGGAGACGTTCATCCGCGCCTACCGCGGGTTCCCGTCCTTCACGGACGGCACGAACCTGCGCGCCTGGCTCTACCGGATCCTCACGAACACCTTCATCAACTCGTACCGCGCGAAGCAGCGCCGGCCCGAGCAGACGGACCTGGACGACGTCGAGGACCTCTACCTCTACCGCCGCCTCGGCGGCCTCGAGGCGGCGACGCTCGGCCGCAGCGCCGAGGACGAGCTGATGGACATGTTCACCGAGACCGACGTCAAGGACGCGATCGAGGCGCTGCCGGAGCAGTTCCGCATGGCGGTCCTGCTCGCCGACGTCGAGGGCTTCTCCTACAAGGAGATCGCCGAGATCCTGGACATCCCGATCGGCACCGTGATGAGCCGGCTGCACCGGGGAAGAAAAGCGCTGCAGCGCTCGTTGCACGACTTCGCAGCGGAAAGAGGGCTGGCCGACCGTGATCCGGTGGTGGCCGAGCAATGACCTCGCCAGCCGACCCGAGCGACGCTGACGCCACGTCCGACCGACCTCTCGACCACACCGAGCCGATGTCCCACACCGAGCCGTCCGACCACGACTGCGACGACGCCGTCGCCCAGCTGTACTCCTTCCTCGACGGGGAGCTGGACGCCGCGACGGTGGGCAAGGTCGAGGCGCACCTGAAGCGGTGCTCCCCGTGCCTCGAGGCCTTCGACTTCGAGGCCGAGCTGCGCAAGGTCGTGGCCGTGAAGTGCCGGGACCAGGTGCCCGACGAGCTCCGCACCCGGATCCTCTCGGTCCTCGACCAGCTCGAGGACGCGCCCGACGGCGGGCCGGCCCCCGAGGCCTGACCGCCCGTTGTGACCGGCGGCGGACCCACCTCTAGAGTGAGCCCATGCACGCAGCACAGTCGTTGACCGCCCTGGCGTCGCTGCTCGCCGCCGACGCCCCGGTGTCGCCGGTGTGGCACTACTGGCTCGCGGTCCCGATCGCGCTGGGCTCCATCGCGGCGGTCATCACCGTCGTGGCGCTGTACCTCGCGAAGGTCACCAAGACCCGGTACCCCAAGGGCGAGAGCTGAGCCCGGGCCGTCCCGGTCCCGGCGCACCCCGTGTCTGACTCGATCGACTGGGACCTCGCCGGCTCGGTGGCGGCCCGCATCGCGGGCGACGACCCGTTCGCGTCCTCGTACCACGCCCACGGGATGGCGCGGGACTTCGAGGAGCTGACCGCCCAGGCCCAGGTGTACGTCGAGGCCGAGACCGGCTTCCGCTCCGCCGCCGGCCCCGCCCGCGCCAAGGTGGTCGACCGCAGCGATTGGGTGCAGGCCAACCTGGCGAGCTACCGCCGCATGCTGCGCCCGGTGCTCACGCGGCTCGAGGACGCGATGGGCGGCGTGGCCGGTGAGCTGTCGGGCAAGGTCGCCGGCGCCGAGCTGGGCGCGATGCTCGGCTGGATGTCCACCCGCGTGCTCGGCCAGTACGACCTGCTGGTGCTGGAGGACGAGGACCCGGAGGACCAGGACCTCGTCTACTACGTGGGCACGAACATCCTCGCCCTCGAGAAGCGCCAGTCCTTCCCGCCCGAGGAGTTCCGCCTCTGGGTCGCGCTCCACGAGGTGACCCACCGCACGCAGTTCACCGGCGTGCCGTGGCTGCGGCCGTACTTCCTCGGGCTCGTCCACCAGCTCGTCGACGAGGCCGACACCGACCCGGCGCGGCTGTTCACCGCGGTAGGTCGCGTCGCCGACGGCCTGCGCCGCCGGACCAACCCGTTGAGCGACGGCGGCATCGCCGCCCTGTTCGCCACGCCCGAGCAGCTGAAGGTGATGGAGCAGGTCGGCGGGCTGATGAGCCTGCTCGAGGGCCACGGCGACGTGATCATGGACCGCGCCGCGACGGAGCGGGTCCCGTCGGCCCCGCGGTTCGCGCGTGCGCTGCGCGCCCGGCGCGCCGAGATGAACGTGGCCGCCAAGCTCCTGCAGCGGCTGATCGGCCTCGAGGCGAAGCTGGCCCAGTACGAGCAGGGCGAGGCGTTCATCGCGGCGGTCGAGGAGGTCGGCGGCCCGGCGCTGCTGAACCGGGCGTTCGAGCGGTCCGAGAACCTCCCGTCGCTCGAGGAGATCCGCGACCCGGCCCGGTGGCTGGCCCGGGTCGCCCCCACCGTCACGGCGGCGTGACCGCCGGTCCGCCGCCGTCCGCGTCGGACCCGCACGTCGCCGCCCTGCTCGGCCGCTGCACCTTCCCGGCCGTCGGCACCGAGGTCACCTGCGGCGTCTCCGGCGGCGCGGACTCGACCGCGCTCCTCGCGCTCGCGGTCGCGCACGGGCTGGTGGTGACCGCCGTGCACGTCGACCACGGGCTCCGACCCGGGGGCACCGACGAGGCGGCGGCCGTCGGCGCGCTGG
>JAEVZA010000207.1 GCA_023392475.1 Actinomycetes bacterium | reverse complement strand
CCCTCGGCCGGCGCCTCGACGTCCACGAGCCCGCGCTCGACCAGCGCGGCCACGGCGGTGCAGGCGGCGAACTCGTCGACGTCGGTCACCTCGGCGAACTGGGCGACGGACGCCCCGGCACCGGCCGCGACGACCACCTGCCAGTCGGCCGCACCCAGGGTCACCTCGTCGTCGGGGAGGTCGGGGCGGAGCAGCAGCCGGTGCGCCACCGACGGCACCACCGCCTCGATCGCCAGCCAGCGGCGCAGCCGCTCACCGGCCTCCTCGAGCGCCCCCGGGACCGCGGCAGGTTCGAAGCCCGCAGGGACCGCCGCCCCCGGCTCGAACAGGAAGGACCCCTCGGCGAAGCGCAGCAGCTCGAAGACGATCTCGGTGGCGTCGGCCACGTCGTGGCCACGCACGTTCCCGGCCGTCACGGCGCCGTCGACGACCCACAGCTGGCCCACGCCACGGTCGCCCTCGATCACCAGCCGGCCCGACTTCTGCGACGTGGACAGCAGCTGCAGCACGTCGACGACGCCGAAGCCGTCGATCGTTCCCTGGAGAGCCACGTGAATCCTCCTGCGATGGTCCCTGGAGGGTTCTTCGGCACGCCCGGCCCGCGGGTTCAGGAATTGTTGGGCCCAACGGCCCATGTCGGTGACCCGCGGTCAGGCCGTTCGGCCCGTCGCGGCCCGCATCGCGTCGACCGGCGCCTCGACGCCCGTCCAGCGCTCGAACGCCGCCGCGGCCTGGTGCACGAGCATCGAGGTGCCGTTCGCGGCCCGGGCACCCCGCTCCGCCGCCGCCCGCATCAGGGGCGTGGTCGCCGGGTGGTACACGAGCTCGGCCACCGCCTGACCGACGGCGAGCAGCTCGGCCCCGACGGGCAGGGCGTCGTCCCCACCCATGCCGACGGGGGTGGCGTTCACGACGAGGTCGGCGCCGACGACCGCGTCGGGACCGGCCACCGACCCGACCGGGCCGGCGAGCGCCGCCGCCTCGACGGCGCGCGCGTGGGTCCGGTTCACGACCTGGACGGCCGACGCCCCTGCCTCCGCGAGGGCGAGCACCACCGCCCGGGCGGCCCCGCCGGCGCCGAGCACGACGCAGCGCGCACCGGACGGATCGAGGCCGAGGTCGTCGCGCAGGCCGGCCAGGAAGCCGACCCCGTCGGTGCTGTCGCCGACGAGGCGGCCGTCGTCGTCGGGGTCCCGGAAGACGCAGTTGACCGCGCCCAGCCGCCGGGCGGTGGCGGTGAGGCCGTCGAGCGCCGGGATGACGTCGGCCTTGTGGGGCATCGTGACCGAGAGGCCTCGGATGCCGAGGTCGCGCACGCCGCCGACGGCCCCCGCCGCGGCGCCGGGCGGCACCGGGAGGGCGACGTAGGTCCAGTCCAGCCCGGTCGCATCGAAGGCGGCGTTGTGGATGGCCGGCGACAGCGAGTGCTCGACCGGCCAGCCGACCACCGCGGCGACGCGGGTCCGCCCGGTGGGTGCGCCGCTCAGAAGACCCCCCTCGCCTGCGCGTCGGCCTTGGCCTGCTGGAACTCCTTGTAGGAGTCGGTGAACAGGTGGGTCGGCGGGTCCTTGGAGATCAGGACGTAGTACTTCCAGTCCCCCGGCGGCGCCTGGATGGCCGCCTCGAGCGAGGCGCGCCCCGGCAGGCAGATCGGCGTGGGGGGCAGCCCGGGGTTCTTCCGCACGTTGTACGGCGAGTCCACGGCGAGGTCCGACTTCGTGAGCGAGCCGGACGACCGACCGAGCCCGTACAGGTTGGCGGCGTCGATGCCGAGCGGCTCCTTGGCGTCGAGTCGGTTGAGGATCACCCGGGCGACCTTGCCCCGCTCGTCCGCCGGCGTGCCCGCCTCGCGCTCGACGAGCGACGCCACGGTGACCAGCTCGTAGGGGCTGCGGCCCTGGAGCGCCTCGGCCTTGTCGTAGCCGAGCTCGTCGAGGACCTTGTCCATCTTCGTGGCCATCACCTGGAGGATCTCGACCGGCGTCGCGTCGTCGGAGAACTCGTAGGTGTCGGGGAAGAGGAACCCCTCCCAGTTGTTCACGTCCGCCGGCTTGTACTTGGACGTGACCTTGCCGGACTGCAGGGCGAACATCAGCTGCTCGACCGAGATGTTCGGCATCGACCTGGAGATGATCTGGAGCGCGTCCGCGAGCCGCTTGCCCTCGGGGATGCGGATGGTGTTCGAGTCGATCGGCGCCGGTCCGTCGTCCAGGACCTGGATCGCCTCGTCGAACGACGAGTTCTGCCGGAACTTGACGTACTTGCCGGCCTCCCACGGGCCGGCCGACTTCCAGCTCGCGTACCAGCGGAAGAGCTGCGCGTTCGTGATCACCCCCTCGTCGGCGAGGATCGTCGAGATGGAGTCCGTGGTCGACCCGGTGGGGACGATGACCGCGTCGACCTGCTTGCCCTGGCCGCCGCCGGGGTTGATCTGCCGGGTCGCCCAGATGACGCCGACGAGCACGAGGATGCCGAACGCGGCGACCAGGACGCCGGCCACGGCGAGGAGGCGGCGACCGCCCTTCGCCCGGCGCGGGATCACCACGTACTCGTCGGCCTCGGCCGCCCGGCGGGCCGGACGGCGGACACGGGTCGGCTCGTCCTGCGGTGCGCGGTCCTGCGGGTCACTCAACTTGGGGGTTCCTCACGTCCGGCTCGGTGGTCGAGCCACGCCTGCAGCAGCACGGCCGCCGCGACCTTGTCCACGACCTTCCGGCGTGCCGGACCGGGTACCTGCGCCTCACGCAGCGCCCGCTCCGCCGTGACCGTGGTCAGGCGCTCATCGTAGGTCTCGACGGGGACGCCGATGGTGGCACGGAGCTCGTCGGTCTCCGCCAGGTAGCGGCGGGCGGTCCGGCCGATCGAGCCGTCGAGCGAGTAGGGCACGCCGACGACCACGACCTCCGCCTCCGCCTCGGCGACCAGCGCCGCGAGGCGCCGGTGGTCGCGCTGGCGGTCGCCCGAGCGCTGGACCACCTCGTAGGGCAGGGCGAGCGTCCCGTCGGAGTCCGAGAGGGCCACCCCGATGCGACGGTCGCCGAGGTCGATCCCGACCGCGCGCACGCTCAGGTCGCCGCGCCCACCGCGGCCCGGACCTGGTCGAGGGCCTCGTCGAGGTGCTCCGGGTGCCGGCCGCCGGCCGCCGCGAGGTCGGCGCCCTTGCCACCGCCGCCGCCGACCGTGCGCGCCGCCTCCGCGATGAGCTCCGCGGCGTGGAAGCCGCTGTCGGGCGCGACCGCGGCGACGAGGGCGACCCC